>NZ_JBHVRW010000026.1:0-58240 GCF_042885475.1 Streptomyces sp. NPDC058051
CACCGAACTCCACGACGCCTTCGTCTCCCTCGCCTGCAGCCTCATCTGCTACAGACGCCTCAAGAAAGCCCGCTCATGATCGTGTTACGAGCTCTATGAGGGCTACAAGCGCTGCGGCCTCGCCTCAGCTGCTCTCCGGTCTCTACGGCGGGCTTACCCGGGATTCGAGTGGCACACAGGTGGTGGGCACTTCCGCGAATCCGCACCCTTCTGGGACGCCGTTGGCGTAGACGTGCCTGGGGGCTACACCCAGCAGGATAGGTGTCTTCACGTGGAACCATGGCAAGCGTGAGCGGGCTCCTGAAGCGGTGTTCGGGCGCCTCAGGCTGGGCCGTCTCTGGGCCGTCCGAGGCTGCTCAACGGCACCCGATAACGACCAATGGCGACCGCTCACCCCGAGTCGATCAGCGCCTCTACCTGCGAAAACCCTGGTCGGCGAGATATCCCGCAAGACCCAGGGCAAGAAGAAGTAACGCTGTAGCTGGAAGCCCCCTGCCTGCGGATTCCCGTCAGGCAGGGGGCTTTTCCGTGGGCCCGGGCATCCCGTGGGGCCTGGGCCGCCCGTGGGCCGCCAGTCCCCAGGAGCGCTGCCGCCGTCGGCGACGGGAACGCGCCGAACGCGCAGGCACAAGGCTGCTGCCCGGCGGCGATAGTGGCCGGCTCGGGCATGGTGGCGGCGGCAGGCCGGCGCATAGGGTGCCCGGATGATCGAGGTACCGGAGGCGTTCGCGCGGAGCACCCTTGAGCGCGAAGGAGAGCTCGGCGCGGCGTGGCTCGGCGAACTGGCCGGGATCGTGGAAGACGTGCTGGGGCGCTGGGATTGCGTGCCGGACGGGAAGGTCATGCACGGGGGTGTCGGGGTCATCGTCCCGGTGCGGCAGCGGACCGAGGGGCGGGCCGAGGGTACCGCTGTGCTGAAGGTGTCCTTTCCCCACTCCGGCAACGTCCACGAGCCGGACGCTTTCGCGGCGTGGGACGGGCGCGGAGCGGTCCTGCTGCGCGAGCGCGACGACGAGCGGTTCGCGATGCTGCTTGAGCGGGTCCGGACGTCCACCCTGGCCGAAGTCGAAGACGGCGACGAGGTGGTGACGGTCGCGGGGCGGATCAGTCGCCGGCTGGCCATCCCCGCGCCACCGGGCCTGCCCCGGCTGAGGGAGCGGGCCGATGCCTGGGAGGAACAACTGCGCAAGGACGCTGAGGAGCTGACGCACGCACTGCCGCGCTCCGTGGTGGACGCCGCCGTGGCGACCGTTCGCGAACTGGGTCGCGTCCAGCCGGACATCCTCGTCCACGGTGACCTCCACGCCAGGAACATCCTGCGCGCCGACCGTGAACCATGGCTGGCCGTCGACCCCAAGGGATATGCGGGAGATCCCGCTTACGACGGCGGCACGCTGCTCAAGTCGCGCGCGCCGACGCTCCTTGAGGCGAACGACCTGCGCAAGGCTGTCCATCGAGCCCTGGACGTCTTCGCCGAGGCCGCGGAAGTCGAGCCCGAACGCGCCCGGCGCTGGGCCCAGTTCCATGCCGTCCAGGCCGCGTTCTGGGGTCGCCGCCACGGATTCCGCGTCGCCCGCAGCGGCCCCCAGTTGGACTGGCTCACCGCGTTCGCCGACCGACTGGCGGAGTTGCTCACCGAACACCCGTAGGTCGTGGTCTCGCACGTCGGGGGCGGAGACAGGTGCGGCCACGCACCTCAACCGGGCCGGTCGCGCACCGAGATGGCACCGGTCACCGAGCAAGTGGCCGGTCATCGCCGGGATCCACTGGACCATCCGGACGCCGACGCCTTCGACAGACACCATGACGGGCCGTCACGACAGCGCCTCATCACGCGGGTTCTGCGCCCGCACCCGACCCTGGCGCTAACGTGTCCCGTGCACCGGCCCGCACGTGAAGGGACCGACCGGACGGGCCGTGCGCAGAGAGCAAGGAGAGCGGGGAGAGCAATCATGGGCGAGCCCCTGAAGACCTTTGTCGGCGGCGCCGAAGTCGACGTGCCCAACAGCATTCCGGCCATCCGGGCCGCGCTGCCCGAGGAGCGGCGCGAGGAGTTCGACCGCGCCATCAACGAGGCCGGCGTGGGGGAGATCCAGGCGGTCATGCGGCACTGGATGCTGGAGGCCGTACCCGACCCGGAGGCCGAGAAGATCCTGGACAGGCTGGCGCAGGACGAGGCCGAGAGGCGGACCGTCGCTTGAGCTTCCGCATCTCCTACGCCCCACCCGCCGACGACACCCTGGCCAAGATGCGCGACGGCGAGGTCTTCCGCGACGAGATGGCGCGCACCCTGGGCCTCGACCCGTACGGGCACGGGTCGTCGGCCGTCAAGAGCGAGCACGACCGCCGCGAGGCGACGGTCGCCGGGGCGATCGTGCTCTATTACGTCTCCGGGTCGGTCCTGATCGTCACCGTGGTGAGGCTCGTCCCGCTGCCGTGAACCGGCGCCGAGAAGCCACTTCGGATGTCCCGTCCCCGGATGTCCCGTCCCTCGGACGCCCGGACGCCTGGACGCCCGGGATCCGTCTCACTCCCCGGGGTAGCCAGGGGCGTCGGTGATCTTTCCGTTCTCGTCCACGGTGTGGGTCTCCCAGTACGTGTACCACTTGTCGTCCACATGCTTCGGAACCTTGCCCTCCGGGTATCGGGTGTATCCCTTCGGCGGTTCCTCGTCGTTGGACACGCACGCCGACCCGGTGCTTCCGACGGTCAGGACCGGGTACTCGCCGTCGCTGCAGACCGCGTCCTCGGTCGAGCAGCCTGCGGTGAGCAGCGCCACGGCCACCGAGGCCAGGGCGAGGCCCACTGCGGACCGGCTCGGACGGCGTCCGCCGCTCGCGGGCCTCACGTGATGACGTCTGCTGGTTCCGTACATGGTCGACTCCCCCTGGGTGGCTGGTGGATCCAGCTTGCCCGGAGGGGGAAGAACCGATCATGAGTACGAGTACTCACGGGTAGCGGGTCGCGTACCCGAGTCAGGCCAGCTTGGCCGCCTGGCCGTCGACCAGCGCGGTCGGCAGGCCGTAGTCCCCCGGCTCACCGGCCGCCTCGGCCAGATTGAACGCGGAGAAGGAGGCGACCGTGGCACCCTGACGGAAGGCCACCAGCCTGAACGAGACCTTCTCGCCGTCCTGTTCGACCGTCACCGTCCAGGCGAGAGCTTCCTCCCCCGCCTCGACCTGCTCCTCGGTGATCTTGCTGACCTTCTGCTTCTCACCAGCCGCTGTGAAGCCGAAGCCGCCGGAGCACTCGGTGGCCGCGGTGCGCAGGCCGGCGATCGTCTCCTCGGCGGCCTTGCCCTCGTACGAGGCGAGATTGATCTGCGTCGTCGTGATGTCGAACGCCGCCGCGAACGCCGCGTCGATGTCCTCGCTGTCCTCGCTCTCCTTGCTGCCCTTCTTGGGCTCGCTGATGGAGTGCCGCTGAGTGGAGACGGCGGGCTCGCCGATCGCCGTGCCCATCAACGCGCGGGCGAACGAGGTGCAGGCCTCCTTGTCCACGGTGATGTCGTCGGCGGCGATGATGTCCTTGGCCGCGGCCTTGGTGATCTTCTCCCCCTTGACGTCGCCCTGGGCCAGCGCCGCCTTCTCCAGCTCGGCCGCCGTCAGCACCTCGGCAGCCGGCTTCGCGGCAGCGGACTCCTTGCCCTTGGCGTCCGCCTTGTCGCCGTCACCGGAACCGGAATCCGAGCCACCACAGGCGGTGGCGAGCAGAGCCAGGCACACTGCGCCGGAGGCAAGGGCGGTACGGCGTATGACAGTGGATCGCATGGTCCGGATCCGTCTCTCTGAGCTGGGAACTTCGGGTTTTGCACACTCTAAGAGCGAAAGTTTGTTTGATGATCAATCAATGAGGGCATCCGATGCGATCGTGACGGCGCTGTGATCTTTCTGTGAAAGGTCCGCCCCGTCCTCACGAGCTGCGCCGAATGCCGACACAGGGGGCACATTCACTCATGCAGACAGATGACGCAACGTCCGCAGTTCTTCGCTCCGTTGGCCTGACGGACGACCGGATCACCGCGGTCACGCCTCTCACCGGCGGCACGTTCAACGCCGTCACCCGGGTGACCCTCACCGACGGCGGCGACTGGGTGGTGAAGATTCCGCCGCCCGCGACCGACGGCACCCTGATGAGTTACGAACGCGATCTGCTCGTCAACGAGGTCGAGTTCTGCACCCGCGCCGGCGCGCCGGACGTGGTCCCGCGTGTCCTGCACAGCGAACTCGACCCGACCGCGCCGACCGGCCCGTTCGTGATCATGTCGGCCTGCCCGGGCCGGCCCTGGTCCGCCCTCACAAACGCCACAGCCGAGCACACCGAGCGCACCACGGCCGGGCACACCACGTCCGAACACACCACGTCCGAACACACCACGGCCGGGCACACCACGGCCGGGCACACCACAGTCGAGCACGCCGAGCACACCGTTACCGACGCCGAGGAGCGTCGGCTCAGGAACGAGTTGGGCCGGATCGTCGCCCGCCTGCACTCCGTCGCAGGCCCTGGCGGATTCGGTTATCCGGCCGGGGCGTTGGGCCCGCTGTCCCCGACCTGGCGGCAGGCGTTCACGGCCATGACCGACGCCGTACTCGCCGACGCGGACACCTACCGCGCCCGGCTGCCGCGCCCGACGGCCGCGATCCGAGCGGTTCTCGCCGACGCCTCGCCCGTGCTCGACGACGTCACCCGGCCCGCCCTGGTCCACTTCGACCTGTGGCAGGGCAACCTGCTCGTGGCCGGGGAGCCCGGCGCGCGCACCATCGGCGGGATCATCGACGGCGAGCGGATGTTCTGGGGCGACCCGGTGGCCGACTTCGTATCGCTCGCCCTGTTCACGGACATCCAGGAGGACGAGGACTTCCTCGCCGGGTACGGGGCCGGCCGCGGGCAGCCCGTGGTGTTCGACGCGTCCGCACGGCTGCGGCTGGCGCTGTACCGCTGCTACCTCTACCTGATCATGCTGGTGGAGACGGTCCCGCGCCGCGTACCCCAGGACCACCTGGACTGGGCGTGGAAGGAGGTCGGTCCGCAGCTCGAATCGGCGCTGGACAACGTGGAGTCGGCGCTGCGGGCACGGGGCTGAGGACCACCGGCCCGCAGCACCCGCACCGTCAGCCGACCACTGGCCACAGCGCCCGCACCGTCAGCCGACCACTGGCCACAGCACCCGCACCGTCACCCTGCCGACGCACACAGCACCCGCACCATCGCCCTGCCGACACCCGCACCTCAGCCGCCCAGCGCCCGCTGGGCGTCGTGGAGGTTCGGCGGCCGGACCGCCTCCGGTGTGCCGTACGCCTCCAGCCGCGTGTGCAGATCGCCGGTGAAGTCGGGGACGTCGATCTGGTCGAACTCCGTCACCTCGCTGACGCCGACCGTCGCGCTGTACGGGGCGAGCCCGTCGATCCGCATCAGGCCGGCCCGGCCGTTGGTGACCCGGATGTTCCAGTGCGTGAAACGGGCGCCGAAGAGCGGCCCGGCGCTCGCGTCGCCGCCGTGACGCCCGTTGTTCTCCACGGTGATGTCGGTACGGACATTGGCGAACGGCATGCCCCGGTGGGAGTCGAACGTCCCCATCTCCATCACGCCGCGCGACCAGACGTTGTAGCTGGACAGGCCCTCGACGTTGATGCCGTGCAGCTGCGTTCCGGCAGGCGCCGGAACGGTGCGCCGGGCGATGGTGAAGTCCTCGACCAGGTTGTCGTGCGAACCCTCACGGCAGTAGTACGGGTGGTGCGAGCCGCGGCCCTCGACCCGTGTGCGGCGCAGCGTGCAGGCGGACGCGCCGATCAGGCCGAAGCCGTTGTCGACATGGCGCACGGTGATGTCGTCGGCCCAGCAGTCGTACGCGCACTGGAACGCGACCCCGTTGTACCCCTTGTCGAGCAGATGCTGCTCCTGCGGGGTCTCGACCGCTTCGAGCGTCAGGCCCTCGACGCCGGAGCCGGTGAGCGGGGTGACGAGCGTGGTCAGGCGCGGATCCCACTCGGGGCGGACATCGAGCGGGAGCGGGCGCTCCAGAGTGACCCGGTGGCCCCGCACGGAGGTGATGCGGACCGGCCACTCGTAGGGCACGTACGAGGTCAGCTTGGTCTTGTCGTCCCAGTAGTACGCCTCGGGACCGGGGCCGCCGCCCGCCATGTGCTCCAGGAGCGTGTGGTCGGCGTCGTCGGCGAGACGGAGCAGGACGAGCCCGCCGCGCTTCAGGTTCTTCGTGGACGCGACGGTGATCGACCGGTCACCCCGGCGAGCGGGGGCGACCGCCGTCAGCGTGCTCCACTCGTCCCGGCTGTTCCCGGTCCAGCCCTCGAAGGGCCAGGCCCCAGCCCTGATCGCGTCGGTGAGCGAGGCCCAACGGCCCTTCGGGCAGAGCCAGATCAGGCCGCCGGCCCAGGACCAGCTGGACTTGTCACCGCCATAGCGGCTGCCGTACACACCGATCAGCTCGGTGAGGCTCCTGGTCGCGTAGAGCTTGGTGCGCCCGCTGCCCGCGCCGCGCACCACCACCTTGCTGTGGCCGATCCGGATGATGTCGTCGATGCGGTACGTGCCTGCGGGAATGAGCACCGTGCCACCGCCACGCTCTCCGGCAGCGGCGATGGCACGGTTGATCGCGGGGGCGGCGTCGGCGGAGTTGTCCGGCTTCGCGCCGTAACTCCGGACGTCGGCGACGAAGCCGCGGTCCGTCCGGCGGGGCAGGTCACGGCCGCCGCGGTAGCCGGCCCGGCCGATGAACGGGATCTGCGGGTGGGTGAAGGGGGCCGCGGCGAACTCCCGCCAGAGGGGTGTGGCGCGCGGGGCGCCGACCGCGGACGCCTGCCCGGTCGCGGTACCGGCCTGCGTGGCCGCACCGACCCCCGTGACGGCTCCGCCCGCGGTCGGACGGCCCGCGGCGCATGCCGTGCCGCCTCCGATGACGCCGGTGGCCGCTGCCGCGGCGACGGCCACCGCGCTGCCGAGCAGTCCGCGTCTGCTGATGTTCCCCATGGTCGCCATGAATCCGAGCCGCCTTTCATACATGTGAACGACGTTCATATCTGAGTCGGCGGTGAGCATGCCACGCCGCCCCGGCGCGGCGAAAGAGGCGTGCAGCGGGGAATCTTCGGGCGCGGTGGGGAACCCTCGGCCACATGGATGAACGTGTACACGTGCAGAGGGATGCCTGGAGGGCACGCGGAAGGACGCACGGAAGGGCACACCGAGGGGCACACCGATAGTGCATGGAGGGACCGTCGGCGCGACCTGCGGGGCTGTCAGCCGGACCGTGACGCGGGAATCAGTCGACGGGGCGTTGAGTCAGATGTGTGAACGCGTCCAGGTTCCGCGTGGACTCGCCGCGCGACACCCGCCACACGTACTCCTTGCGGATCGCGCTCGCGAAGCCCAGTTCCAGCAGGGTGTTGAACGAGCCGTCGGCCGCTTCGAGGACCGTGCCGAGCAGCCGGTCCAGCTCCTGCGGGGAGACCACGGAGAGCGGCAGCTTGCCGACCAGGTAGATGTCACCGAGCGGGTCGATCGCGTAACTCACGCCGAAGAGACGGAGATTGCGCTCCAGGAGCCAGCGGTGGACCGCCGCGTCGTTCTCGTCCGGGTGGCGGACGACGAAGGCGTTGAGGGAGAGCGAGTGCCGGCCGACCCGCAGCGAGCAGGTGGTGGACAGCTTGCGCGTGCCGGGCAGCGTGACGACATAGCTGCCGGGCTCGGGACTCTCCCAGGCGAGCTCGGCGTCCTTCAGGGTCGACTCGATGATCCGCGCGACCTGCGTGGCCTCGGAGGACGGCGCCTCCGCCTGCCCGGCCCGCGCGACCTGCGCCGTCACCGCTTCATCGGGTACGTCAGCCATGGTGCGAGCGTACGCGACGGCGGCGTTCCTGCATCGCGGCCGTGTACACGTCGGCCGTCGCGGACGCGGCGGTGTCCCAGCCGAAACCCTGGGCGTGCGCAGCCGCCGCCGCACCCATGCGGGCGACCAGGTCCGGCGCCTCGGCGAATCGGCCCAGCGCCCGTGCGTACGCCTGGGGGTCGTGCCCGGGTATCAGGAAGCCGCTGACGCCGTCCCGCACCGCCACCGGAAGACCGCCCACGGCCGCCGCGACGACCGGGGTGCCCGCCGCCTGCGCCTCGATGGCGACCAGGCCGAAGGACTCGCTGTACGAGGGCATGACCAGCACGGACGCGGCCCGGAACCAGTCGGCGAGCCGATCCTGTCCGACCGGCGGGTGGAACCGTACGACATCGGCGATGCCCAGCCGCGCCGCCAGCTTCTGCAGCCCCTCCGGCTTGGCGAGCCCGCTGCCGCTCGGTCCGCCGACGACCGGTACGACGATCCGGCGGCGCAACGAGGGATCGTGGTCCAGCAGGGCGGCCACGGCCCGCAGCAGCACATCGGGGGCCTTCAGCGGCTGGATGCGGCCGGCGAAGAGCGGGATCAGGGCGTCCTGCGGCAGCCCGAGGCGTGCCCGGGCCGCGGCGCGCCCGTCGGCGGGGCGGAAACGGTCGAGGTTGACCCCGGGGTGGACGACGGCGACAGTTCCGGGATCGGCGTCGTAGAAGCGGATGAGCTCGTCCGCTTCCTCGGCGGTGTTCGCGATCAGCCGGTCGGCCGCCTCGACGATCTGGGTCTCGCCGATGACGCGGGCGGCGGGCTCGGGGGTGTCCCCCGCCGCGAGCGCCGCGTTCTTGACCTTCGCCATGGTGTGCATGGCGTGGACGAGCGGAACGCCCCAGCGCTGGGCGGCGAGCCAGCCGACATGGCCGGAGAGCCAGTAGTGGGAGTGGACCAGGTCGTAATAGCCGGGGCGCTGACCGGCCCATGCCTGCATGACACCGTGCGTGAAGGCGCAGAGCTGGGCGGGCAGCTCCTCCTTGGCCAGGCCCTCGTACGGCCCCGCGTCGACATGGCGGACCAGGACACCGGGCGACAGCTCGACCTTCGGGGACAGCCCGCCGGTCGTCGACCGGGTGAAGATCTCGACCTCGATGTTGATCGCGGCGAGGCGCTTCGCCAGCTCCACGATGTAGACGTTCATGCCGCCCGCGTCACCCGTGCCCGGCTGGTGCAGGGGCGAGGTGTGCACGGAGAGCATCGCGATACGGCGGGGCCTGCGCTGGCCGCCGGGAAACGCGGCGGGGAACCTGAGGCGCGGCGCGACACGGCTGCTGCCGAGCCGGGAGACGTACTGACTCACGTCGTCCGGTCCTCCTCAACTCAGGGCATGACACTTGAGGGACGCGAGCCCCTTCGGGGGCTGCAACATACGAATTCCCGCTTTCATTTCCGCTTTACCAAATCATTACAATGCGGGGCGCGGTGCGCCGGGGGCGTATGCAGGGCGCGGAACGGGCACCGGGGCGCGCGCCTCCGCCGGTGCACCCGCCTCCGCCGGGGCGCGTGTTCCCGTCCGGGCGCGTACCCCCGCCAGGGTCCGGGCCGGTGCCCTCCGCCCGCGCCGCCTCCCGGCCCACCGCATCGTTACGCTCGCTGTCATGCGCCCCATCGGCACCGCGACCCGCGGGACCACCAATCCGAACCGGCTCCGCCGCATGGACCGCTGGATCGCCGACACCCACGGCCCGGCCCTGCGCCGCGCCGCAGCCCCCGTTGCCGTGGACCTCGGCTACGGCGCCGCCCCCTGGACCGCTGTCGAGCTGCTGCACCGCCTGCGCACCGCCGAACCGCGCACGTCGGTGGTCGGCATCGAGATCGACCCGGAGCGGGTCGCGGCGGCGCGACCGTACGCACGCGAGGGCCTCACCTTCCTGCACGGCGGCTTCGAGATCCCGCTCCCCGCGCGCCCCGACCTCATCAGGGCGGCGAACGTGCTGCGGCAGTACGACGAGAGCGAGGTCGCAGCGGTCTGGCAGCGGCTGTGCGCGCGCCTCGCGCCGGGCGGGCTGCTGGTGGAGGGCACCTGCGACGAGATCGGCCGTCGGCACGTATGGGTGGCACTCGGCCCGGAAGGCCCGCGCACCGTGACGTTCGCGACCCGGCTCGCCTCCCTGGACCGCCCCTCCGACCTCGCGGAACGCCTTCCCAAGGCCCTGATCCACCGCAATGTGCCGGGCGAACCGGTCCACGCGTTCCTGCGGGACTTCGACCGCGCGTGGGCCGCCGCCGCTCCGTACGCCTCACTGGGCGCCCGACAGCGCTGGATCACGGCCGTGCGTTCACTGTCGGGCGACTGGCCACTGGCGGACGGGGTACGGCGGTGGCGCCAGGGCGAAGTCACGGTGAAGTGGACCGCCCTCCAGCCCAACCGATAGCCCCACCCGCACCGGACAGAGCCCGACGGGACCGCACCGGGGGAAGCGAGCCGGAACACGGACGGCGACGTGGGGGCGAACACCGAGGAGAACGCGGACGGCGACGCGGACGAGAACACGGACGGGAACACGGACGGGACACCGTTCGTCGAGACCATAGGGGGGCGGTTCCCCGGGCGCGAGGGGTAGCGCCCGGAGCGCCGGCTGACCCATGTGACCGTCAAGACATCAGGTGTGCGCCTCTGTTGCTTTTCGGTACGGCATGGCACGATCTCGACATCGGCAACAAGTTACTGACGGTAAATCAGATTCATTCGGGGGGAATCTCTTGAACCGACGTCATCTTGCCGCAGCCGCGATCACTCTGGTCTGCGCGCTGGGCGTGCTCACCGCACCGGTCCAGGCCTTCGCCGCACCGGCACCGCCTTCGTCCCCCTCCGCGACGCCGTCCCCGTCCGGCTCGACGACGCAGAAGAAGAGCCTCGAAGAGGTACGCAAGGAGATCGACGACCTCTACCACAAGGCCGGGGCGGCCACCGACGCGTACAACCTCGCCGAGGAACGCGCCAAGAAGCAGTCCGCCGAGATCGTCAGACTGGCCAGGGCCATCATCGAAGGCCGGTCGAAGATCGCCGAGCTCAAGGCCCAGGCGGGCGCCCAGGCCCGCGAGCAGTACCGCTCGGGCGGACTGCCGCCCGGCGCGCAGCTGATGCTCAGCGACGACCCGCAGCTCTTCCTGGACGGGGTGGGCCGGATCAGGGAGGGCCAGCAGGCCGCCGAGGGCGTGCTCGGCGAACTGACCAGGACCCAGCAGGACCTGGAGACGTACACCCAGGACGCGAGCACCAACTGGAAGAAGCTCGAAGCCGACCGCCTCAAGCAGGCCGCGTACAAGAAGGAGATCAACGCGCGGATCGCCGCGGCGAAGAAGCTGGAATCCCAGCTGGAGAAAGAGGAAAAGGCCCGCCTGCTCAAGCTGGAGCAGGAGGCCGCGTACAAGCTGCAGACGGCCTGGCTCAGCTCCGGCGCCCTCAAGGACATCAACCGCGAGGCGAGCGCGAGCGGCAAGAAGGCGGTGGCCTTCGCGACCGAACAGATCGGCAAGCCGTACGTGTGGGGGGCCGAGGGCCCAGGTTCGTACGACTGCTCGGGACTGACGTCACAGGCCTGGGCGTCGGCCGGCCGGCCGATCCCGCGCACCTCGCAGGAGCAGTGGCGGCTGCTCCGCCACATCGCCATCAAGGACATGCGCCCCGGCGACCTCATCATCTACCACTCCGATGCCAGCCACGTGGGCATGTACGTCGGCGACGGTGCGATCATCCACGCCCCGCGCCCCGGCCGGAACGTCACACTGGCCGGCGCGGGCTCGATGCAGATCCTCGGAGTGGTCCGCCCGGACAAGTGACACACGTCCGGACAGCGGAACCCACGGAGCCACCCCATGGAGCCACACGGAACCACCCCATGAAGCCCTACGGAGCCGCACGGAGGCTTACGCAACCGCACGGAGCCTTACGGAGCCCCCGAGGGAGTGACCCGCACCACCCATGCCCCACCACCCCACGTGACCTTTGTCATGCCGCGCAACCCGCCCTCGGCTTCGTGCATCGCGCCGGATCCGTGACCTGACGCGGCTTATGGCCGTGCACGGGACAGCGGCCGACCGGGGGACGCCATTCCGTTCCCCCGTCGCGGACCGCTATGGTCCCCGTCTGGCGGGTCGTCGATCGTCGTTCCGCCGCGCCCTCGGGGGGAGGGAAGGAAGACAGAACCGATGCCCGTACCCGTACCGCAGCAGCGCGCCGTTCCCGCTGCGGAGGCCACCCATGGCGCCGACCTCACCCTCCTGGTGATCGAGGACGACCCGACGGGCACCTTCACCGTCCCCGAGCTCCCGGCCACGGCCGGCACGCGGGTCCGTGTCCGCAACGCCCGCAACCTCACCGAGGCAGGCCGGCTCCTCACGGACGACGTGGACTGCATCCTGCTGGACCTCGCCCTGCCCCTCGGCAGCGAGGCCCGCTCCGCCGCCACCGAGGAAGCCGACCAGCTCGCCACCCTCAAGCACGTCCTGCGGATCGCCCCGTGCCACGCCGTGCTCGCCCTCACGGCGGAGGACGACACCGAGCTGGCCGCCGAGGCGGTACGGGTCGGCGCCCAGGACTACCTCTTCCGCGGCGAACTCGACGGACGGCTGCTCAGCCGCGCCATCCGTTACGCCGTCGAACGCAAGCGCGCCGACGTCGCCCAGCACCAGCTCACCGAGTCCCGGCTGCGCGCCCAGGAGAACGCCCGCCTCGAACGCGGCCTGCTCCCCACCCCGCTGCTCGAAGGCTCCGATCTGCGCTTCGCGGCCCGCTATCGCCCCGGCCGCAGCCGCGCGCTGCTCGGCGGGGACTTCTACGACACGGTCCGTACGCCCGACGGCACCGTCCACGCGATGATCGGTGACGTCTGCGGGCACGGCCCGGACGAAGCGGCGCTCGGCGTCGAACTGCGCATAGCGTGGCGGGCATTGACACTGGCCGGGCTCTGCGGCGACGAACTGCTCTCCACCCTCCAGCAGGTCCTGGAGCACGAGCGGGAGAGCGAGGAGATCTTCGCGACGCTCTGCACCGTCGACATCGCCCCCGACGGTCGGCGCGCGGGCCTCTGCCTGGCGGGCCACCCCGCCCCGCTGATCGCCCGGCACGGGCAGGCCGCGCACCTTCTCCCCCACGAGGACGGCGGCCCGGCCCTGGGGCTGCTGCCGCGCAACGCCCTTCCGCAAGCTCTTCGCACGGGGAACACGCCGTGGCCGCGCCGACAGGTGGAGCTGGGCGACTCCTGGAGCCTGATGATGTACACGGACGGGCTGATCGAGGGCCGCGTGGGGCCGGACGACATCCGGCGGCTCGGCGAGGACGGCATGGTCGCGATGATCAACCGCCAACTGGCTCAGGGGCTCACCGGCGAGGATCTTCTGGAGGCGGCGGTCACCGAGGCGCGGGAGCTGAACGGCGGCGAACTGACCGACGATGTCGCGGTCCTGCTGCTCGACCGCGACGAGGAACACATCCGCCGACGGAGCCCGAACGGCAGCCGGGGCAGGAGCATCCCTCGCCCCCGCCCCGAACCGGCCTCACCCGCGACTCCCGCGAACGCCGAAGCCGCGACGAGCCCCGCGCACGCTCAACGCCCACCGCTGTAGGGACCGTGCGGCCCGTCGCTGCTCAACGCTCACCGTTGCAGTGGCCGTGAGCCCCGCACACGCTCAACGCCCGCCGTTGTAGGGACCGTACGGACCGTCGCTGCTGGAGCCGCCGCGTCGGCCGCCGCCACCACCGGAGACGGCCCTGATCGCGGGCCGTACGTCCACCAGGAAGACGATGGATGCGACCGCGCCCGCGAGTTGCAGGAACAGCATCGGCACGAAGAGATTCACGGCGACGGCAATGCCGAGAATGATCAGCCAGAAGGACTTCTTCTGCTTGTCCGCGGCCCGGTAGGCGTCCTCGCGCGCTGTCGCGGCCATGACCAGTGCGACCACGGCCAGGACGAGCATGGCCATGTAGAGCAGCCAGACGAGTGTGCTGAATCCTGTGAGCAACATGGTGTGCACCGCCTAATAAGTGGATGAGCGCCTCGCGGCCAAGGTACCGGGACAACGAGCCGGGCACCCCAAAAGGTGCCCGCCTCGCGCCCCGATACACCCTCCGGCTGCGACGCGCCGCGACGCCGGAACCTACTTCGCGGTCGGCGGAGTGGTCTTCTTCGCGGCGGGCTTGCGCGCGGGCGCCTTCTTCGCGGGCGCGGCCGGGGCCTTGGTCTCCGGCTTGACGGCCCTCGCAGCAGGCGCGGCCTTCGCGGGGCCCGTCTTCGCGGCAGGCCCGGGCTTCGCGGCGGGGCCCGGCTTGGCGGCAGGACCCGGCTTGGCGGCAGGCTCGGACTTCGCGGGGCCGGTGCCCGTCGGCCTGGACTCCTTGCGCGGCTCGACGACGACGGCGATCTCGACGATCTCGTCGGCCGTCTCACCGCGCCAGTTCTTCACGGTCTGCTCGCCGCGCTCGGCGACCTTCTCGTACGCCTCCCGGGCCCGCACGGCGTACTCCGCGGCCACGCCCAGACTGCGCAGCGCCAGGTCCTGGGCGTTCTCGCCCAGCTTCCGCAGATCGCTGTCGAACGACCCGATCACCTCGGTGACCTTGGCCTGCACGGTGGCCTGGGCGTCCTTGGCCTGCGAGGTCACCTTCTCCTGCACGGTCTTGGGGTCGGTGTTGCGCACGGCCTCGATGCGCTCCGGCGCCTCGGCACGCAGCTGCTCGATCAGTGCCGGGACCTTGCGCGCCTGCTCGACGGCGATGTCGGCCGTACCGGCGGCGAAGTAGAGGGGGGTCGGGTCGGTGAGGGTCTTGCGCAGGTCATCGGTGATGGCCATGACTGTGGTCCTCCCGGATCATCAGACTCAGTGTGAGGGTTTTGAAGGCTTTGAAGCTGTGCCGGCATCGCTGCCGCCGGCACCGGGGCGGCCGTCCGCACCGGCCCCCGATCCGGGCTCGCCGCCGGTCTCCGATCCGGCTTCGGCGCCGGATTCCGGTCCGGGCTCGAACCCGTTCTCCTTGCGGAAGGAGTCGTAGATCTGCAGCAGAACACTCTTCTGCCGCTCGTTTATGGACGGGTCGGCCAGAATCACCGCCCGCGTCTCCAGCTCCTCCCGCTCCCGCTCGTCCAGAATCCCGGCCCGTACGTAAAGGGTCTCGGCGGAGATCCGCAGGGCCTTGGCGACCTGCTGCAACACCTCGGCGCTCGGCTTGCGCAGCCCGCGCTCGATCTGGCTGAGGTAGGGATTCGACACCCCGGCGGCATCGGCGAGCTGCCGCAGTGACAGCTGCGCGTTGCGCCGCTGCTCGCGCAGGTACTCACCGAGATTGCCGACGTTGAGTGATGCCATGAACCGATAGTGCGCCACCCCTGCTAACTTTTGCAAGCACTCGCTTGCAAAAGTGCGCCACACCACCCGCACGGCCCTGTGGGACACGGCCCTGTGTGTCCGTTCCCCGTACTTGTGCAGGGTTCCCGGTGGATCCGCTCGGTGAAGTGATCGGGTTCCGATCCTTCTGCACAGTGAGGTCTCTTGCGGTTGCCCTACGGACGTCGCGCGGCGAGGACGCTCCCTGTATGTGCGGGGCGGCGGCGGAAGACGGCCACGTCGTTGCCCATGCATACGACGAGGTCTCCGTCAGGGGTCGGCGTGACCGCTCGGGGACGAGGCACTGGGAGAAGCCCGGCAGGCTCGCCGGTACGCAGATCCCACACTCGCACCGTGTCGTCGCGTCCGGCAGTGACGGCGACCGGTGTTCCGTCCAGCACAGTGCACACCACCGCGTCTACCCAGCCAGTGTGGCCTGCGAGGGGACTACTGAGTGGGGTGCCGGTGGCCAGATTCCATATCCGCACCGTGCCCTTGGTGCTACCGGTGACAGCGACGAGGGTGCGGTCCACCACTGCGCACGCCATGCTGAAGACTGGACCCGGGTCTCTGAGCAGGGCTCTGCCGACACACTCACCGGTATCCAGATTCCAAGCCTCCACGAATTTTTCATCGCTAGTGAGTGCGACCGGAATACCGGCCAGCACCGAGCATGTCACCGCATTCATATTGCGGGAGTGGTGTTTGAGTGATTCTCCGAATAGGCGGCTGGTGGCGAGGTTCCAAGCTCTCACTCCTCCAAGCATTTGATCCCCCATACAGACCGGGGTATCGCCTATCCACGCGACGGCCCGAACTCTGTCTCCGTCAAATTGACGTGACCCGACAGGAGCGCCGGTGGCCAGATCCCACACCCGCGCGGTACCCCAGTGGTTCCGATGCGAGTGGTCATAGCCGCCCGTAATGGCCAAGGACGTGCCGCCCGCCGTCGTGCACGCGATATCAAACACCCGGCGGGTGTGGCTGCTGAAGGGCTCACCGAGGCTGGTGCCGGTGCTCAGGTCCCACACTCGTACTGTGCCGTCTTCGCCAACGGTGGCGGCTGCCGGGGTGCCGCCCATTGCTGTGCACGCCGCCGCTGTTACCTGGCCTGTGTGCCCCGGGCGGGGCTTCCCCAGGGAGGCACCTGTTGTCAGGTTCCACACCCGCACGGTGCCGTCGTTACTTCCCGTAACGGCAACGGGGATGCCCTCCACCACTGCGCACGCCACTGAGTTCACTTGTTCGGTGTGCCCAGTGAGCGGTTCGCCGCGTTGAGTGCCGGTGGCCAAATCCCACACCCGCACCGCGTTTTCGTGGCCGCCGGCGATGACTACTGGGGTGCCCTCCACCATCGCGCATGCCACCGCCCTCACTTCTTGGGTGTGGCTCCCGAGGGGTTGGTCAAGCTGAGTGTCGGCGGCCAGACTCCGTACCCATAGTGTGCTGCCGGCAGTGACGACGACCGGCGTGCCATTCAACACCGTGATGGCTGCGTCGCGGATCTGGCTAATGTGGCCCATACGGCCTGAGAAAGGCTGGGAAATAGGGGTGCCGGTAGCCAGATCCCACGCCTTCATTCTTCTGTGGTCGGAGACGTCAGCGAGAACTACTGGGGCACCCTCCAGAACTGCGCATGTGATGCGTCTCACCCGGGTGTTGTCTGCGAGAGGTTCACCAAACGGTGTGCCGGTGGTCAGGTTCCACGCCTGTACCGTGTCACCGCCGTAGACGTTCGGCCGCCCTTGCAGCATGCTCCGGTCGTAGCTGGGCGCTGCCATCACCGCCGAACCAACATTCCACCTCTGCTTGCTCTGCTCGCTGTCCTCGCCGTAGGCGATGACAACGACCGGAGTACCGTTCACCACCGTGCACGCCGCGAGGATCGTGTCGGTGTGGCTGACGATGGGCTTACCGAGGGGTGTGCCAGTGATCAGGTTCCATACCCGCACCGTCTTGTCGTATCCCATGGTCACGGCGACAGGCGTGCCGTCCGGCAGCGTGCACACGGCTCTGCACTTCGGGATGGTGCGGCGGGTCAGTGGGGCGCCAGTGGTCAGGTCCCATGTCTCTGCCGTGCAATCGCTACCGAAGTTGAATATGGACTCGGCGGCGATAGCGATGGCGACCGGAGTGCCGTCCAGCACGATGCATGTGACATGGGACACCGGGCCGGTCTGGCTGGTCAGGGTATCGCGGAGAGCGGGAGTGAAGTCGCTGCCAGTCGCCCACAGAGGCGCCCAGTCGCCTGCGGGGATGTGATTGACCAGTCGGCACTTCAGAGAGGTGGCCCCGGCGCGTGCAGCATCGAGGGCGAGTGCTTGACGGCGTACGCCCGGGGTGGAAGTGGCGTGGACGCGAAGTGAGGTTCGGTATACGGCCGCTGCCAACCGAGCGGGCTCGCTGCGGACTCGGTCCAGGTACCGGGTCAGGCCGCGAGGAGTGGCGTGGACGAGGTACTCGGTGTCGCTCGTCAGGAGATCGTCGAGCTGTCCTGCGGCGGTTGCGTGACTGGCTAGATAGTCGCATGTATACGCATCGGCCTCAGCCCAGTTCCGCTCCCCGTTGCATACGGGTACAGCCTCCATGAGAGCGGCTGTGATATCAGCCTCGGGTGCGACACGCTCGCACTCTTCTCGCAGATGTTGGTCGAGAGCGTCATGGTAGAGCCGATAAGCCTGCGTCTTCGAACTGGCGTTGATCCGTTCGACGAGGTAGTGCGCCGCGCTCTCAAAAATCATCTCCTGGTCTTCGGCCCTGTGCCGTACGCCGCGACCAAGTGCGTCCGCCATGCGCAACCAGGTGTCGCCGAGGGGCAGACCGTCGCCGCGGGCATAGGCCAGGGCGGTGAGCAGGCGCCTAAGCTTCGGCGTGTCGACGCCGCAGGTGTCGAGGTAGGCGTCCATCGCGTCGCCGACAGTAGTGGGCAGCTGGTTCTCCCAGCTGGGTTCGCCAGGGCTAGGGCCCTGCTCACCGCGGCGGATCAGCCAGCCTGTGGTGAGCTGGGCGATCAGGAAGTTGTAGCGTGCCTTGCGCGCCACGGCCTCCCCGATCGCGGACAACTGGCTCGGCTCGTAAGCGTGGTACTGGGCCGCATCCGCCTGCTCGCTGGTCAGACGGCTTATTACGTACTCGGTGATGTCCGGGCGGTGCAGAAATTGGCTGTCTTCCAGGTCGATCAGATGGGCGTCGCGGCCGAGCCTGGTAAGGATCCGTGCCCGGGTGGTACCAGCGGGCGCTGTGCGTACGGCTGCCAGCACTCGAACCCGGCCCGTGTTGGTCAACTGCCGCAGCAGGGCCGCAATCTTCTGGGCTTCTTCCAGGGTGGCGGCCTCCTCCACCGCGTCCGCCAGTACCGTAATCCGTTCACCATCCGGGTACTTGCGCACCGCCGCCAGTAGTTTGCTGGATTCGCTCCCGTCTACGTCCAGCGCGAGGGCCAGTTGTGACGTCACCTCATCACAGGTTTGCCCCCTCAAGTGGAGTGCCACGTCGAAGGCCCCGATCGGCGGGCGCGGGTCCGTGAGGTCGGTGTAAGGCACTGTTTCGGCCAGAAGTGGATCGGCCGAGACCAGCGAGTGCGCAAGGAGCGCTGATTTGCCGCTGCCCGGGCCACCGGTCACAAGCAGGATCGGCTGCTTGGCGTGGGCCGGTTCGCTGCCTTTCAGCCAGTCGCGGATAACGCGGCGGGCCTCGATACGGCCGGTGAAGAACCACTTCCAGGTGGGGGAATCGGGCTCAGAACCGCGCGCCCGGGGGCCCCAGTGCGCGTCGTAGCTCGGCTCCAGGTCCAGCCGCCAGCGGCAGTTGCTGCGTACCTCGGGCCAGAGCGTCCGGAGGTAGGACATGGGCAGCATGTGCCCGGTGCGGGTCTCGCGCTTGTCGCGCACCACGACGATGCCGACCACGGCCTCCCTGTTGTGGTCGAAGACGGGCGCGCCGGAGAAACCCATCTCGATCGCCCAGCCGGTCGCGCTTTCCTTGTCCAGCTGTACCCATGTCCCCTCCTTTCCGCTGGCTCCTCTCAGCACACCGTTCGCCTGTCGCGCCACAGGATCCCCGTCGGGGAAGCCGTGGACGGAGAATCGGTGACCATCCAGCGCGGGTGGACACGCCAGCGGCGCCGGGGTGAAGTCCACGGGCGACTTCAGTTCCAGCAGCGCCACGTCGCCGGAGTCGTTCGCCGCTTCCAGGAGTGCTTCGTCGCCGGAGCGGTCCGCCGGGATCGGCACCCAGCCCACGAGTGTGCCCCGCATGCGTTTGCCGGCAATTCCGGGCTCTCCAGCGAAGGGGAATTCGACCTCAACCTCGTCGACATGCGAGGACAGGCCAGGGCCAGGCGCTGGAAGCGGTCGGCCGAGCTGCTTTTCCAGGACGTGGCCGCAGGTCAGCACATGCCGGGGCCCAACGAGTACTCCGGCTCCCGCGACACTCTCGCCCCGCGGGTGCGGAAACCGGACCAGCCACGGCGGACGTTCCGCGAGCTGGCTTGCCAGGCCGGTCATGGGCCCGGGGCCGTCGTCGCGGCCGTGTTCCGCCACACCACCTTGACGGTCAGATGCGCATTCGTTCCCGCCGACACCAGCGTCGCGCCAAACTTCCCGTCGACTGCCACCCCGAAGGTCACCTCCACCTCCTCGGGCGGTGGGTCGATTGCGCGCAGCTGGGCCAACGCCCCCTCGGCCACCGATCGCACGCCCGCCAGGGCGCCCTGCCAGGTATCCGTCGCCGCCCGGGCGATCCGGTCCCCGGCGCCGGCCCGGACCAGTCCGCTGTCGCCGTTGTCACGTGTCCCGTCAGGGACCTCAACGTAGACGCGTCCGTCCTGGCCAGCCGCGAACTCCACTACCGTCACGCGCATGCACCTCCGTGGTCAATGGTCAAGTGTTCCATCCGGGCTCTGTTCGAGGGGAGTTGATGAGCTGACCAAGGTCAAAGCGCGTGTCGACGAGCGGGAGTACATCGCCACCTAGCCAGAGTTCGTCACGCTGCTGGGCATGGTGGCCGATCCTGCTTGGCGGACACTACGGGCGCCTCGCCGATGGGCGAACCTCAGCCAGCACCGGCACACCATCGACGCCGTCTGCACAGAGGCCGAGCGCCGGCTGAACGTCCCCACCCTTCGCGAAAGGCTCCGATCCCACGCCTTCTCCAACGACGCCCTCTTTCGCTGGACCGACTCCCTGGGACGATCACTGATGCTGGTGACGACGCCGGACGACTACGACGCCCTACGGGATGAGTCCCACCAGAACTGAAAAAGTCCAGGTCACAGCCCCACCGCCCGACAGAACAAATGGGACCACCCCAGCTGTCCCCGCAGGCAGGCTCACCACCGTTCAGATCCACCGGGCCGCCCGGCTTCGGAACCGTCCCAACGGAACTGACAAGGCCCAGCTCGGAGACACCTCATCCATTCAGATCTTTTGGGAACGGACACTGTGGGACTGAGCACGGTAGGTGTCGTATGTGCACGACACCTGTCGTCAGCCGGGTCCGGCCTCCTGGTGCAGGTGCTCCCGGGACGCCCTCCACGGATCGCCGGGGAGCGGCGTTGTCGGTGGGCTCTGCCAGGGTGTGCGTCGTGGATGAACTGGTGGAGCGTGTCGACGGCCAAGATCGTGCGCTGGGGATGGTGGTCAGCCGCCGGCAAGCCACCCAGGAGGGTTGGCTGCACCGGGTCGCCGTGACGGTGTGTCGTGATGAGCGTGGGCGGATCCTCGTTCACCGGCGGTCGGAGCAGCTGTCGCGCTTCCCCGGGCACTACGAGGTCGTGGTCGGTGGCGCCGTGGACGTCGGTGAGTCCTATGAACAGGCCGCCGCGCGGGAGCTGGCCGAAGAGCTGGGCATTCGTGTGCTGCCGCGCTTGTTGTTCACGTTCCTCAACCGCAGCGGTTTGAGCCCTCACTGGCTCGGCGTGCACGAGGCCGTGATGCCGGACACGGTGGTCGCCGATCCTGATGAGGTCGCCTGGCACGGCTGGCTGACCGAGCCGGAGCTGCGGTCGGCCCTGCTGGAGTGGCGCTTCACCCCCGACAGCCACGAAGCCTTCAGCCGGTATCTCGCGTTCCGGACCGCCCGGTCCTGACCTTGCCCGCTTCTCGGGCCGGGGTGCCTGCCTGCTCTTCGAGGGTGGCGACAACGTGCCTGCGAAAAGCACGGAACACGTCGGCAACGATGCGAATTCGGCGACAGACATCGTGCTCGTGCTTCGAGAAGGGCCAGGTCGGCACAGGAGGTCAGCGACAACTGTCGCCCTCAGGCTCAGCCCCGTGGGACTGAGCACGACGGGTGTCCGTTCCCGGTAGATGTGGCGAGTCCCAGTGGTTCCGGCAAACGACCCGGCGGAGTCCCGGCGAAGCCGGCCGGCCTGCACGGTCCACCGCATGGCTGACGCGTTCGATGAACTGATCGACTTCCCCGGCGCCGCCTATGAGGAACTCGCCGGTGAATCCGAGGTCTGGCCGGGAGTCTGGATCATCCCGACGCCCGGGCACACTCAAGGGCATCAGTCGCTCGTCCTCCGACGAGGTGACGGCACAGTAGTCCTCGCGGGCCAGGCACACGACTTCACTTCCCACTTCGCGTCCGGCCAACTGGCCCGCCACGCGACACTCCAGGGCGTGGAGCAGCCGCTTCCTCCCTATCAGCACTGGCTGGATCGACTCGCCGACTTCGACCCACGCCGTGTGCTCTTCGCCCACGACTGCTCGGTCTGGGAACCGCCGCAGACCGAAGGCCGCTGAAACCCGACTCTCCGGCACATGCCACACGTCGGACTACCCACACCTATGCGGGACAGCCCCGGCCGGCGCGTCCCAGACAGAACGAGGCACCGCAGGTCACGACCTCGCACTACCCACACTTAGTTGAAACAGGAGTGCGCCACGAGGCGCTACGCAATCGAGTGGAGGTGGAAGACCTTCTCTGCCGGGCCGTCGCAGCGGTCTGGTGAAGCTGGGGGCAGCCTGATCCGGGGAACGCCGGGGAGGGTGGCAAGCAGCCCCGACAACGGCCTGGTTCAGCCGCCCACACCCCTGAGTGGCTCTGTCCGCGAGAACGGCAGCGGATGTACACCGGCTTGGGAGGCAGCCGCCGCCCGAGAGGGAATCGAAATGTTCACGGGTTTCGACAGCAGCACTGGCACGGAGAGGTTGCTGCTGAGGGTGCGATGACCGACGCCGTCGAGGTCCAGTTGTGCCGTCTCATGAGGTTGGTGCCGCCTCAGCGGCGGGGCTCACGCCCATCTTGACCACGTACGGACCGGCGGCACCCCTCGCTCTGGGACACTCCCCACGGCGCGTCGGCGTTGTGCTCACCCACCCGATGCTGGAGGTCCAGCGACGGGGGGCTGGGGCGCCGAGGACCGTGTCTCTGCCCATGCGCCGGCCTCCGACCGCACCAGCTCCTCGGTTCTCGATGCCAGCACGGCCAAGGAGTCCGCGCCGTCATACGGAGCCGACCCACAGCTCCAGTTGACGAGCTCGCCCTGGAGCGCTATCAGCACGGAACTCGCCCGTACCCAGTTCTCACCCCACCGGAACAGCTGCCGGAGCCCCGCCGAGACCACCACCAACGCACCGAGAACTCCTGTCACCGTGACGGAGACACCGGCCGCCGCACACGCCGGTATGGACGCGGACAACAGCATCAGCCCGGCCTCCGAAAGGTAGTGGCCGAGCCGCTGCCGCCGCTTATGCCACTCGTACCACGTCATTCGTTCCCGCACGTTGGGCGGGAGTTCGGCCCCATCCGCCCCCCGCAACTCCGTCCACCAGAAGCTCGCTTCACCTGCGCCGCCTGTCACGCGCGCGACCCTACGGCATGGTGTCCCGCACTGTCCGGGGCGTGCCGCGCAACCTGCCAGGCCGCCTGAGACGGGGCAGTGATCAGCCGGACCTGTGGAACCAACGTCGTGAGACACCACATCTACTGCTCCGACCGCATCGGTGCGCCGGCTTCAGGCAGGTGGAAGTGGCCCTGCGACGGTGACCGTACCGGTCCACCAGTCCGGTTGATCGGGTGCGTGCCAGAGGACGTCGAGCCGGCGGTGGGTGAGCTCCTCCGCCTTCTGAACCAGGGCCACCTGCGCGATGCCCGGCCCGGACGAGGGCGGAGGACTGGCGAGCGCGCCGTCGGCGATGCCGGCCGGCCCGATGAAGTGGACGGCGTACCTCAGTCCGTCCGGGGTCCGGTACAGGACGAGGCTGGTCGGCGTCCCGAGGGTGCGCCAGTACGGCCGCCGTTTGCTCGCCATGCCGGCACGGTACCGCGGGCTCACCGCCCATGCGGCGCGTCCGGCGTCACCGCGGACGTACGCGCCCCCGACCGTCCGGATAAACGGACGGTCGGGGCTGATCGTGATGCGGCAGGATGCTCCGCATGCCATTGCCCACCCCCGAGCTGCACACCGCCCGCCTGCGACTGCGGCCGTTCACCGACGCCGACGCGGCGCCGCTCTACGCGCTGCACAGCAGCGCCCACGTGCTGCGTTACTGGGACTCCCCGCCGTGGGGGGATCCGGCCCGCGCCCAGCGCTTCATCGCGACCTGCCGGACGATCGAGGAGGAAGGCACGGGAGCCCGGGTGGCCGTCGACCGCGTCTCCGACGGCGCGTTCATCGGCTGGTGCGGCCTGACCAGCTGGAACCCGGACTTCCGCAGCGCGTCCCTGGGCTACGTCTTCGACGCCGCCGCGTGGGGCCACGGCTACGCCACGGAGACCGCGCACGCCGTCCTGCGGTGGGCGTTCGACACCCTGGACCTGAACCGCGTCCAGGCCGAGATCGACACCCGCAACGTGGCGTCCGCCCGGGTCCTGGAGAAGCTCGGCTTCGTCCGCGAAGGCACCCTCCGCGAGGACTGCGTCGTCAACGGCGATGTCTCCGACTCCTGGGTCTTCGGCCTCCTCCGCCGCGAGTGGCACCCGACGGCCACGCCGACGGCCGGCCGCTAGGACCGAGACCTGCCCGCCTTTCGGTCCGCAACCCCCACCGAGGTCACCGTGGGCCGCTCCGGCGAGCTCAGGCATGAACGGGAAGCGCTACCTGAGGAACCGGTGCCGTCAGCACCGCGCCGCACCCGACGCACGCAAACACGTCCATACGCCCTCCCGCCCCGTACACCGCGGATTTTCCCGGCCCCGCGACCGACAGCCAACCGCTTTCCCCCGTCAGTTTCTGACGATGCAGAAGGGATGCCCAGCCGGATCGGTGAACACCCGGGCCCTGGCGGCGTCATGAGGCTGGTGATCCGGCTTGCCCGCGCCCAGTTCCAGCAACCGGGCCTCGGCCTCCTCCAAGTCCTCCTCGACCTTGAAGCAGATGTGGAGCTGCTGGGGAACGGTCTGGCCGGGCCATCTCGGGGCTCGGTAGTCGTCGACCCGTTGAAAGCCGATCAGGAGTCCGTCCTCGTGGTGGAGACCGGCGAACTCGGCGTCCGACTTCGGGTGGAGTTCGAGGCCGGTGGCCTGCTGGTAGAACTCCGCCAGAGCCAACGGATCAGGGCAGTCGAGTGTTATCGCGCTCAACTTCATCTTCATCTGCAGGGGCATGGCGTCTCCGAGCCGATCGATGGACTTCCGCGAGGCACAGCACACCCTAGAGGCGGCCCGGCGGGCGAGCGGGACACCGCACACCAAGCCGTTCCACGCGACCGCGGGCCTCGTGGGTCCGCGGTCGGCAGATCAGGGAACGAACGACTGGCCGACCACTGGCACGCCTTGCCGCCTTCGTCGCCGAATGCCGCGCACGTCTTGAGGCGATCCTCGCCGACGCCGCTGCGGGTTGACCTTCACCCTGGGTGAGGTCACAGCATCGGTGGGGCCGGGCGATGTGCCCGGCAATGAGGAGGAGCGAGCATGGGGCTGCTGACCATCGGGGCGTTCGCGAGGGCGTCCCGGCTGTCACCGAAGGCGTTGCGTCTTTACGACGAGCTCGGCCTGCTGACCCCGGCTCGCGTCGACCCGGTGACCGGGTACCGCTTCTACGCGCCGGAGCAGCTGGATCAAGCCCGGCTGGTCGCCTGGCTCCGACGCCTGGGGATGCCCCTGGCCCGGATCCAGCACGTCTGCGCGCTGGAGGCAGACGAGGTGGCCCAGGAGATCCGCGCGTTCTGGGCCCAGGTCGAGGCCGACACCGCCGCACGGCGGGATCTGGCCGCCTTCCTCATCGACCACCTGTCCTGGAAGGACCCTGCCATGTCCCCGACCACCCCGCCGCTCGGAATCCGTTACGCCGCAATGTCCGACACGGGCCTCGTCCGCGAGAGCAATCAGGACACCGCCTACGCCGGATCCCGCCTGCTCGCCGTCGCCGACGGCTACGGCAAGGAAGGAGCCCCCGCGAGCGCGGCCGCCGTCGACGCGCTCAAGCACCTCGAAACCGGCAGCATCCCGGCAGGCAATCTCCTCAACGTCCTCGAAGAAGCGATCGACCAGGCCAACCAGGCCGTGCACGGCGTCGCCGGGACCGGTTCCGCCACCGAGGAGAGCGGCACGACGCTCACCGCGATGCTCTGGACCGGATCGCGTCTGGCCCTCGTCCACATCGGTGATTCCCGGGTGCACCTCCTGCGCGACGGAGAGCTGTTCCAGATCACCCACGACCACACCGTGGTGCAGTCGATGGTCGACGAGGGACGCATCAGCCAGGAAGAAGCCGTCACCCACCCCCAGCGGTCGCTGCTGGTACGGGCCCTGGGCCAAGGAGCCGACACCGCCCCCGACATACGTCTCCACGATGCCCAGCGGGGAGACCGCTACCTGCTCTGCTCCGACGGCCTTTCGACCGTCGTGCCGACCGAGGAGATCCACCGGGTGCTCTCCGAGACCGGGGAACCCGAGCAGGCGGTCCGCGCACTCATCGCCCTCGCCAACGGCTCCGGCGGCCCCGACAACGTCAGCTGTGTGATCGCCGACGTCCTGGAACTCCAGCGGTAGAAGCGAACGGCGTGTACGTGCAGCTCAGCCGTCGGCGCCGCAGGTCAGAACCTCGCCACGCATCGGCGGAACCCGGACGAGCGCCGGGGCTGCCGCGCTAGGTTATGGCCATGACGGAATTCGTACTGGTGTCCGGTGCTTGGCTCGGATCGTGGGCGTGGGACGAGGTGGCGGCGGAGCTGCGTGCGGCCGGGCACGGCGCTCACCCGGTGACGCTCTCCGGCCTCGCCGAGAAGCAAGGCGTACCGGCAGGGCAGCAGACCCATGTCCGGGACATCGTCGACGTGGTGGAGCACCACGATCTCCACGATGTCGTCCTGGTCGGGCACAGCTACTCGGGCATCCCGGTCGGCCAGGCAGCCGAACGGATCGGTGACCGGCTGGCCCACGTGGTCTTCGTCGACTCCGAGGTTCCGGTCGACGGCGCGTCGTTCGCCTCCGACTGGTGGGCCGGCCGCGAGGCACTGGAGGCCGCCATCGACGGGAACGGCGGCTTCTGGGCACCGCTCACCGCAGCCGACTGCGACGGCCAGGGCCTCACCGACGAACAGACCGCACGGATCACGGGCGGTTCGACGCCGCACCCCGGTGCCACGCTGACCGAACCGGCCGTACTGGCACGCCCGCTCGGGGAGCTTCCGGCGACGTACATCAAATGCCTGCTCGACGGCGACGAACCGAAGGAGGTCGTGGCCAAGCTGGTGGCCGACAACGAGCGTTGGGACCTGGTCGAGATGAGCACCGGTCACTGGCCGATGTTCTCCCAGCCGCACGAGCTGGCACGGATCCTGCACGAGTCGGCCCTCAAAGCCTGACTCCCGCCATCGGACGCGTAAGCCCGTCGGACGCGTAGGCCCGTCGGAAAGGGGCATCCGGTCCCGGCGCACCCCGGCGCGCCGAACGTCTGCTTGAGGACTATCCGCCACGGTCTGAATGGTTACGCTGGTACGCATGACCACCATGGCATCCACCCAGACCGGCCCGGACCTCTCCTACCTCCTGGACCACACAAGCCACGTCCTGCGGACCCAGATGTCGGCGGCACTCGCCGAGATCGGCCTCACGGCACGCATGCACTGCGTACTGGTCCACGCCCTGGAGGAGGAGCGCACGCAGATCCAGCTGGCCGAGATCGGTGACATGGACAAGACCACGATGGTGGTGACCGTGGACGCCCTGGAGAGCGCGGGCCTCGCCGAACGCCGGCCGTCCCGCCGGGACCGGCGGGCCCGGATCATCGCGGTCACCGAGAAGGGCGCCCGACTCGCCGAGCAGAGTCGGCGGATCGTCGACGGGGTGCACGAGGACGCCCTGCGAACCCTCCCTTCCGACGACCGGGACGCCCTCCTGCGGGCCCTGCACCACCTGGCGGGCGACCACCTGGCCGTCCCCGCGGAGAGCCCCGCGACCGTTCGCCGCGCACGCCAGAGCAAGAAGTAGCCCCGAAGCAAGACGTAACCCCGGAGCAGCGGCCCCGGGCAGGAGACCCCGGAACAGGAAGTCGCCCCAGGGCAGGAAGACGCCCCGGAGCAGGAAGACGCCCAGAAGCAGGATCCGGGACAAGACACGGAAGAGGACCCGAAAGAAGACCCGAAAAAAACAGTCTGCAACAAAACCATCTGCTACGGTCCTTCCTGTCGCCTCATCCGACAGGAGAACCCCATGTCTGCCTCTGCTGCCTCTGATACCTCTGATACCTCTGCCGCCTCCCCCGCCCCTGCCGCGCCCGATTCCGCACCGGTTTCGCACGCCTCACCACCCGTCTCGCACGCCTCACGCCGACTCGCTCTCGGCGTCATCGCCACGGGCCTGCTGATGACCGTCCTCGACGGCTCGATCGTCACCGTGGCGATGCCCGCCATCCAGGACGACCTGGGCTTCTCGCCCGCGGGACTCAGCTGGGTCGTGAACGCGTACCTGATCGCGTTCGGCAGCCTGCTGTTGCTCGCCGGCCGGCTCGGCGATCTCATCGGCCACAAGCGCATGTTCGTGGCGGGCACCGCCGTCTTCACCGCGGCCTCGCTCCTCGCCGGTGCCGCCGCCTCCCCCGCCGTCCTGATCGCCGCCCGCTTCTTGCAGGGCCTCGGCAGCGCCATGGCCTCCGCCGTGGGCCTCGGCATCCTCGTCACCCTGTTCACCGAGCCCCGCGAACGCGCCAGGGCCATCGCCGTGTTCAGCTTCACGGGCGCGGCGGGGGCATCGATCGGGCAGGTGCTCGGCGGGGTTCTCACCGACGCCCTCGACTGGCACTGGATCTTCTTCATCAATCTGCCGATCGGGCTCGCGACCCTCGCCGTCGCCGTGCGCGTGCTGCCCGTCGGCCGGGGCCTCGGCCGACGGGCCGGAGCCGATGTGATCGGCGCGCTCCTGGTCACCACCGGGCTGATGCTGGGCATCTACACCGTCGTCCGGGTCGAGGAGCACGGCTGGACATCCGCGCCCACGCTCGGGCTCGGCGCGCTCGCAGTCGTCCTGCTCGCCGGGTTCGCCGCCCGCCAGGCCACCGCCCGCACCCCGCTCGTGCCGCTGCGGATACTCCGTTCGCGCAGCGTCTTCGGAGCCAACCTGGTCCAGGTCCTCATGGTGGCGGCGCTGTACTCGTTCCAGGTCCTGGTCGCCCTCTACCTCCAGAACGTGCTGGGTTACGGTGCCGCCGCGACCGGTCTCGCGATGCTTCCCGCGGCGGTCGCCATCGGAGCCGTGTCCCTGGGCATCGCGGCCCGGCTGAGCGAGCGGTTCGGCGACCGGAATGTGCTGCTGGCCGGGCTCGTCCTCCTGATCGGAGTCCTCGGCCTCCTGACCCGCGTCCCCGTGCACGCGCACTACGTCACCGACCTGCTGCCCGTGATGCTGCTCGCCGCGGGCTTCGGACTCGCCCTTCCCGCAGTGACCGCGCTCGGCATGTCAGGGGCGGGGGACGGCGATGCCGGGCTCGCGTCGGGACTGTTCAACACCACCCAGCAGATCGGTATGGCCATCGGCGTCGCGGTGCTGTCCACCCTGGCCGCCGGGCGTACCGACGACCTGCTCACGGGCGGCCTCAGCCGCGCCGAGGCGCTGACCGGTGGCTACCACCTGGCCTTCACCGTCGGTACGGGACTCCTCGTGGCCGCGCTCCTCATCGCGCTCGCGGTGCTGCGGCGTCCCGCGCACAGGCCCGCCGCCTGAAGCCCGACCGCACGCAGAGGAGCGCCGACCGGCAGCGGGGGACCGGCGGCGCCCGCGGGACACCTGCCACCCCCGGGACCTCAGGGCCTAGGATCCCGCCCATGGCTACCGACCCCGGCTACACCTGCTCCTGCTGCGGCGAACACCACGCGGAACTCCCGATGGGGTACTCGACCATGGCGCCCGACGTCTGGGACGCAAGCCTGGAGAGCGATCCCGACAGCATGCTCTCGTCGGACCAGTGCATCGTCAGGCATGAGCACTACTTCATCAAGGGTCTGATCGAGATACCCGTCCTCGGCAGCGAGGAGCCCTTCTCCTGGGGGGTCTGGGTCTCGCTCAGCCGGGAGAACTTCGCCCGCGCGCTCGATGTGTGGGAGACCCCCGGCCGTGAGTCCGAGCAGCCGTACTTCGGCTGGCTGAGCACCGAGTTGGGGCTGTACTCGCCCCGCACGACCAACCTCAAGACCAACGCGCACACCCGCCCGATCGGCCTCCGCCCCCGGATCGAGCTGGAGCCCACCGACCATCCGCTCGCCGTGGAGCAGCGCACCGGCATCACGCCGGACCGGGTCCGGGAGATCGCCGAAGCGGTGCTGCACGCCGGGGACGTCCACGTCTGAACGCACCGCCGGGGACGTCCACGTCTGAACGCACCGCCGGGTGCGCCTGACAGGCCCGGGCGCCTTTGCCGTCCGCTACCGCGTCCCGAGCCCCGACCGCAGCTGCTCAAAGGCGAGTTCGGCGGCCTCGACCGCACCGGCGTACGCCTGGTCCGCGCTCTCCCCCGCGTCGATCCGCCGCCAGTTCTCCAGGGCCAGGATGCGCTGTACGGCGATGATCTGGCCCGCGCCCAGCCTGTCCCGGACCCGGTCGCCCAGCGCACGGGCGAGCGCCGCCTCCGAACGGCCCTGGTAGGCGTACAGGCGGGCCACCAGGGACGGTGTCCCGTAGAGCAGCCGCAGGTACGCCAGCACCTCGGGTGCGTCGCAGAGCCCGGTCACCGGGTCGCGCCGCTCCAGGCCGTCCAGGAAGTGGCGGCGCAGGGCGTCCAGCGGGGATTCGCTCTCCGCGCGGGCGGCGACGACGCGGGCCGCCTCGTCCTCGTGGTCGGCGAACCGGTGCAGGGCCAGGTCCTCCTTGGCCGGGAAGTACCGGAACAGTGTCGGCTTGGAGATGTCCGCCGCGGCCGCCACCTCCGCCACCGAGACCTTGTCGAAGCCCCGCTCCAGGAACATCGCGATCGCGGCATCGGAAACCGCCTGGTACGTCAGCTGCTTCTTCCGCTCACGCAGACTCATCACCACAGGAGACGCAGGAGACGCAGGGGGCGCAGGAGACGCAGGAGACGCAGGAGACGCAGGGGGCGCAGGGGCCGGCGGGTCCGCCGGGGCCACTGGAGACGCAGGGACCACAGAGGCCGCAGGGGCCGCCGAGGTCCGGACGGCGTCCGGAGCCGCGCGCACCGGCGTCCCGGGACCGGGTTTCTCTCCGCTCATGACCATGAGCGTACGCCGTGACCTCAACCGGACTTGACGTCCGAGCACGGCGGCACGAGCGCCGGACGACGCGGCCCCCGGCAGCGGGAAGCGCGCGCCCGGCAGCGGAAGGCACGCGCCCGGCAACACATGGACCGGCAGCGGCAGCCCTCAGAAGACGTCCGGGCACCAGGCCCGCCGTGCCGTCCGGAACATCCCCTCCGCCCGTGCCACCGCACCCGGCACGAGTTCCTCGATGCGCCCCAGGGCCGCCAGCCGGGTCGGGGACTCGTCGCCGAGGTAGAGCGTCCCCAGTTCCCGCACGTCCAGGGCGAGATCGGCGGTGGCCGTGGTGGGGGCGCAGGTCGCGCCGGACGGGGAGGCGTCGAGGCGGTAGCGGCCGGTGGTCAGGCCCGTGGCGTCGTGGATGTCCAGGGTCAGGGTGCCGGGTACCGCGTAGGTGCGGGCCTCCAGTGCGCGTACGACGTCCAGGACGCGCACCCACAGCCAGTCCGCCTGGGTCACGATGCGGGCCGCGCGCGGGTCCGGGAGGAGGAGGGGCAGCAGGTCGTCGGGGGCGCGGTGACCGGTGCGGACCGTGGTGATCCAGTCGATCGAGCAGACGAAGTGCCAGAGTGCCCGTTCCGCGGCGGGCGTGACCGCGATGTGGTCGGCCACCGTGGCGCGGTTCAGCGGCTGCTTCGCGTCGCCCCAGTGGCCGTCGGCACGGTAGATGATCAAGCCGTCGGCATCGCCGTCCGCTGTGCTGTGGACGGCGTAGAAGGGCTCCGTCCAGGCGCCGGGGCCGGGCCGGTTCTCGCCGGTGGTCTGCTCCCACCAGTGTGCGGTGCGGTCGGTCACCCCGTGCTGCCGGGCACGCAGCCGGTCGTGGAGCGCGGGGCCCAGCTTGCGTACGTCCGCCCCGCTCACCAGATCGATCCGGCCGCCGTCCTCGGCACCGGGCCCCGACCAGCGCGGGTCGAGGCCGGCCCTCGGCACGTCGATCTCCCATTCGGTGCTCCACGCCGCCGGGCCGAAGCCGTACCGTCCGTAGATCGGGTACTCGGCGGCGATCAGCGTGGCGACCACCTCGCCGCGTTCCTTCGCCGCCGCCAGGTCCGTGGCCATCATCCGGCTGAGCAGCCCGCGACGGCGGTGCGTGGGCGACACCGTGACGTTGGAGACCGCGTCGGCCGGCACCGTGGCGCCGCCGACGACCGTGAGCTCCTGCGCGAACGAACGGAACGTCGCCACGCACCGGCCACCGTCGAACACACCCTGCGTACGGGCCAGGTCGTAGCGCGGGAGGCGGGCGGCCACCTCCTCGGGTGTCACGGTCGGGGGACGGAGAAAGCCGGTGTTCAGGGCACGCAGCCAGTCGGGCACTTCGGACTCGGTGATCGTACGGACGTCAGGGCGCATACACCCACGCTAGGTACCGGCTCACACCATGTCCTCCGGTTTATGTCCACCGGCCCGTATCCGGCCACGGGGAACAATTCGCCGGGGTCTCCGTCGCGCGGGCACCGGAACCGCGGCACCGCCCTGCCGCTTCGCACACCGGCCCCCGCCCCCACGCCCCCTCCCTGAACCTGGAGCGGGCCTCATGAACCGCCGGTCCCGTCACGGCGCGGCACGACCCGTCAGAACGCTGCCCGGATCTCGCCGACCTCACCGCCGCCGCCCAGCAGAGGCGCGCGCCCGATCCGGGAGACGACCGGGGCGTCGACGCCGAGCAGGCTCAGCGACCGGGCCAGCACCGGGCCGAGTGCCCGCGTCGCACCGTCGTCGATCTTGAAGGCCAGGGCCCGGCCGTCCGCCAGTGCCACCGCCTGCACCGCCTCCGCGCCCATCTTGGAGAGCGTGCCCGGCACCTCCCGCATCAGCCAGGTGTCGGGGCGGCGCGTTCCGGCGACGTACTCGGGGTGGGCCCGCATCGCGTCCCCGACCCGGCGCTCCGCCGTCCCCGGCTCCGCCAGTACGAACGAACGGAAGGCCCGCGCCAGACCCACCAGGCTGACCGCCATCAGCGGCGCCCCGCACCCGTCCGTACCGACCGCGGCGACCGGTTCGCCGGTCGCCTCCTCGACCACCTGGTGCACCAGCTGCTGGAGCGGGTGTGCCGGATCGAGGTAGGACGCCTGGTCCCAGCCGTTCACCGCGCACACCGCGAGCATCGCCGCGTGCTTGCCGGAACAGTTCATGGTGACCCGGTCCCGGACCAGGCCCGCGGCGAGGTACGCCTCCGCCTCCACCGGGTCCAGCGGCAGGTCGGGCGGCGTCTGCAGATCGCCGGGCGTCAGTCCGTGCTCGGCGAGCATCGTGCGCACGAGGTCGAGGTGGAAGCCCTCGCCCGAGTGGCTCGCCGCCGCCAGCGCCAGCCGCTCCCCCGACAGGTCGAGGCCGGCCCGCAGCACGGCCGCGGCCTGCATGGGCTTGTTGGAGGAGCGAGGGAAGACCGGGGCCGCCGGGTCGCCCAGGACCCGTTCCACACTGCCGTCGGCGGCCAGGAGGACCAGCGAACCCCGATGTCCGCCCTCCACGAAGCCGGACCGTACGACTTCGGCCAGGACGGGGTGGGCGGAGGATATGGCGGAGGGAGCGGCAGGAACTGCGCTGGAGGTCATGGTGGCCTTCCGGGGACGAACGGAACCCGCCCCCGGAAGGATCGCTTCAGGCCAGCAGGTCGTCTACTTGTGCTTCACCATCACGGTACCTGCGGGCGATCTCCGCACTGCATTCGTCCGCGGTGCGTTGCAGCTGGTGACGGCGCCGGGAGACCTGCTGCTCGTAGCGGACCAGGCGGCCCATCGCGGTGTGCAGCTCCTCGTCCGTACGGGCGTCGAGGTCGGAGAGTTCGACCTCGGCGAACGTCTCGGCCGCCAGCCGGCGGTACTCGTCGCTGCGCGGTGTGGTGAGCGTGACATGCCGCGCGGAGGAACGGTGCTGGGACGGGGTGTCGGCAAGGATCTCCGAGAGCCGGTCCACCACCGGTGTCTCCGGATCCATCCTCCGGGCCAGCTCGGCCCTCAGGATGTCGATCCGCCCCTGGACCAGCCGGCGTACGTAGCTGAGGTCGGCCTCGTCGCGCTGCGAATCGCGGCGCAGGGTGCGCAGCTCCGGCAGCCTCAGGCCGTCCAGTTCGGGCTGCGGTCCCGCGGACAGGCCGCCGTCGAGACCGTGGCCGGTTCGCTGCACGGGTGGGCGCAGGGTGCTCGTGCTGGTACTGGTACTGGTGCCGGTGCGCGTGCCCGGCACGGCACCGGGGGACTGCCCGGTTCCATAGGTACTCATGCTGTTGTCCATCCCCTCGACCGGTGCGTCGGCACACCGCCTTCCGAGCATGGTGCCACTCCGGTGGGCCTTGTGCGGCTGCTCTGTACCCGTTCAGCCCAAGATAGGTTGGTCTGTATGCGTGCAGTGATACAGAGGGTGGACGGTGCGAGCGTCACGGTGGCCGACGGCTCGGACGCGTCGGGCGGGCCCGAGGTGGTCGGCGAAATCGTCGGCGAGGGGCTGTGTGTGCTGGTCGGAGTGACCCATGGGGACACTCCGGAGAAGGCGGCACAACTCGCCCGCAAACTGTGGTCGGTCCGCGTCCTGGAGGGCGAGAAGTCCTGCTCCGACGTGAATGCACCGCTTCTGGTGATTTCGCAGTTCACTCTCTACGGGGACGCCCGGAAGGGGCGCCGCCCCACCTGGAACGCGGCGGCGCCCGGCGAGGTCGCCGAACCGCTGGTGGACGAGGTGGTGGCACAGCTGCGGGCGCTGGGGGCGCAGGTGGAGACGGGCCGGTTCGGGGCGCAGATGCGGGTCTCGCTCACGAACCACGGCCCGTTCACCGTCATCGTCGAGGTCTGAGCCGGCCCGGACGGGGCAGGGCCTCCGCCGGTCGCGGCCCCAGGTCCGGCCCGGGACCGCGACCGCGGCAGGTCCAGGTCCAGGTCCAGGTCCAGGGCAGGCAACAGGGTCTGTGGGCCGCTACGGCTCCACGACCGTCTCCTGCGCGGCTGCGGTGTCCCCCGCGAGCAGTTCCGCGTCCACCGCGACGTTCCGCTTGATCAGGGCCAGCGCGATCGGTCCCAGTTCGTGGTGGCGGGCGGACGTGGTGATGAAGCCGAGCTGCCGGCCCTCGGCGCCGTCCGCGGCGAGCCGTACCGGGGTGCCGTGCCCGGGGAGCAGGACCTCGCTGCCGTCGAGGTGCAGGAAGACGAGCCGCCGTGGCGGCTTGCCCAGGTTCTGCACCCGGGCCACGGTCTCCTGACCTCGGTAGCAGCCCTTCTGGAGGTGGACGGCGGTGCCGATCCAGCCCAGCTCGTGCGGGATGGTGCGGTGGTCGGTCTCGAAGCCGAGGCGCGGGCGGTGCGCCTCGACGCGCAGCGCCTCGTACGCCAGGATGCCGGCCGCGGGGCCGTTCCCGGCCGCGTACGCCTCCAGGTCCGCGCGGGGCAGGAACACGTCCCGGCCGTACGCCGTCTCCCGTACCGTCACACCGTCCGGGACCTCCGCGATGGAACCGGCCGGCAGGTACACCACGGCGAAGTCCTCGGTACGGTCGGCGACTTCGACCCGGTAGAAGAACTTCATGGACTCCAGATAGGCGACGAGGTCGCCCTGCGTGCCCGGTTCGGCATGCATCCACACGGTCTCGCCGTCGTCGACGAGATAGAGGGCGTGCTCGATGTGTCCGTGCGCGGAGAGGATCAGGGCCTCGGTGGCCTGCCCGGGGGCGAGTTCGCTGACGTGTTGCGTGAGCAGCAGGTGCAGCCAGGCCAGCCGGTCGCTGCCGGACACGGTGACGACGGCGCGGTGCGAGAGGTCGACGAGACCTGAGCCGTCGGCGAGGGCGCGCTGCTCGCGGAACAGGTCACCGTAGTGCGCGGCGACGCCTTCGTCGCGGCCCTCGGCGGGGACGGCGCCGGGCAGGGACAGCAGGGGGCTCTTCATGCGACCAGCGTACGACGCGGTTCAGGACCGGGGACCGGCCGTGTCGGCCACGCGGCCCTCGCTCCCGGACGCCGCCTTCGCCGTGCAGTCGGCACAGCGGCCGAAGATCGCGAAGTGCTTCATGTCCGTCTCGAAACCGAAGGTGCCGTGAAGCTTCGCGGTGAACTCGGCGACGACATCGACATCGGCCTCGATGACGTTCGTGCAGTCGCGGCAGACCAGATGGATGTGGTGGTGGCGGTCGGCCAGATGGTACGTCGGTGCCCCGTGGCCCAGATGGGCGTGGCTGACCAGCTCCAACTCCTCCAGGAGTTCGAGCGTCCGGTAGACGGTGGAGATGTTCACACCGGACGCGGTCTTGCGCACCTCGCAGAGGATGTCGTCCGGCGTCGCGTGTTCCAGCGTGTCGACGGCTTCCAGGACAAGCTGCCGCTGCGGCGTCAGTCGATAGCCGCGCTGTCGGAGATCGGTCTTCCAGTCGGTGCTCACCACAGGCCCAGTGTAGGACCGGGTGAGCACCTGTTCGCCGCCTTGTGGGAGGCCGGAGGAAACCCGTGCGCTACTTGAAGAAGGCGATACCGTCGTCCGGCAGGTCACCGAGGCTCTTCGCCATCGCCTCGACCTCCTCGGGCGTGACGACCTTCTTCAGGTGCGCCGACATGTACGGCCGCAGCTCCACCTCGGGGGTGGCCTTCTCGCCGACCCACATCAGGTCGCTCTTCACATAGCCGTAGAGACGCTTGCCACCGCTGTACGGACCGGAGGACGCGGTCCGGGCCACCGCGTCGGTGACCAGGTCGATCTGCGGCTTCTGATCGGCCAGCCCGCCGTACCAGATCTCGATGACGCCCTGGTCGCGGACCATGACGACCTCGACCTTGCGGTCCTTGTCGATGCGCCAGTAGCCGGACTCGGACTCCAGCGGCTGGATCTTCTTGCCCTCGGAGTCGAGCACCCAGGTGTGCGAGACGTACTCCAGGAAGTCCCGGCCGTCGTGGCTGAAGGAGACCTCCTGGCCGAAGTTGCACTGCTCGGCGCCGGGGAAGTCGGAGACACCCGCGCCCGCCCAGTTGCCGAGGAGGAAGGCCAGCGGGACGAGGTCCGGGTGGAGGTCGGACGGGATCTCGATCATGAGCGGCTCAGACGATCTGTGAGGTGGGGGTACGAGGTGGGGGTACGAGGTGGGGCGACTTCGGACGTGACACACCGGGTGCCTCCTGTCACGTGGTCGTGGCAGGGGTGCCCCGCGCGGACGGCGGCGAGGTCGGGAGGGTCAGCGCTGACCCTGGTACAGCTTCTTCACGGTCACGCCGGCGAAGGCGAGCACGCCGACGCAGACCAGGACCAGCAGGGCGGAGAAGAACGCCTCAAGCACGGGAACTCCTTGGAACGAGCGGTAGGGCAGCGGTACGGGGCCGAGCCCCAGCCTAATGGGTTGGGGCCCGGCCCGTCGGTTCGGGGTTTGCCCGGGAGCCGCGGAAGGGCAGGTCAGCCGAGCAGCTGGTTCTGCAGGATCAGCGTCTGGTGGAACGGAACGCTCGGAGTGCCGTCCTTGCCCTTGCGGGACTGCACGACGAGGGCGAGCGTGTCGCCGGCGACCACGTAGCCGTGGCGGACCTGTGCCTCGCCGTACGGCTTCTGCTCGCTGTACACGTACGACGCGGTCCCCTCCACCTTGCCGGCGCCCTTCCAGTCTTCGTCGATGGCCGTCTCGGACGTCCCGGCGAGCGGCACCCCGGAGGGGTCGTCCTCGGTGATCGCGTCCCTGAAGTACTGGGCGAAGGCCGTCGAGTTGAACTGGAGGAGATAGATCCGGGTCGATGTGCCGTCCGGCATGGTCCAGCCGCGGGCGGCGACGTGCCGCGGAGCGGAGTCCTTCAGCACCTGCGCGATGTCGGAGCGCTCGTCCTTCGCGTACGCGGAGAGGTACTGCTCCGTACTCACCCAGCCGCCGTCGAGCTCCTTGTCGTCCACGGTTGCTCCGGCCGGGGCGGGCAGCAGGAGACGCCGCAGGTCGGCGTGGTGGATCTCGGCGACATTGCTCTCGCTGAACGGTCGGGGCGAACCGGCCGGGAGCGCGGGCAGGCTCAGCTCGGGATAGTCCCAGCGGCCGTCGCTCTCGGTGGCCAGGCCCGGCACGTCGGTGCGCTCCATCGAGGTGATGCCGAGGGCCGTACCGGCACCGAGCCCTCCGAGGACCAGGACGGCGACGGTCCATCGGGCGACGGCGCGCAGGACGCGCCGGGGCGGCCTGGGCGACCTGGGCGACTCGGTCGGCAGCGGCGGGGCCGGAGGATGCCCGGGCACCTGCGGTGCGGGAGCGACGCTGTCGGCGGGCACGGCGGGCACGGTACCGGCGGGTTCGGTTCCGGCCGGTTCGGTTCCGGCCGGTTCGGTTCCGGCCGGTTCGGTTCCGGCCGGTTCGGTTCCGGCCGGTTCGGTTCCGGCCAGGGCGGCGGGCTCGGTACCGGCGGGCGCCCCGGGTTCGGTACCGGTCGGCGCCACGGGTTCGGTACCGGCCGGGGTACCGGGCGCGTGGGGCGTTTCCGTCGTCTGCTCGGTCATACGTACTCCCCCGGGGACGTGATGTGGTTGAGCTGGTCCTTCAGCAGCTCGGCGACGGCCGCCCGGTCGAAGGGGCGGATGCCGGACGCCGAGACGCTGATGCTCAGCTCGCCGTCGAACGCCGTGCACTCCATGGACTGGACGGAGTCCTTGTCGCTCTTGGCCGGGACGAAGCACTTGGCGTTCTTCGTGTGCCCCTGGATCTTGGGCCCCTGACGGAAGATGCCGATGGCCTCGAAGAGTTCCACCCTGGCGTTGTGGAGGCTGCGGACGGCCTTCTTGTCCTTCATCCGCACGATCTGGGTGTCCACCAGCAGGTCGTTGCTGTCCGATGCGTAGGAACGGACAGCGGTGCCCTCGATACGGAGCTTGTCGACCTGCTTCTCGTAGGCCCGTCGCTGCTTGCCCGCAAGGCCGTGCGCGTTCTCCTTCACCGCGGCGGCGGCCTTCTTTCCGCTCTGCTCGCCGTCGTTGCCCAGCTCCCTGACGTCCGGGCCGAGCCGGTAACCGCTCGGAACCGGCAGCAGCAGCTTGCTGAGCTCGGTCGAGGCACGCCCCCGGGCCGTGTCACCGGCGGGGTCCTTGCCGGGACGCTCGTCCTTCGCGGGCTGCTGCCAGAGTCGGGTGCTGACGCTGCGGTCGGCAGTGTCCACCGCCGCCCTGGTGTACGCGACCGCACCGCCGACCGTCGCGAGAACCAGGGCGGCGGGGAGCGCCGTGAGGATCACCCGGCGCGCCCGGCCGGGGATGGCCGGGGAAAGCGGGGCGGCGGTCCCCGGAGCGTCGACGTTCCCGGCGGACGTCACGTCCTGACCGGTGGGCGTCACGTCCTGACCGGCGGGCGTCGCCTCCTGAGTCGTCTCCGGCGTGGTCACGTCGTTCACAGGTGTCTCCGGTGTGGTCACGTCGCTCACAGGCGCTCCAGCTGTCGTTCGGCCAGCGTGCGGATGTCCTTCTTGCTGATCGGTTTGGTGTCGTAGAGGTAGATGTCGGCCACGATGTCGCCGCGCTGCATGATGGCCCTGGCCTGGTAGGCGGGCAGGTAGCCGGGCTTCCGGTCGACGGCGTAGACGTAGTAGCGGCCGTTGCCGCTGCCCTTGATCGGATGTCCGACGTTCCCCGCGCCGTGGGCGGTGCCGGGCATGTAGGCGTGCTGGCCCTCGGCGAAGTCGGCGGACGCCACGGTGTAGCTCGAACGGAACTGCACGAGCGTGATCAGCGCCTCCCCGTACGTTCCGCGCTCCCAGGAAGCTGTGGCGATCCGGCGGACGTCGGACTCCACGAAGTACTCGTACATGGAGCTCGGCTCCTCGTACGTGCGGGCGTAGTTGTCCACACCGAGCCAACCGCTGCTCGGCCTCAGCAGCGACGTGTTCTCTCTCCAGCCCGAGGGCCTGCCGATGATCAGCTTGCGCAGGTCGCCGCTCGTCCTCACCTGCCGGTCCTCGGAGGCGGGCAGCGGATCCGGGGCCTTGCCCGCGGGCAGGGACTTCGCCGGATACGCCAGATCGGGCTGCGACAGAGCCGGCAGCGGCGTCGGAGCCCTTCCGGCCTGGATGTCGAGGCCCACCGCGGTGCCGCCTGCGATGCCGAGCACGGCGGCAGCGGCGATCAGCAGGGTCGTACGCCCACGCGGACGCCTCGCGCGGGGCGCGGCGACGGCAGGATCAGCAGCAGGCGGAGCAGCAGGCGGAGCAGCAGGCGCGGGCGCGGGTTCGGCGGCCGGGGCAGGTTCCGGTGTCTCTCCCGTCAGCGGTGGCGCCACGGCGTCGGCCGGTATCTCCTTCGCGGCGAGCGGCTCGGCCGGCCCGTCAGAAGTAGTGTCTTTCGGTTCCAATTGGGGTCCCCCCACGAGACCAGAGGCGCTGATTCCGTATCCGCGCACCCACCTGACTGCCGCCGGGGCGATGAGGTTGCCCTGGCGACGATTACAGTTCGGCATATGCCGAAGAAGCTCGTGATCAAGGTGACTGCCGGTGCCGACTCAGCCGAGCGCTGCTCGCAGGCGTTCACGGTGGCCGCGGTCGCCGTCGCCAGTGGCGTGGAGGTCTCGCTCTGGCTGACCGGGGAATCCTCGTGGTTCGCTCTGCCGGGACGCGCCGCGGAGTTCGAACTGCCGCACGCCGCGCCGCTGCCGGATCTGATCGAGTCGATCCAGGCGGGCGGGCAGATCACGCTGTGCACCCAGTGCGCGGCCCGGCGCGACATCACCGAACAGGATGTCCTGGAGGGCGTGCGCATCGCGGGGGCCCAGGTCTTCGTCAGCGAGATCATGGCCGAGGACGTCCAGGCCCTCGTCTACTGAGTCGCCCGCGCCGTACCCGTGAGTCGCCCGCGCCGTCCCCGCCACCGCGGCCCGTGCCCACGGCCCGTCGCCGCCCGCACCCGCCGCCCGTACCCGCTGCCGGCGCCCGTACTTGCTACCGACGCTCGTACCCGCTACCGGCGCTTCTTGCCGTCGAGTTCGTCCCACCACTCGTCGGACTTCGGGTCGCCCGACGGGTCGTCCCACCAGCGGTCCTCCGGGCCCCGACGGTTGGCGACCATGGCCGCCAGGGGCGGAATGACCATCGCGACGACGCACATCCCTATCGCGGCGGGCATCGACCACAGCCGGACGAAGGCCCAGGCCGATACGAAGAGGACGATGCAACCGCCCATCATCAGGAAATAGCCGCGACGGCGCCGCGCGTACATACCTCAAGCGTAGGCCCGTCGCCGCCGCCGGGAACGGCACGAAGGGCCGTACCCCGTTTCAGAAGGCGTCCAACCCCTGGGGTACGGCCCTTCGGCCGGTAAAGCGTCGCGAGGCTCCGGGCCGGTGGCCTTCGGCGTCCCGCGCTCCGTACTAGACGGCGATCGCGACCTCGGAGAGACCACCGGTCTGCGCCACGACCGTGCGGTCGGCGCTGCCGCCGGGGACGAGGGCGCGCAGCGTCCACGTGCCCTCGGCCGCGTAGAAGCGGAACTGTCCGGTCGCCGAGGTCGGGACCTCCGCGGTGAACTCACCCGTCGAGTCCAGCAGGCGCACGTAACCGGTGACGGGCTCACCGTTGCGGGTCACGCTGCCCTGGATGGTGGTCTCACCGGGCTTGATGGTCGAAGCGTCGGGGCCACCGGCCTTTGCTCCACACATGTTCTGTCCTTCTGGTCGGGGGTCGTGCTGGTCCGGGGTCGTGCGGAGTTACTTGTTGGCGCCGAGCTCGATCGGCACGCCCACGAGGGAGCCGTACTCGGTCCACGAACCGTCGTAGTTCTTGACGTTCTCCTGGCCGAGCAGCTCGTGCAGCACGAACCAGGTGAGCGCGGAGCGCTCGCCGATGCGGCAGTACGCGATGGTGTCCTTCGCGAGGTCGACCTGCTCGCCCTCGTAGAGCGCCTTGAGCTCGTCGTCCGACTTGAAGGTGCCGTCGTCGTTGGCGTTCTTCGACCACGGGATGTTGCGGGCGGACGGCACGTGGCCGGGGCGCTGCGACTGCTCCTGCGGGAGGTGCGCCGGGGCGAGCAGCTTGCCGCTGAACTCGTCGGGCGACCGCACGTCGACCAGGTTCTGGCTGCCGATCGCCTTCACGACGTCGTCGCGGTAGGCGCGGATCGACTCGTCCTGCGCCTTGGCCTTGTACTCCGTGGCCGGGCGGGACGGGACCTCGTCGCCGTCGACCAGGTCGCGGGAGTCGAGCTCCCACTTCTTGCGGCCGCCGTCGAGCAGCCGGACGTCCTGGTGACCGTAGAGCTTGAAGTACCAGAACGCGTAGGACGCGAACCAGTTGTTGTTGCCGCCGTACAGGACGACCGTGGTGTCGTTGCCGATGCCCTTCTCGGACAGCAGCTTCTCGAAGCCGGCCTGGTCGATGAAGTCACGGCGGACCGGGTCCTGGAGGTCCTTGGTCCAGTCGATCCGGATCGCGTTCTTGATGTGGTTCTTCTCGTACGCCGAGGTGTCCTCGTCGACCTCGACGAGAGCGACCTGCGGGTCCTCGATGTGGGCCTCGACCCAGTCGGCGTCTACCAGGACGTCACTGCGGCTCATTCTGTTCTCCTCCGGGGCAGTTTGCGGCGAGATGATGCGAGACGGTGCGTGATGCGGATGTACGGCGGCGCAGGATGCGGCGCACGTGCACAGGCGATCGGAATGGGCCCTGACACCGGTCGAAGGGCCTGGGGAACGCGGGGCGCCGAAGGCTCCCGCTCAGACAGTGCGACAGAGCATGGCGGCGACGCGGCACAGGTCCACTGCCCGCCGCTTCGTGAGATCCGCCCGTCCCCCCTGCGGGAGACCGCCCATAGAGCACTGCATGGGACCGATCGTAAGGAGGTACGGGCGGACATGTCACCGCCGTGTCGCATGATGAGACGCGATCGTCCGTAAGATGAGACGACATACGAGGAAGGGCGCACTCCGCACCGCTCGCCGCCACCGGCGCCCGTCGGTCATCTGCGGATCGGACGCAGCCGTCTCACTATGTGGGGCACCGGGTCATATGGGGTGCGGGGCCCTGTGCGTGGCCCTGTGCGTGGCCGTGCGCGGGGCCCTGTGGGGCGCGGGGGCGCCGAGGGCCCGAGGGACTGCCTGCCCCGTCCGGCCCGGATCTATCCGGCGAGCCGCACATCCGTGCCGACGACCGAGATCTCCAGGCCCTTGGCGGTCGGCTCGATCTTCTCCAGCTTCAGGCCGCTGGGCAGGCCCCCGACCTCCCGCTCGAAGTCGGTCTTCTTGCGCACCAGGCCCTCCAGCCCCGGGATGCCCTCACCGGGCACCTTGTCCGCGTGCACCTTGATGGTGTGTCCGTCGACGAGGGTGACGGTGGAGCGGACACTGCGCGTGAGCGGGCTGCCGAGGATGTCGACCGTGCCGGTCACCTTCACCTTGCTGTCGCCGCCGTATGCGACGACGACGCCGTCGCTGGCGGCCTTGGTCAGGTCCTCGTACGAGATGACGGCGGTTCCGGTGGCCCGGGCGGCCGTGGCACTGGAGTAGCCGTCGGCCAGTTCCACCTCGTGCAGCGCGGCGTTCATCCGGCTGATCCGGATCCTGTGGCCGTTGCTGTCGGTCTCGATGCCGGTGATCTCGATGTCGACCTCGTCGAGCTGCGATCCGGCGACCTGCGTGAGGAACGGGAATCCCTTGATGGAGACGTCCGTCGAACCGAGCGTGGCGCCGCTGACCTGGACCCGCCCCTCGACCTCCGACTCGGCGAAGTACACCGCCACCCGGTCGACGGCGACGAAGATCCCGCCCAGAACGACCACTATGACCAGCAGTATCCGCAGTGCGCGCATGCCCGCTTCTCCCCCACCCTGCATCCGGCCGAACCCCTGGCGCCCGTGCGTCCACGATGGGTGCACGGCGCGCCCGGGGTGATCGACGACCGGACCCCCCTCTTCGGTTCCCAAGGGGCGGCAGTGGCCGGTGTTACGAGAGCGCGCGGCCGATCAGATACACGGCGGGGGCCGCGGCGGTGAGCGGCAGCGCCACCCCGGCCGTCATGTGGACGAACCGCGACGGATAGTCGTAACTCGCCACCCGGAGCCCGATCAGTGCGCAGCCGCCCGCCGCGAACCCGAGCAGCGCGCCCTCCGTACCGAAGTCGGTGAACGCCCCCGCCACCGCACCGGCGCCCGCGGCGGCGAGCAGCGCCACCACGACCGACGCCGGTCCGGGCAGCGGCAGCGCACGGACGAGCGCCGCGACCGCGACGGCCGCGCCGCCCACCGTCACCGCGTCCGGGACCGCCGCGAGGTGTCCGGCGGCCAGCACGGAGAGGGCGGCCGACGCGACGGTGGCCATCAGCCCCTGCATCCGTTCGTCGGCGCTCGCGTGGCTGCGCAGTTGGAGGACGACGGTGAGCAGCACCCAGATGCCGAGGGTGCCGAGGATGGCGGCCGGCGCGTTCTCGCGGCCCGCGGCGAGCAGCGCGATGTCGGCGACGAGGCCACCGGCGAAGGCGAGTGCGATGCCCTGCCGGGCCGGCCACATGCCGTTGAGCCGGAACCAGCCTGCCGCGGTCACGCCCTGGAGCAGCACCAGCGGCACGGCCAGGGCGTACGGACCGATCGCGGCGCCGAGGGCGAGCAGCAGCCCGAGCACCGCGGTGATCCCGGCGGGCTGCATGCCCGGCGCGATGATCGGCGAGCGGCCCTCGGCGCGGGCCCGCTGGGCGTCGGTGATGCGGCTGTTGCCCAGGGTGGTGGGTGCGCCGTACTGGGTGGCGTCGGGCGCGGACGCGGTGGCACCGGCCGGCTCGGCGGTGACGGGCCGGGCCGGGGCCTCAGGAGGCAGCGGGTGGGCCGGGTAGGAGCCGGAGGCGCCCAGCGGCTGCGGACGCGGCGTACCGGCGGTCCCGGCGGTCCCGGGCTCGGCCGGAACGGGCTGCTGCACCGGCGGGCCCGGCTGGGCGGACTGCGCCGACCGGGAGGACTGGAAGGTCGGCTGGTACTGGGTGTCCCAGGTCTGGCCCTCCCAGGTCTGCGCGACGCCGGGATCCCGAGGACCGTGCGCGGCGGGCTCCGGCGCGGATCCCGTGGCCCCGGTCGGCCACGCGGACCCGGGGTCCGTCCCGGCTCCCTGCGGGGCCTGACGCGGGTCGTACGCTGCGTGCGGCGCCTGATGCGGGTCCGCGTACGGGGCCTGCCGGCCGTACGCCTGCGCACCGTAGGACTCGCTCCCGTAGGACTGGCTCCCGTACGCCTGCCGGACATGGGTCGGGTCGCCGTACGAACCGGCCCCGTACGAACCGTCCCCGTACGAACCGTCTCCATGCGCCTGCGCCTCACCGTACGACCGCGCGTCATAGGACGGTGCGCCGTACGCCTGCTCCCCGTACGACGGCGCGGGCTGCTGTCCGTAAGGCTGTGCGGGCTGTGCGGGCTGCTGGGACCGGCCGTCGACCGGGTCGTGCCCGGGCCCTGGCCCGTACCCGTGGCCCGGGTCCTGTCCGTACGGATGCTGCTGATCGTTGCTGCTCATGTGCTGCGGTTCACCCTCCTGCGAACGGCGGGAGCACCTCGACCGTGCCGCCCTCGGCAAGGCGTACGGTCTCATGCCCGCGGGTTCCCACGGGGTCACCGTCGATGAGGAACGAGCACCTTTGCAGCACTCGGGTGAGCTCACCGGGGTGCCGCTCGCGCATCGCGTCGAGCGCCTCGGCGAGGGTCGCGGCTGTGTACGGCTCCTCCGCGGTCCCGGCGGCGGCCTTGGCCGCGGCCCAGTAGCGGATCGTTCCGGCCGGCATGGCGACGCTCCTCTCGTCTCGCGTCAGCTGTCCATCATGGGTCACGGCGTCACCGCCCAGTCCCCGATGCGGCCGAGCAGGTTCTCGTCCGCGGCGTTCTCGGCATGGCCCATGCCGCGTTCCAGCCACAGCTCGGCGCCGTCGCCCGCCGCGGCGGCCAGCATCCGGGGGTGGTCCAGCGGGAAGTACGGGTCCTGGTCGCCGTGCACGATCAGCAGCGGGGCCGGGGCGATCAGCCCGGCCGCATCGACCGGCGGGAGCGGCACCGGATTCCATTCGTCGCGGTCGATCCGGGTGCCGAACCCGTAACGGCCGACCAGGCGGCCGGTGGGCCGGGTGACCAGCCAGTGCAGGCGGCGCATCGGAGCCGTGCCCCGGTAGTACCAGCGGGCGGGGGCGCTCACGGCCACCACCGCGTCCGCGTGCGCGGACGTACCCCCCTCGACCGGCCGCTCGGGCTCGGCGGCACCACCGGCGTCCACGCCGGACACCGCCTGTTCCGTATACAGCGCTCCGTGCCGCAGCACCACGGAACCGCCCATGGAAAACCCCACGGTCACGATCCGCCGGTGCCCCAGCGAGCGCGCCCACCGCACCGCGGCCGCCAGATCCAGCACCTCGCGGTCCCCCACCGTCGACCTCCCGCCGGAGGCGCCGTGCCCCCGGAAGGAAAACGTGATCACGGCCGCACGCTGGGCAAACACCCCCGCAGCGCGCCGCACCGCGGGCCGGTCCGCCGATCCGGTGAAGCCGTGCGCGACCACGATCGCGGTACCGTCGAAGGATGTTTCCGCAGCGGTACCGGCTTCTGCCGTACACGGCTCGTACACCGCCTCGATACGGACCCCGTCATCGGTCCGCAATGTGGTGCGCAGGGGGCCGGGCGTGATCAAGGAAACAGAGGAACTCCGATATCGCCCCTCGGACACTGAACTCATGTGGGCTATTCTGCTGGGAAGAGGATCCGGGCAAAGCAGCCCCCGGATCCTTTTGTGCTTTCCGGACGTTGTTACGACAGCGTTTCCACAAGCTCAGCGGTCCCAGGGCGCGGGGCCGCACCCGTAAAACCCGTATGACGAACGTCGTACGGCAAGCAGGGCGAAAGCCAGCACCACACGTACGAAGAAGTGCCGCATACTCCCCCGGGCCAAAGCCCGGGAGTGCCCCTCTCGCAGGGAACGAGGAGGACCGACGTAATGGGCGAGCAACCCGTGCACGATCATCGACCGCCGACGCAGGCAGGTGGGCGGCGATGAGTTCACTGCTGCTTCTTACGAATGCCCTTCAGCCGTCGACGGAGGTGCTTCCGGCTCTCGGTCTCCTGCTGCACAGCGTGCGGGTGGCGCCGGCCGAAGGCCCCGCCCTCGTCGACACCCCCGGTGCCGACGTCATCCTGATCGACGGGCGCCGCGACCTGCCGCAGGTGCGGTCGCTGTGCCAGCTGCTGCGCTCCACGGGACCGGGCTGTCCGCTGATCCTCGTCGTGACGGAGGGCGGTCTCGCGGCCGTCACCGCCGACTGGGGCATCGACGACGTACTGCTGGACACGGCAGGGCCTGCCGAGGTCGAGGCCCGGCTGCGGCTGGCCACGGGCCGGCAGCAGCTCGGCTCCGACGACTCCCCGATGGAGATCCGCAACGGCGATCTTTCGGTCGACGAGGCGACCTACAGCGCGAAGCTGAAGGGCCGGGTCCTGGACCTGACCTTCAAGGAGTTCGAGCTGCTCAAATATCTGGCGCAGCACCCCGGCCGGGTCTTCACCCGCGCCCAGCTGCTCCAGGAGGTCTGGGGCTACGACTACTTCGGCGGTACGCGGACGGTCGACGTCCATGTGCGACGGCTGCGCGCCAAGCTCGGCCCCGAGCACGAGTCGCTGATCGGCACGGTCCGCAACGTCGGCTACCGCTTCGTCACGCCGGAGAAGCCAGACAAGGCAGACAAGGCCGAGAAGGCGGAGAAGGCCGAGAAGGCGGAGAAGGCCGAGCGCGCCGCCGAGGAGGCCAAGGCGCACGCCGCGACGGAACCGGCCGCCGAGGCCGCGGCCCGTCCGGAGCAGCCGGCGTCGGTCCGGTCCGCGGACGAGGCACCGGTCCGGCCGGCCAACCGGTAACGCGGGGCTGATGGATCGGGCCGGATCCACCTGTCATCCGCCCGATCCATCCGCGTAGACTGCCGCGCGTGGCCAAGGTGACGCGGGACGATGTGGCGAGACTGGCGGGTACGTCGACCGCGGTCGTCAGCTACGTCATCAACAACGGACCCCGGCCGGTCGCCCCGGCCACGCGCGAGCGGGTGCTCGCCGCGATCAAGGAGCTGGGTTACCGGCCCGACCGGGTCGCCCAGGCCATGGCCTCGCGGCGGACCGACCTCATAGGGATGATCGTGCCGGACGCCCGGCAGCCCTTCTTCGCAGAGATGGCGCACGCGGTCGAACAGGCCGCCGCCGAGCGCGGGAAGATGGTGCTCGTCGGCAACTCCGACTACCGCGACGAGCGCGAGGTCCACTACCTGCGGGCCTTCCTCGGCATGCGGGTGTCCGGACTGATCCTGGTCAGCCAGGGCCCCAGCGAGTCGGCGGCGGCCGAGATCGAGGCGTGGGACGCGCGGGTCGTCCTGCTGCACGAGCGGCCCGAGGCGATCGACGACGTCGCGGTCGTCACGGACGACGTCGGCGGCGCCCAGCTCGCCACCCGCCATCTGCTGGAGCACGGCAACGCGTACGTGGCGTGCCTCGGCGGCGTGGAGTCGACCCCGGCCGTCGGCGACCCGGTCGCCGACCACGTCGAGGGGTGGCGCCGGGCGATGCACGAGTCGGGACGCTCGACGGAGGGCCGGCTCTTCCAGGCCCCGTACAACCGTTACGACGCCTATCAGGTGGCTCTGAAGCTGCTGGCGGGGCCGGACCGACCGCCGGCGATCTTCTGCTCGACGGACGACCAGGCCATCGGTGTGCTGCGGGCCGCGCGTGAGCTGCGGATCGATGTGCCCGAGGAGCTCGCGGTGGCGGGCTTCGACGACGTGAAGGAAGCCGGTCTGACCGACCCTCCGCTGACAACGGTCTCCTCGGACCGGCCGGCGATGGCACGGGCGGCCGTGGACCTGGTGCTCGACGACTCGCTGCGCGTGGCGGGGTCGCGGCGCGAGCGGCTGAAGCAGTTCCCGTCGGCGCTGGTGGTACGGCGGTCGTGCGGCTGCGGGGAGCCGGTGGCGGCGGCGGCACGGTAGGCAGGCCGGCGCGGGCGGTGTCCCACGCGGGCCCGCTTCCTTGTCGGGCCCGCTTCCTTGTGTCGGGCCCGCTTCCTTGTGTCGGGCCCGCTTCCTTATATGGGGCATACGAGGTTCTGCCGGGCTTCTCAGCACGTGCTCAGGCTTCTCTCATGTTCGGCGCACAGGCTCTAGGACATGACAGAGAGCCAGCGCCCGAGCGGCGAGTACCCGATGTACCCCTCGTACGGCAACGGTGACGCGTCCTACCCGCCGCCGCCGCCCCACCAGCCCGTGCAGCCGATCGCGACGGGCCCCGGAACCACCGTGTGGCCCGGCCCCGGAACCACCGGGCACGGCAGCCCGGACGGTGGTTACGGCGGCGGCGACGGTGGTTACGGCGGCGACAACGGCTACGGCGGCGGCGACGGTGGTTACGGCTCCGCCCTCCCGCAGCCCGCGCCCGGGCCCGCCGCACCCCGGCGCCGGGCCGGGCGGCCGGTGGCCCTCCTGGCGGCCGTGGCCATCGCGGCGGCCGTCATCGGCGGCGGCACCGCCACCTTCATCAGCCGGCTCGTCGGCAACGACGCGAACGGCACGGGCAGCAGCGTCATCCCCGGCACCACCGTCTCGCAGAGCAGCAAGGGCACCGTCTCGGGAGTGGCCAAGGCCGTCTCGCCGATGATCGTCGAGATCAACGCGACGTCGAACGCGGGCGAGTCCACCGGCTCCGGCGTGGTCATCACGTCCGACGGCGAGATCGTCACCAACAACCACGTCATCTCCGGCGCCTCGTCGATCAAGGTGACGCTCAGCACGGGCAAGACGTACACCGCGGAGGTCGTCGGCACCGACGCCGACAAGGACCTCGCCCTCATCAAGCTCCAGGGGGCGAGCGGGCTGAAGACGGCCACGCTGGGCGACTCCTCGGCGGTCGCGGTCGGTGACCAGGTCGTCGCGATCGGCTCGCCGGAGGGCCTCACCGGCACCGTCACCAGCGGCATCGTCTCCGCCCTCGACCGTGATGTCACGGTCGCCAAGGAGGAGAGCAGCGGCCAGGACCAGAGCCAGGGCCAGTACGGGCAGGGCGGTGGCCAGCAGTGGCCGTTCGAGTTCGGGGGTCAGCAGTTCAACGGCGACACCGGCAGCTCCACGACCACGTACAAGGCCATCCAGACCGACGCCTCGCTCAACCCCGGTAACTCCGGTGGCGCGCTCATCAACATGAACGGCGAGATCATCGGCATCAACTCCGCGATGTACTCGGCGAGTTCGTCCAGCGGATCCAGCAGCGCGGGCAGCGTGGGCCTCGGCTTCGCCATCCCCGTGAACACACTCAAGGCCGACCTCGCCACCCTGCGGGCCGGCAACGGCTCCTGAGGAGAGAGACCCATGCACCACCATCCCTCGCACACCCCCACCGGCCCGGCGGACCTGGCCCTGCCGCTCGCCCTCGTCACGGAACTGACCGCGCGCGGGGCCGGCGGGGCCACCCGCGCCCCCGAGATCCGTACGACCCGTACTCCCGCGAGCCGCAAGCGCCGGGCCGCGCGACGCCGTGCCGCGGCCGTGCGAGGCTGAGAGCAGTCCCGACGCCCGGAACGAGAAGAGGACACGAGCGATGAGCCCCGCCGAAGACGATCCGCAGCGCATCCTGATCGTCGACGACGAGCCCGCCGTACGCGAGGCCCTGCAGCGCAGCCTCGCGTTCGAGGGGTACGGCACCGAGGTCGCCGTCGACGGCCTCGACGCCCTCGCCAAGGCCGACGGGTACGCCCCCGACCTCATCGTCCTCGACATCCAGATGCCGCGGATGGACGGGCTGACGGCGGCCCGCCGGCTCCGTGCCGCCGGCACCACCACCCCCATCCTGATGCTCACCGCCCGCGACACCGTCGGCGACCGGGTCACCGGTCTCGACGCCGGCGCCGACGACTACCTGGTCAAGCCCTTCGAACTGGACGAGCTCTTCGCCCGCGTCCGGGCCCTGCTGCGCCGCAGCTCCTACGCGGCCGCGGCGGGCGGCGGTGCCCCCGACGACCATGTGCTGGCCTTCGCCGATCTGCGGATGAACCTGGCCACCCGCGAGGTCGCCCGGGGTTCGCGCCGGGTCGAGCTGACCCGTACCGAGTTCACCCTGCTGGAGATGTTCCTGGCGCACCCGCGGCAGGTGCTGACCCGCGAGCAGATCCTCAAGGCGGTGTGGGGCTTCGACTTCGAGCCCAGCTCCAACTCCCTGGACGTGTACGTGATGTATTTGCGCCGCAAGACGGAGGCGGGCGGCGAACCGCGGCTCGTCCACACGGTGCGCGGTGTCGGCTACGCGCTCCGCTCCGGCGGCGGTGACGGATGACCGGGGCCCTGCGCCGGCTCCGCGCCCTGCCGCTGCGCTCCCGGCTCGCGCTGCTGGTGGCGACGGCGGTGGCGGTCGCGGTGGCGGCGGTCGCGCTGGCCTGCTGGTTCGTGACGAAGGCGCAGCTCGACCGGCAGGTGGACAACACGCTGCGCAGTTCGCAGGTCGACGAGAGGTACCTGACGAACCTGTACTCCTACTGCCGCGGCACCGCCTCGGTGCTGCCCAATCCGTTCACCGGGTACACCGTTCAGCTCGTCGACGCCCAGGGCACGGTATGCATCGCGCCCGACGCGTCGCCGCTCTCCGTGAGCACCGCCGACGTCGCGGTGGCCGACGGGCGGCAGCCCTACGCCCTGCACTCGACGAAGGACGAGGACGGGACGAGGATGCGTGTCTACACGTACCCGCTGCATGTCGCGCCTCAGCCCGGCAGGACGTCGGGCAACATCGCCGTCTCCATCGCCCGCCCGCTGAGCGAGGTGGACGACCCGCTCTCCACCCTCGCCTGGGTGCTCCTGCTCGTCTCCGGCATCGGCGTCGTCGGCGCGGGGGCGGCCGGTCTCTGGGTCGCCCGTGCCGGGCTGCGCCCCGTCGACGAGCTCACCGAGGCTGTCGAGCACGTTGCCCGCACCGAGGACCTCACCGTCCGCATCCCGGTCGAGGGCGAGGACGAGATCGCCCGGCTGTCCCGCTCCTTCAACTCGATGACCGCCTCCCTCGCCAGCTCCCGCGACCGCCAGGCCCAGCTGATCGCGGACGCGGGTCACGAACTGCGGACCCCGCTGACGTCCTTGCGCACCAACATCGAACTCCTCTCCCGCAGCGACGACACCGGCCGGGCCATCCCGCCGGACGACCGCAGGGCCCTGATGACATCGGTCAAGGCGCAGATGACCGAACTGGCCTCCCTCATCGGTGACCTCCAGGAACTGGCCCGTCCCGACGCGGCGGACCCCGGCCCCCTCCAGGTCGTCGCTCTGCACGACATCGCGGACACAGCCCTGGAGCGGGCCCGCCTGCGCGGCCCCGAGCTGACGATCAGGGCCGACCTGACCCCTTGGTACGTACGGGCCGAGCCGGCGGCGCTGGAGCGGGCCGTGGTCAACGTCCTGGACAACGCGGTGAAGTTCAGTCCCCCCGGCGGCACGATCGAGGTCGCGCTGCTCCACGGTGAGCTGACGGTACGGGACCACGGCCCCGGCATCCCCGCCGAGGACCTCCCCCATGTCTTCGAACGCTTCTGGCGCTCCCCGTCCGCCCGCCAGCTCCCCGGCTCGGGCCTGGGCCTGTCGATCGTCGCCCGCACCGTCCAGCAGTCGGGCGGCGAGGTCGGCCTGAGCCCGGCGGAGGGCGACGGCACGGTGGCGTCGATCAGAATGCCGGGAGCGCCCCAGCCACCGCCGGAGCACTGAGACGGCCCGGGCGGCCCCGGCCGCCGCGGCTGTCTCGTCGAGGCCGGGGCCGGCCGCACCGGCAGGGATCAGAGCCGACGGCGGAACTCGGCGGCAAACTGCGGTGCGCCCCCGGCCGAAAGCCGGTCCAGGAGCCCATGGAGGTCACGGGGGTCGCGCTGGTAGCCGGCGGCCTGCCTGCGCAGGACTGAGGACACATCGACCGGGGCAAGGTCGAGCATGTCGAGCAGAAAGTCGTCGGGATGGAGCACCTCGACTTCGTAGGGGTCCGCAGCCGAGGCCGGAAAATCCCTCACGTTGAGCGTCACCACAGCATGCGCCTGCCCGCAGACCGCTGCCGCGAGCACATGGCGGTCCTTCGGCTCATTCGTCATCACTGGTACGAGCCCCGCGTAACCCGTCACTGAGCTGCAGGGGAAAGCGCGCGCCATGGTCTCGACAACCTTCTTGGCCGTCGTCGAAGCCACCTTCTCCGCGAGGTTGCGCCGCAGCTCCTCCAGGATGTCGGCCGACCAGAGCGGTTCATAGAGCTCCGCTTCCGCCAGCCGCAGCAAGGTGTCCCTGAGATAGTTCGGGAAGAGGACACAGGTGTCCAGAACCACGCGCTGCACATCACTCCCGGCAACTCGGTGTTATGCGAAATCAGATGTCGTAGAGGCCGGACTCCTCGGTCAGCTCGACCAACTCGTCCAGTCCTCGGCGGCGCTGCGTACGGCGCTTCTCCCTGTAGTCCAGGACGTCAGCCAGCAGCACTCTGCGATGACGCCCCGGGCGGGAGAAGGGCAGAGCACCCTCGTCCAGGATCTTGACGAACGTCGGCCTGCTGACCCCGAGCAGATCCGCAGCCTCCTGCGTGGTCAGGGTGGTGTTCACCGGGGCGACCGTGACCGCCTTGCCTTCGGACAGGGCGCGCACAACCACCATGAGCGCCTCGTAGACCTCGGGCGGCAGCGATCGAGAGGTTCCGTCGGGACCGCGCAGGAGCGCCGGTTCCTCGGCCTGCGGAGTCCGGTCCAGAAACGCGCAGAGCTCAGCGATCTCCGCACGGTGCTCGGGCAGCAGAGTTCGGTCTTCAGCAGTGCTGTGCATGGCTCTGTCTCCTTTGAGAATGAGCCAAGCATCGCACAATTCGAAAGAAACGCAAACGGCGAGGATGGGGCGGTCCCGGCCGCCGCGGCTGTCTCGTCGAGGCCGGGGCCGACCCGGGGCCGGGACCGGGTCCGGGGCCGCGACCCGGACCAGGACCCGGCGTGGGCTCGGGGTCGGGCTCAGGCTCCGGGGTTGTGCCGGATCAGCGACTCCACCAGGCCGGACCGGGTGGCGGGGAAGTCCAGGGGGACGATGCCGAGCCCGGTCCAGCCGGCCGCCTCGGAGCCGTCGAGGAAGGCGTGGACCTGCGGGTTGAGGCGGTCCGCGTTCGAGCGCGGCGGCAGCAGGGCCGCGGTGCTGACGTAGTTCATGTACAGCTTCCCGGGTTGCTGGGCGGCCTTGCGGAACTGGCCCTCGATCTTCGGGTACTTGGCGAACGGCTCCGCCATGTAGTCGTCCTGGATGTCGAAGAGCGCGGAATCGGCGTAGCGGACGCCGGGCAGCCCGCCGTTGTCGGCGAGCAGCACCACCTTGCCCCGGGCCTCGCCCAGCGCGGGCAGCGCGGGGTCGATGCGGAAGAGCGGTCGCCACCCCCTGTTGTCGAGGTAGTCGTCGAAGATCGCCCGGAACGTCGCGTCGCTGTCCTCGGAGTACTCCTGCTTGACCCGCATCAGCACGGTCTCGGTGGGCCGTTCGGCCAGGAAGTCCCAGCAGGCGCCGAGCACATCGCCGAACATCAGGTTCTGGTACGAGGCTCCGTGGTGGATCGCGAACGAGCCGTCGGTGACCCGGCACCGTACGTCGAGGAACCGCAGCCCGCTGTTCAACTGCTCGGCGATGGTGGTGTTCTGGCACTCGGTCCAGGGGCCGCCGTAGCGGGCGCCGGAGTCGTGCGAGCCGGGGATCGTGAGGCGTTGCAGCGCGGTGGCGTCGGCGATGCCGCCCATCCAGTCCTGGGTGGTACGGGCCTGCCGGGAGGCGGCGGTGGCGGACGCCCCGCCGGCCACGACGGCGGCGGTCGCGCCGAGGGCGGTGGCCAGGAAGTTCCGACGTGTACCGGTGTACGGGCTCATGCGGGGGTGCCTCCGTCTGCCGTGGGGGTCAGCCCTCGGATTATGACGGGTGCACGTCATTGCCGGAACAGCGCCGCGCCCCGGGAGCCGGGGCCACGTCACGGAGTCGGCGCCGCGTCACGACGGGACACCTCACGACGGCACCACCCCACGACGGGCCGCCTCACCGAGTCGGCGCCGAGCCGGTGAGCAGGTCCAGCCCCAGCGGGGTGCAGGAGTGCCAGACCGCCTTGCCCTCGCGCTGGGTGACGATCAGGCGTGCGTCCCGGAGCGCCTTCGCGTGTTCGGACGCCGACGACTTGCTGATGTCCAGTTCCCGCGCGATGTCCGTGGTGGTGAGCTGCTGGGTGAGCAGGCCGAGAGCCGCGGCCCTGGTCCGTCCCAGCAGTGCGCTCAGCGGATGGTCCTCGCCGTCGTGTGCGCGGAGCAGCGGCAGCGGTGTCAGCGCCGGGTAGATGAAGACGCTCGGGGAGTCGTCGTGCACGGCCATCACCGGCGCGCCGTCCCACACGGCGGACGGCAGCAGTACGAGGCCGTGTCCGGTCAGGGTGACCTCGGCCTGCTTGGCGCAGTCGAGGACCAGGCTCGTCCCCTGCCAGCGACCGCCGGGGACGAGACCGGCCAGCGTGGCCCGTATCCCGTGTTCGGCCAGGTGCCGGGTCCGCCAGGCGCGCTCGGCGTCGAATCCTGACCGGATGCGGCTCCAGGACGGGTCCACCGTGCCTGCGTACGCGGACCGGAGCACCTGTTCCAGCTCCTGCCAGGCGGCCTTGTCCCGAGCCGCCAGCCCGCGAACCCACGGGGTGACCCGACGGCTCGTCCGGCACACCCGGTCCAGTTCGGCGCGGACGGTGTCCGTGGGGGCCGACAGGACCGCGTCGAGGCCGTCCTCCAGTCCTCGGCTCAACGGGTCGAGGAACATCGGTCCCGTCGCCGTCGGGGGCACCAGCTCCAGCAGCCGGCGCGCCTCGCGCGGGAAGCCCGCCCGGAGCGTGCGCTGCCACCGCCCGAAGACCGGCGAGACGTCACGCTGGGCCATCGCGGCCACCAGGACCAGCTCCATCAGCGGCGCCGGTCCGGTGGCGAACGTCACCCCCATCAGGTCCTCGGGCGTGAATCGCACCGTGAGCATCCGTGTCCCCCTCGTCCCGGCCCCGGCCTTCTCCCGGCACCGCCCCACGGTTCGGTCAGAACCGAATCCATCGCCGTCCTCCGGCCCGGTCCTGACCATGGGACACGCACCGCATTCGAGGGTGGCCGTGGCCACCCCCGGACGGAAGCACCTATTCGGCCCTGTGCGCATCGATCGCGCCGGGCCGAGACCGGACCGACGGGGGTGAGCTCCCGCAGCCGTTCACGCGGCTGCGGGAACTGAGTGTCCGGCAGCCCATCCGCACGCACGAAAACCACAGGAGTTACAGATGAACGTGTTACGAGCCCTGTCCCTGAAACGGGCGGCCCTGGTCGCCACCGCCGTGGCCGCGGTCGGAGCCGCCGCACTCGGAACCACACCCGCTGCCGCTGCGGACAAGTCGACGAACATCGACACCTGGTCGTCGTTCTGGCAGCCGTGCGGCACCTACATGTGCCTCTACTACAGCCCCAACCTCACCAACGCGAGCTGGACCCCGAGCGGGACATCGGACGCGAACCTGTCGGGCAACAAGTTCGCCAACCACGGCACGGGCTCGGCGGGCGCCGGACAGGTGGTGCGCAACAACGCCGCCTCCATGGGCAACCACACCACCAACTGCCACGTCACCGTCTTCTACTCCCCCGATTTCAAGGGCGACCGCAACTGGCTGCGCGCCGGGCACGCCGGAAACCTGAACGCCGACCTGCGCAACAACGACGCATCGATCCGGGTGGACGGCTGCACCTGAGCCGGACCCGCGCAACCGCCTCGTCCCGTACGTCCCGCCGCCGCTCGCGGTGCGGGACGTACGGGCCCCGGCCCGACGACCGGAAGAGCACATTCATCGGGGAGTTGATCGTGGCAGCACCACTCGCGCACACGGAACGGGCCGCGTTCCGGCGCCGTACGGCATGGCTCGCCGTGCTGTCCGCCGGCGCGCTCGCCGCCTCGTTCCTCACCTCCGGCTGCGACGGCGGACCGCCACCCGCACCCGCCGTCCGCACGCCCGTCGCCACCCCGGCACCGACCACCACGGCAAGTCTCCGGCTGCCGCTGAACGCGTACCTGCCGACGCTTGAGGAGCAGGCCACCGGGGAGTACCTCGTCTACCGCGTGCAACAGCACTGCATGCGCGGCTACGAATTCCGTTATCTTCCGCACCTGTCCGCCGACTACATCGGCACCACGGTCGCGACCTGGCGCGGATACGATGCGCGCCGCTACGGGATCAGTGAGCGGACCGTCGCCGCGCAGCGTGGATACCACCTCGGCGAAGAGCCGTCCGGGGCCGCTGCCCCGCAGTCCGCCACCGCTCTCTCGGTCCCGGAACGCCAAGTGCTGTCGGGCCGCGCTCCCGACGGCCGGAAGCTGACAACTCCCGTCCGGAACAAGGATGTTCCCGAGGGCGGATGTGCCGGGTACGCCGAGCGCACCGTGTACGGGGAGCGGCCGGCGGGGGCCCAGCAAGGCGACGACCTCGTCGCCCGGCTTCGCCACGAGGCATTCGAGCGTTCGCGCTCCGACCACCGCGTCGCGGCGGTGAACAGGAAATGGTCCTCCTGCATGCGGGGCAAGGGGTTCACCTATCGCGACCCCGACGCGGCGATCGAGGATCCACGCTGGGATCTGCGCAGCGCCGGTCCGAGCCGTGCGGAGGTCGCCGTCGCCACCGCCGACATCTCCTGCAAACTGCGGACGAACCTGCTGGGTGTGAACGTCGCCGTCGAGACGGAGTACGAGTACGCCGCCATCGCCGCACATGCGCGGGAGCTGGAGAAGGTGCGCGCCCACAACACCTCGGAAGCCGAACGGCTCCCCGGCCTGATGCGCAGGTACGACCGGGCCCCGCGGCCCTTGTGAGACGCGCGCCGCCGCGTACCCGACGTGCGACGGCGTGGATCGGCATCCCCGATCAGAGTCGCCTCTGCCCAACCGGGCCGACACGGGACGCAGGGTCCGGGCGCCGCTCGTGTTCCCTTGTGGGTTACCGCAGATTCAGCCTCCTCGTGGTGGGGCGAGGGGACCAACCGCCCTGACACCCAAAGGGACGAAGACAACCAAACAGCGATTTTTGGATTATCTCTGTACCCCATCGACATATCAGCCTGTTTGGGCGGCCCTTCTGAGCAGCAAGATTCCCCTCGCAACGTTCGAGGTAAGGGGACAGGAATGGCTGACTGGAAGAACATCTCCGGTGGTCTCACTTCGATCTCTGTCGGATCCAGGACCCACGTCTGGGGTGTGAACGACCTGGGCCAGATGTACCGGTACACGGGCTACGACTCCAACCCGTGGGTCGGCATCCCCGGCAAGGCCGTCGACATCGGCGTAGCAGCCGACGGCACCGTATGGCACGTCAACTCAGCAGGCGGGATCTACCGCTACACCGGAGACCAGGGATCCACGGACTGGGTCTCCGTCTCAGG
>NZ_JBHVRW010000026.1:58336-115111 GCF_042885475.1 Streptomyces sp. NPDC058051
ACGGTCGGATCCAGGACCCACGTCTGGGGCGTGAACTCCCTCGGCCAGATCTACCGCTACACCGGCCACGACTCCAACCCGTGGATCGGCATCCCCGGTAACGCCGTCGACATCGGCGCAGCAGCCGACGGCACCGTATGGCACGTCAACTCAGCAGGCGGAATCTACCGCTACACCGGGGACCAGCCGAGCTGATCCCGGACACCGCCGAGACGGGCCCACGCGTGGTGCGCGTGGGCCCGTCCTCGTCCCCGCCCCGGACTGTCGCCCAGGCAGTTTCACTTGGGCACGGACACGCATCGGCGGACCGGCTGCGGCGGACCGGTGGCCGGCGGCCATCGGCAGCGCGTTGCGGTGTGTCATGCGCGGCTACGGGCCGGTTCCGGCTCGTGCTGCGGCGTGTGGTCGTGCCGGGGGAGCAACAGCGGGGTCGCCAGCACGAGCACGCCGGCCAGTCCGATGGCCGTACGCGGGCCGAGCAGTCCGCCCAGCACGCCCCAGGCCGCTGTCAGGAGCGCGGTCGCGGCCTTGGTCGTCACCGCCCATGCGGACAGCGTGCGGGCGACCCGGTCGGTCGCGGTGCGCTGGAGGCGGTAGGTGGCGCAGACGGGGTTGAAGACCCCGCAGCAGAAGATGAGCCCGAGCTCGACGCCCATCACCAGCAGCAGCCCTCCGGTACCCGGTCCCAGGAAGGCCAGGCCGACGGACCAGAACGCGCGCAGCGTCCCGGCCACGACCAGGACCCGGTGCTGTCCGAACCGGGTGACGAGCGGCCGGGCCAGCCGCGAACCGAGCAGTCCGCCGATCGCGGGCGCGGCGAAGGCGAGGCCGTACTGCCACGGGGCGAACCCGAGCCGGTCGAGCATCAGGACGGCAAGCAGCGGCTGCGCGGCCGTCACCAGGCCGTTGAACAGGGCGGCGTTGAAGAACAGCGGACGCAGTGCCGCGTCGGCGAGGATGGAGCGCCATCCGTCGAACAGGTCCCGGGCCCGCATGCGCGTGGCCTCCTGGCGCTCGGGCTGCGGCTCGTGCCCGCCCGTCGCACGGATGCCCAGGGCCGAGAGCAGGTAGCTGACCGCGTCGGCCACCACCGTCACCACTGGACCGAGGAGCCCGATCGCCGCGCCGCCCAGCGGCGGTCCGACGATCGTGGTCGTCCAGGCCGTGGACTCGAACCGGGCATTGGCGACGAGCAGGTCCTCGGCCGGCAGCAGTGTCTTCAGGTACGCACCGGAGGCGGCGCGGAAGGTGATGTCGGCCGCCGCGACGACGACCGAGACCAGCAGGAGCTGAAGGAAGGTGAGCACACCGAGCGCGAAGGCGGTGGGGATCGTCAGCAGCGCCGCGCACCGCACCAGGTCCATCGTGATCAGCACCGGCCGCTTGCGACGGAACTCCACCCACGGGCCGAGCGGCACCGCCACGACCGCGCCCACCGCCGCCCCCACGGAGGAGAGCGCGGCGACCTCGGCCGGTCCGGCGTGCAGCACCTGGATGGCGATCAGCGGGAACGCGCCGAAGGCGAGCCAGGTACCGAGCGCGCTGGTCCCGTACGCTCCCCACAGCCACCCGAACTGCGGCCCCAGCCGATGTCCGAGCAGATGCCCCAGCCGATCAGCCAGCCGGTGTCCTGGCAGATGTCCCAGCCGTTGCCCGCTCCTCATGCCCGACGCCCCTCGCCACTCGTCCGCACAACCGATACGCGATCGGATGCATCAAAGCGAGCCCCACACCCAGGGATCAAACAACCGAAGGACCGTCGGCCACAACCATCGGTTGTACCCATAGGGTGTCGGCATGGACCTCGACATCGTCCGGACCTTCGTCGCCGCCGCCGACGCGGGGCAGTTCCAGGAGGCCGCCGCCGAGCTGGCGGTCACCCAGCAGGCCGTCTCCAAACGCATCGCCGCGCTGGAGCGCGACCTCGGCGTGCGGTTGTTCACCCGCAGCGCGCGCGGCGCCGAGCTGACCATCGACGGGCAGGCGTTCCTGCCCCACGCGCGCGAGCTGCTGCGCGTCGCGGAGCGCGCGGTCGCGTCGGTGCGCACCGGCCGCCGCCCGCTGCGCGTCGACGTGATCGCCTCGCGCACCGCGCAGTCGGCCCTGATGCGCGGCTTCCACCGCGCGCACCCCGAGATCGAGCTCGACGTGGTGATGCTGTTCGACATCGAGACGGCCGTCGCCGCCATCCGGTCCGGTGCGATCGACACGTCCTTCCGCGCCGTCGGCGTGCCGGGTCGGCCCCTTCCCGAGGACATCGAGTCCGTCCGGGTGCTCGACGAGCCGCTGCAACTCCTCACCGGTCCCGCCCACGCGCTGGCGGGCGCGCGGTCCGTGACGCTCGCCCAGCTCATCGGGCACCGGATCTGGATGCCCGGCATCGTCCCCGGTACCGAGTGGGGCGCCTACTACGACGATCTCGTCGCCGCGTTCGGACTCACCATCGAGGCGACCGGCCCCAACTTCGGCTCCGACGCGCTCCTCGACACCGTCGCCGACACCCCCGCCCTGGCCACCTTCATGGGCGAGCACTCCCGCCTCGTCTGGCCCGCGGGCCACGGCCTGCGCCGCATCCCGGTGATCGGCCCGAAGCCCGTCTATCCGCACTCGCTCCTCTGGCACCGCGACAACCCCCACCCGGCACTGGCCACCCTCCGCGCCCACCTCGCCACCACAGCCGCCGACCACGACGCCGCCGGAACCTGGGTGCCGGGCTGGGCAGTTACGCGCTGAACACCACCGCGTCCGCGATCACCGTGGAGACACGGACGGCCCGGCGCACGGGCGCACGGTCCACTCGATCCAGGTGCCGCGATGACTCAGCGAGAAGCCGCAGGGCTCACCCCGATGCAACGAGCCGATCGCGCCGACACCTCCACCGCCGTCGACCCAACTGAGCGCCCGATGCCGCTCCATGGGTGACAGCGAGGCGGCCAGGGCCCGCACGTCCAGCCGGATGAGGCGGACGGCCTCGGCGGCTTCGAGAGCCATGTACCGGGAGACGTCGGTGATCTCGTCCGCCTCCATCGTGCGGTACGTGACCCGCTCGCACCAGAACACACGCGTTGCGGACGGTGCGGGTTTCTGCTCGCGCACGGTGAGTCTCCTGACGCCGCATCGGGACCGCCCCGCGCCCGCGGCCGGCGTGACGAGCAGCAGACGCGGGGCGACCCTTCGGAACTCCGCCCAACTGGCGCAGAGATAGGCGGAGTTGTGCGTCCGGACACAAGCCTCCTGAGGAGTCGGCCCGACCGGCGGCACAGCTCGAAGCTAGCGTTTTACACCGACCCGCATCAAGCTTTTGACGTCTAACGAGTGAGGCGAATCTGATTTGCACGTGAGGTTCAACGCAAACGGGCGGCCCCCACCTGCGCCGGTGGGAACCGCCCGAAGCGGAAGCGTGGCAGCTCAGGTCAGATCGTCGAACTCGCCGTCTTTCGCGCCTCCGAGGAATGCCTGCAACTTGGCACGGGTCGTCCGGATGACCACGTCGGGGTTGTCGCTCTCACGCATCAGGATCTCACCGTCGTGCGCCGCGAGTTCCAGGCAGTCGGACCCCTCGGCATTGGAGGACTTCGACGACTTGCGCCACTGAATTTCCATCATTCTCACGCCTTCATGCTTGTTTTGCGATTCTGCGAATGAAGTCTCGCGAACCGTCCGGGTCGAGCGACTTCTCCTCGGTCCGGTCCAGCGCGACCCGCCAGTTCTCAAGACTTGTCTCGGCATCCAGGAACCCCGATCCAGTCGCGGTATCCGTCTGCACGGTGTCGAGCTGCGGTACGGCGCCGCACACGTAGTGTGCCGAACTGCTGGCATACGGGAAACCGCCCGCAGCGAAGGGGATCGCGCGAATAGTGACGTTGTCGCGGTCCGACTGCACCAGCAGGTTGTCGAGTTGGCCACGCGCAACGGAGGAATCGCCGTACACCATCCGGAGCGCGGCCTCATGGATGAGGAACGTGCACGAGGCCAGCTCGTGGCGGTCGAGCACATCGCGACGCCTCAGCCGGTGCGAGAGTTGCCGCCGCTGTCGCTCGGGGCTCGGCGGCGGCACACTCTCCGCGAACACCGCACGCGCGTAGTCCTCGGTCTGCAACAGGCCGGGCATATACATGATCTGCACCGACCGAATGCCGATGGCGTGGTACTCAAGCTCCGCCAAGTCGAGAGCGCCGCTCGCGAGGTCGCCCCGATAGTCCTCCCACCAGCCGCTTATGCGCTCGCCGGCCATGTCCGCCAGCGCCTCGACATACGCGGCGTCAGGGCACCCATAATGACCGGTCCACGCACGCACCCGCTCGGCACTCACTCCGAAGCGGCCCGATTCGATGTTACTGATGGTGGTGCGGTCCGTGCCGAGCATGGCCGCCGCCGCAGTGAGCGACAAGCCGGTGTGCTCCCGGATTCTGCGCAACTCGGTACCCAGCCGGCGCTGACGCGCCGTGGGCGCCTTTCTCGATGGCATGCGCTGCCCTCCCGTCGGATCCCAGTGTGAACCCCCCTGCGTTACCGGTCCACATCGTCAATGGATTTACGCGAACGCGTCTAAAGGTTGAGGCGTTGCGCTAGCGTACTCCCAGCACCGCGCCACACCTCGGCCAGTCCGAAGTGCAGCCGTATCAGCGCGCCTTGAGACCTGCGCGGATGCGGCCATCGCCACGGACAACGAGCGGCGCGCACCGTTCGCACCGCACCGCGTTGGGAGAACGAATGACCCACGTCAACGCCACCGCACACACGCCGCATCCGCCAGGCCATCGAGGCGGCGAGATCTACCGGCTCGCCCTGCCGAACACCGCCAACGCCGCGAAACTGTCACGTGACTTCGTCGCCTCCCTGCTCACCGTCAGCAGACACGACGGCCTCGTCGACGACGCACGCCTCTGCGTCACCGAGGTGGTCACCAACGCCCACCGCCACACGCGCACACCGCTGATCCGCGTCCGCGTGACGGTGCAGCGCAAGCACGTCACCGTCGCCGTCGCGGACGACGACCACTGGTCCCTGCCGTCACCGGCGAAGGCCGATGGTGGGCATCAGCGGGAGTGCGGGCGTGGGCTGTTGCTCGTGGAGCAGCTGGCGTTCGCCTGGGGCTCGGCCGTCATCGGCGGCTGCTTCCCGTACCGGAAGACAGTCTGGTTCACACTCGCCGGACGCGCCGACGCACGGTAGTCGTCATCCCCGGCGGCTGCACCTCGCCGGTTCCCCACCTCCTGCGTACGGGACCGGGCGGGTGGACGGTCACCCGCACCGGCGGAACCGGCGACAGCGATTCCTCCCAGGGGACACCTCTCGCACCTCGGCTCGCTCCAGGCTCCATGGATCCGGCCGTGGAGCCTGCCCCTCGGGCACCGGGCGGCGTGGGCCCGACCGCTCGGAGTGAGGTGTCGGCGATCGGCGGCACGAAAGATCTGATCATTTAGCTCGATCGGGGGTGGTGGGCCCAATGTGCCCAAGGGGCAGGCTGCCAGTGTGGATGATCTTGGCCGAGGTGCCTTCCGCTCCGCGGCACGTCCGGCCCTGGGGCGTCTTTTGCAGATCCTGGAGGATCCATGCGCCACCCTGTCTCCCGCCTGCGCACGCGAGCACTGGCCGTCGGGCTCGCGCTGGCGGCGTCCGCGCTTGTTCCCGCCGGCTCCGCCGGCGCGGCCGACCAGTACGAGTGGGCCGCGTTGGGCGACTCGTACACCGCCGGCGGCTTCGTCGGCGATCCGCTGCCCGCACTCGGTGATGCGTCGCGGGACGGCTGCGACCGCACCACCAACGCCTATCCCGATGTCGTCGACCGCGAGCTGGCCGAGTTCCCGCCGGGCAGGCCCGTCCACCTGACCAACGTCAGCTGCGGCAACGCCACCATCGCCAACATCGCCAACGACAAGCAGACGCCGATCAGCCCCGTCCAGCCCCCCGAGGGCGGTTGGCCCGCGGTGGACCCGCAGACCCAGCGTGCCGGCCTCAACGACCGGACCGACATCGTCACCATCGGCGTCGGCGGGAACAGCCTGCCCTTCGGCGGCATGCTCCTCAAGTGCCTCGAACGGGGCGCCATCGGCAAGTCCTGTCGCGACCACTACACCAATCCCCCCGAGGGGGAGGAGAGCATCGAGGACAAGCTCGCCCGGGTCCAGGACGAGTACATCGAGATGCTGGCCAAGGTGCACCAGGCCGCGCCCGACGCCAAGGTGATCACGGTCGGCTACCCGGCCGTTCTGCCGACGGAAGGGCGTGACTGCAACCGCCTCGCCCTCACCGAGCTGGGCTCGATCACCCACGCCGATGTCGACTGGCTCCGTGACGACGTCCTCAAGAAGCTGAACAGCACGATCAAGCGGGTCACGGACTTCTTCGGCGACCGCTACGTCGATGTCTACTCCTCCAGCGTGGGCCACGACGCCTGCCAGCCCGCGGGCACCAAATGGGTCGAGGGGATCTGCGGCGACGCCGAGGACTACTGGCCCGCCAAGCTCCCCGGCACCTTGCTGAGCTGCGCTGTCGTCGGCAAGCGCGCCACCCTGGTCCACCCCAACGCCGAAGGACACGCCAACACCGCCGCCCACGTCGAACGAGCCATCCGCATCGCCCTCCTCGAAAGGTGACGAGCTGTCCCGAAGCCTGACGCCAGAGCCCCGGCACCCGCACAAGAACGCGGCCCGGGGCCACCTGGCCAGTCGGCACACGGAGCACCGCTCTTCCGCGGCGGGATCCGAGTCGGACGCCCCTGCCCGGCCGAGCACCTACGGCCGACAGCGGCCCCTCGGCCACCGCACACGCGAGGAGCACCGCATCCGCGAGGAGCCCCGCACACGCGAAAGGGCGGTGGGCCCGCCGGCCCACCGCCCCACTCACCCGCGTACGGGCGTTACTGGATGACCGTGATCCGGTCCGTCGCCGGCGGGGCCAGCGGCGCGGCGGCCGTCGAGTGCGCCGCCAGGTAGGCGTTGAACAGGTCCAGGTCCGAGGCACCGACCAGCTTGTTGGTGCCCTCGCCCAGGGCCGCGAAGCCGTCGCCGCCGCCTGCCAGGAACTCGTTCATCGCGACGCGGTAGCTCTTCGCCGGGTCGATCGCCTCACCGTTCAGCTTGATGGTGTCGGTGACCACGCGGGCCGCGCCCGTCTTCGTCATGTCCAGGGTGTAGGTGAGGCCCTTGGACACCTGAAGGATCTTCGGGCTGGCCTCGTTGGAGCCGCTGACCTGCTGCTGAAGTGCCTCGACCAGCTGGGCGCCGGTCAGGTCGACGACGTTCATCATGTTGGTGAAGGGCTGCACGGTGAAGGACTCCCCGTACGTCACCACACCGTCGCCCTCACTGCCGCTGGCCGTGTACACCAGGTCCGCGCGGATACCGCCCGGGTTCATGAAGGCGACGACCGCCCCGCCCTTGTCCTCGGGGGCCAGGCCCTCCAGCTGGGCGTCCGCGATCAGGTTGCCGAGCGGCTTCTCGGGGGCCGTGGAGCCGCGGCCGTTGATGTCGGCGGTGATGTAGCCCTGCGGCCTGTTCGCAATGGGTGCCGCAATGGTGTTCCAGCGGGCGATCAGGTCCGTCATGTCGGCGGCCTTGGGCTGGTCCCGGGTGACGACGTGGTTCGCCGACTTCGGGTTCGAGGCACCGGCCGACTTCACCGACGTACGGACGATGTCCTTGGTGCGGAGGTCATAGGTGAGAGTCGTGTCGGTGTAGAGCTTGCCGAACGACGACGCCGAGGTGACCATGCGCGGGTTGCCCGCCGGGTCCGGGACGGTGCACACGTACGCCTGGTGGGTGTGGCCCGTGACCAGCGCGTCGACCTTGGGCGTGATGCCCTTGGCGATGTCGACGATCGGTCCGGAGATGCCGTCACCGGCGCCGGAGCTGTCGCAGTCGTAGTTGTACGAGGTGGAGGCCGGTGCCCCGCCCTCGTGGATCAGCGCGACGATGGACTTGACGCCCTGCCGGTCCAGCTCCTTGGCGTACTTGTTGATCGTCTCGATCTCGTCGTGGAACTTCAGGCCCTTGACGCCGTTGGCCGTGACGATGTTCGGCGTGCCCTCCAGGGTCACGCCGATGAAGCCGATCTTGACGCCGTTCTTCTTCCACACCGTGTACGGCTTGAGAATCGGCTTGCCGGTCTTCTCATTCGTCACGTTGGCGGCGAGGTAGGGGAAGTCCGCACCCTTGAACTTCTTGCCCTTCTCGTAACAGCCCTCGTCCGGGTGGCAACCGCCGTTCTGAAGGCGGGCCAGCTCGGTGGCGCCCTCGTCGAACTCGTGGTTGCCGACGGTCGTCACATCGAGGTCGATCTTGTTGAGCGCCTCGATGGTCGGCTCGTCGTGGAAGAGACCGGACAGCAGCGGGCTCGCGCCCACCATGTCACCGCCGGCCGCGGTGATCGAGTACGGGTGCCCCTTGCGCGCGGTGCGCAGCGAGGACGCGAGGTACTCGACGCCACCGGCCGGGATCGACGCGGTCGTGCCGTCGGCCTGCGTCTCGGTGACCGTGCCCGCCGAGCCGGCCGGCGGCTCCAGGTTGCCGTGCAGGTCATTGAAGGACAACAGCTGTACGTCGACGGTACGGGCCGGCTTGTTGTGGCCGTGGCCATTGCCACGGTCCTGGGCGCCTGCCGGCATCGCGGCAACGAGCGCGCCGACGGTGGCGAGCCCGGCCGCGGTGGCGAGCACCCGCCGGGACGCGCGGTTCTTCTGCGGTGTCGCTGACATCGGTCCCCTTGTGAGTTCAGCGTGAGTTCTGAGGGTGGTGGCGAGTCTGGAGACTTCGTGCCGCAGCCTAGGGTCAACGCGCGTAGCGCGACAGGTGTACCGGGTTACGAACTGGTTGCCATGCAGTCGGTTTCAGGCCAACTCCCATGTATCACCCATAGGGGGCACATCGACGGCGGCGTACGGAACGCACCGTTGTCGGCCACGCGTGTGAAAGGCACCCGCCGTCCGCGTCCATGCCCCGCCCCTGCCCCGGACCGTCCTGCGTCGACACCGTGCCCCGCCTCCGCGCCGTACCCCCGTACGCTCGTACACATGACGACTGACGTACCTCTCCCCGCCCCGGGGCGCGAGATCCAGACGCTCGACGTGCTCTCCGCCGAACAGGCGACGGCCGTATCCGGTCTGCTCGCCGAGGCGGCCAAGTCCGACGGCAGGCAGGCCGTGTCCGAGCAGGGACGGCTTCAGTTGCGGGGCGGGCGGCGCGAAGGAGTGCGGCATCTGCTGCTCACGAGTGGATCCGTCCTGGTCGGCTACGCGCAGCTGGAGGACACCGACCCGGTCGAGGCACCGGCCGCGGAGCTGGTCGTGCATCCGGCATACCGAGGACAGGGCCACGGGCGGGCGCTGGGTGCGGCGCTGCTCGCCGCCACGGGCAAGCGACTGCGGGTGTGGGCGCACGGCGGGAAGTCCGCGGCCCGGCACCTCGCCCAGGTGCTCGGCCTCTCGCTCTTCCGCGAACTGCGTCAGCTGCGGCGCCCGTTGAGCCCGCTGAACATCGCGGAACCGGTACTGCCGCCCGGCGTCACCGTCCGCACCTTCGTGCCCGGCGAGGACGACGCGGCCTGGCTCGCCGTGAACCGCGCCGCCTTCGCCCACCACCCCGAGCAGGGCTCGCTGACCCAGCGCGACCTGGACGACCGCAAGGCCGAGTCGTGGTTCGACCCGAAGGGCTTCTTCCTGGCCGAACGCGAGGGCGAGCTGATCGGCTTCCACTGGACGAAGGTGCACGCCGACGAGCAGCTCGGCGAGGTCTACGTCGTGGGCATCCGGCCCGACGCCCAGGGCGGCGGGCTGGGCAGGGCGCTCACCGCGATCGGACTGCGCCACCTCGCCTCCGAAGGGCTGCCGACCGCCATGCTCTACGTCGACGCGGACAATCCGGCGGCCCTGACCGTCTACGAACGGCTGGGCTTCACGACGCACGAAGTGGACCTGATGTACCGCACGGAGTCCTGACGTACCGCGCAGACTCCTGACGTACCGCACGGAGTCCTGAGCGGGCACCACCCGGAGGACGGGACAGGGGCACGCACGCCGGGAGAACCGGGAGAACCGGAGGGAGGGGCGGCGCCGCTTGACGCCGCCCCTCCCTTGCACCACACTTTCACTACTTCCTTAGTGAAAGAGGGGTGAACATGGCACAGTCCGCAGCGGTCGAATACCGCATCGACCGGCGCAGCGGCGTCGCCACGTACCTCCAGATCGTCCAGCAGACCAAACAGGCCCTGCGCCTCGGCCTGCTGGAGCCCGGTGACCGGCTGCCCACCGCGCGGGAGGTCGTCGAGGCCACCGCCATCAACCCGAACACCGTGCTCAAGGCGTACCGGGAGCTGGAGCGCGAGGGCCTCGTCGAGGGCCGGCGCGGCCTCGGCACCTTCGTCACCCGCACCTTGGGCGGCGCGGCGGCCGCCGACGACGCGCCGCTGCGCGCCGAGCTGGCCGACTGGACCCGCCGGGCCCGCGCGGCCGGGCTGGAGAAGGACGACGTGAGCGCGCTCTTCACCGCCGTACTGGACAGAACATTCGAGGGGGATCAGGCCGGATGACGGACACTGCGATCGAGGCCGACGGCCTCGGCATGAAGTACCGGGGCAGGGGCGGGGGCTGGGCCCTGCGCGACTGTTCGTTCCGGCTGCCCGCCGGGCGCGTGTGCGCGCTCACCGGCCCCAACGGCGCGGGCAAGTCGACCCTGCTCGCACTCGCCGCGGGCTTCCTGCGGCCGGCGGAGGGAACGGTACGGGTCCTGGGCGCGGCGCCCGGCGCCGAGCGGTCCCGGGTGGCCTTCGTGGCCCAGGACAAGCCGCTGTACCCGCAGTTGACGGTCGCCGGGACGCTCTGGGCGGGTGCCGAGCTGAACCCCGGAACCTGGGACCAGGACACCGCCGAACGCATCGCCGGGGAGCTGCCGCGCGACGCCGGAGTGCGTCACCTCTCCGGCGGCCAGCGCACCCGGCTCGCCCTGGCCCTCGCCCTGGGCAAGCGGCCCGAACTGCTGCTGCTGGACGAACCGATGGCCGACCTCGACCCGCTCGCCCGCCACCAGCTGATGGGGGCGCTCATGGCGGAGGCCGCCGAGCACTCCACGACCATCGTGATGTCCTCGCACATCCTCACCGAGCTGGAGGGCGCCTGCGACTACCTCCTGCTCGTCGACGGCGGCCGGGTCCGCCTCGGCGGCGAGACGGACGACCTCCTCGCCGCGCACGCCCTGCTCACCGGTCCGGTACGGGACACCGCACCGCACATCGCCATCGAGTCCCGCACCGCGGGACGGGTGCAGAGCACCCTCGTACGGACGGAGGGCCCGGTGGACACCGGCGTCTGGGAGACCGCGGAACCCTCGCTGGAGGAACTGCTCCTCGCACATCTGCGGTCGCCCGAGGCACCCGCGCTGCTGACACCGAGCGCAGCACTGGACGCGGCCGAGAGCCGTGAGGCGGTGGCGGCGCGATGAGCACGCTCAGCCTGCGCGGCCCGGTCCGGGTCACCGTACGTCTGCACCGCTGGACCCTGTGGGCCGCCGTCGTGCTCGCGTTCGCCGGGGTCGTCACAGTGATCGCCACCCAGCTGTGGACGACCTCCGTCTCCGACGCGTTCGCGGACACCGGCTGCTCGATCAGGAACACGACCAGCGACTGCGACGGCACCGTCCGGCACTTCCTCGACACCGAACTCCGCTTCAACCATCTGCTCAGGTACGGCGGCCTGGTCATGATGCTCCTGCCCGCGCTGGTGGGCGCGTTCGTCGCCGGCCCGTTGATCGGCCGCGAGCTGGAGAGCGGCACGTACCGGCTGTCCTGGAGCCAGGCGGTCTCCCCGGCGCGCTGGCTGGTGGCCCGGCTCGCGGTGCCCGCCGTGCTCACGACGGCCGGGGTCAGCGTGCTCTCGGCCGTCTGCACCTGGGCCCGGACGCGAGCCGAGCGGACGCACTACCCGCTGGAGTGGTACGACCGCGAGGTGTACGGCGCCATGGGCACCGTGCCCGTCGGCTACGCCCTGTGCATGCTGGCGCTCGGCGCACTCGTCGGGATGGTGCTGCGGCGCACCGTCGGCGCCATGATCGTGACGGTGATCGCGTACGGGGCACTGGTGACCGCCCTGAACTCCGTGCGCAACAGCCTGTGGCCGACGCTGACGGCCACAGACAGCATAGAGGTCGGCTACCCGTGGCCCGAAGGGGCCGCCAACGCCGGACAGGGCTGGGTCACCAGCGGCGGGAAACGGCTGTCCGCCGATGTCTGCCAGAACGCGAAGGACTACGAGCGCTGCCTGGCCGACAACGACATCACCCTGCGTTACCTCGACTACCACCCCGCCTCGCACTTCTGGCCGCTCCAACTCGTCGAGACGGGAATTCTGCTCGCCCTCGCCGCCCTCGCGGTCGCGCTCACCTTCCGGGTGCTGCGCCGCCGTCACGGCTGACCCGGCCCCCGTTCCGGGCCCCGATCACGGGCCCGGAACGGTGCGTACGGCGTATCCGCGCACCCGCACACCGCTTCCTGCATGTCATGTCGCCGTTACCGGCCATTCAGAAGGGCTTGCGACCCTCTCAGGATGCAGCCAGCTGTGCCAACCCCCCGCAACGGGAGAAAACCCGGCGGAGACCGTACGAACCGCGCGAATCGCGGGTTCCCCGCGATCTCCGCACCGTCCGGCGCGCCTCCGGAGCCCCTGACGCGGAACAATGGGGCCATGAGCCAGCAGCCCAGCTCGGATGTCCCGGTCCAGCCCACCGTGCAGCCGTCGGTCGGCTCGCTCGCCGCGCACCGGCCGCACGCCCTCGCCTCGTCCGCGTCCCACGGTGGCGCGCTGTCCACCAGGGCCGACCTCGATCCCGACATCGACGGCGACGTCGACGCGTACGAACCCGATGTCGACGGGGACGAGCTGCCCCACGACCGTTTCCTGGACCGGGAACGCAGTTGGCTCGCCTTCAACGAACGCGTGCTCGAACTGGCCGAGGATCCGGCGACCCCCCTCCTCGAACGGGCTAATTTCCTCGCCATCTTCGCCTCCAACCTGGACGAGTTCTTCATGGTCCGGGTGGCCGGGCTGAAGCGCCGTATCGCCACCGGAGTCGCCACCCGCTCCGCCTCCGGGCTCCAGCCCCGCGATGTCCTCGACCTGATCTGGACCCGGTCGCGCGAACTCATGGCCCGGCACGCCGCCTGCTACCAGCAGGACGTCGCCCCCGCCCTGTCCGACGAGGGGATCCAGCTGATCCGCTGGCCCGAGCTGACCGAGAAGGAGCAGGCCCGCCTGTTCACCTTCTTCCGGCAGCGCGTCTTCCCCGTGCTGACCCCCCTCGCCGTCGACCCGGCGCACCCCTTCCCGTACATCTCGGGGCTCTCGCTCAACCTCGCCGTCGTCGTGCGCAACCCGGTGAGCGGCCACCGCCACTTCGCCCGGGTCAAGGTGCCGCCACTGCTGACCCGCTTCCTGGAGGCGTCGCCCCAGCGGTACGTGCCCATAGAGGACGTCATCGCCGCGCACCTCGAAGAGCTCTTCCCGGGCATGGAAGTCCTCGCCCACCACATGTTCCGGGTCACCAGGAACGAGGACCTGGAGGTCGAGGAGGACGACGCCGAGAACCTCCTCAAGGCCCTGGAGAAGGAGCTCATGCGGCGCCGCTTCGGCCCGCCGGTCCGCCTGGAGGTCGAGGAGTCCATCGACCCGTACGTGCTGGACCTGCTGGTGCGCGAGCTGAAGGTGTCCGACGCCGAGGTCTATCCGCTGCCGGGACCGCTCGACCTCACCGGGCTGTTCGGCATAGCGTCCCTGGACCGGCCCGAGCTGAAGTTCCCCAAGTTCATCGCGGGCACGCACCGCGATCTCGCCGAGGTCGAATCCGCCTCGGCGCCCGACATCTTCGCCGCCCTGCGCGAACGCGACGTGCTGCTGCACCACCCGTACGACTCGTTCTCCACCTCCGTCCAGGCGTTCCTGGAGCAGGCCGCGAGCGACCCCGACGTCCTCGCCATCAAGCAGACCCTGTACCGGACCTCGGGCGACTCACCGATAGTGGACGCCCTCATCGACGCCGCCGAATCCGGCAAGCAGGTCCTCGTACTCGTCGAGATCAAGGCCCGCTTCGACGAACAGGCCAACATCAAGTGGGCCCGCAAGCTGGAGGAGTCCGGCTGCCACGTGGTCTACGGGCTCGTCGGCCTCAAGACCCACTGCAAGCTCTCGCTCGTCGTCCGCCAGGAGGGCGACACGCTGCGACGCTACTCACACGTCGGCACCGGCAACTACCACCCCAAGACCGCCCGGCTGTACGAGGACCTCGGCCTGCTGACCGCCGACCCGCAGGTCGGCGCCGACCTCTCCGACCTCTTCAACCGGCTCTCCGGCTACTCCCGCCGCGAGACCTACCGCCGGCTCCTCGTCGCCCCGAGATCCCTGCGCGACGGCCTGGTCACCCGTATCAACAAAGAGGTCACGCACCAGCGGGCCGGGCGGAGCGCGTACGTCCGCATCAAGGTCAACTCCATGGTCGACGAGGCGGTCATCGACGCCTGCTACCGGGCCGCGATGGCGGGCGTACCGGTGGACATCTGGGTCCGCGGGATCTGCGCCATCCGGCCCGGCGTCCCCGGCCTCTCCGAGAACATCCGGGTCCGCTCGATACTGGGCCGCTTCCTCGAACACTCCCGGGTCTTCTCGTTCGGCAACGGCGGAGAGCCCGAAGTGTGGTTCGGCAGCGCCGACATGATGCACCGCAACCTCGACCGCCGGATCGAAGCCCTGGTCCGGGTCACCGACCCCGCCCACCGCGCCGCGCTCAGCCGGCTCCTGGAGACCGGCATGGCCGACACCACCTCGTCCTGGCACCTCGGTTCCGACGGAAACTGGACCCGGCACGCCACGGACGGGGACGGCCAACCGCTGCGGCACGTACAGGAAATGCTCATTGACGCCCGGAGGCGCCGGCGTGCGACGCCATGATCACCAGACGACGCAGGCGGACCTTACGGCAGGCGCGGTGCTCGCGCCCTACCTGCAACAACAGGCCGCCGAATTCCTGCGCAGCCTTCGTCTGCACCGCGAGAACAGCGCGCCCACGGACGCCGGAACCCACGCCGCGGAGGAAGCAGCCGTCGCCCTGCGCCGCTCCTCCCGCCGGATCAGCGGCACGCTGCACACCTTCCGGGCCGCGCTGGACGCCGCCTGGGCCGAGCAGCTCCGTACCGAACTGGCCTGGCTGTCGGGCACCCTGGCCCGGGAGCACGCCTACGCGACCCGGCTGGACCGGCTCCTCAACGCGCTGCACGCCCTGTCCGGCACCTCGCTGCCCGCCGCCCGCACCGGGTCAGGGCCGGACGCCACCGCTCAGAAGGAGCGCGCCGCCCTCGGCGTCGGCGCGGCCCGCGCCGGTGCGCTGCTCGAACGGCAGCTGACCCTCGCCCGGACCCGCGCCCACTCCGCCGCGCTCCAGGCGCTCGGCTCCTCCCGCTTCCACGCGGTGGCCGACGCCGTCGCCCTGCTCGCCTCCGACGTCCCGCTCTCCGCGGCGGCCACGGCTCCGGCCGAGGAGATGCTGCACGGACCCGCCGACCGGGCCGAACAGCAGCTGCTCTCCGTGGTGGCCGCGCTCCCTTCGGACGAGGCGGCCGAACCGTACAACGAGGCACAGGACGCGCCCTGGCACCGGACCCGACTGCTGCTGCGCCTGCACCGTTACGCCCACGAGGTGGTGCGGGGCGCACCCGATCCGGTCCTGGCCGCGCCGGGGCACGCCCTCGATCTGCACCGGGACGCGGCCGAGGCCGCAGCGGCGGCGGCATCGGCCGCCCGCACGCCCCGGATCGCCCCCGCGACCGCGTACGCCCTGGGGGTGCTCCACGCCGACCAGCGGCACGAGGTGAGGGCGGCGCGCAGCGTGTTCCGGGGGAGCTGGCCGTACGCGACAGCGGGGGTGGTCGCGCCGTGACCGGGCCCGCAGACGGCAGCGAGGGCAGCGACGGCAAGCCCACCGCGAACGGGCCCGTGCTCGCCGCGGGCTGTGTGCTGTGGCGCCGGTCGGAACGCTCCGGCGAGCTGGAGATCTGCCTGGTCCACCGGCCCCGTTACGACGACTGGTCGCATCCCAAGGGCAAGCTGAAGCGCGGCGAGGCCGCGCTGGACGGCGCGCTGCGCGAGGTCCTGGAGGAGACGGGCCGGCGCTGCGTGCCGGGCGCCCCGCTGCCCACCGTCCGGTACACCGTGAACGGGCGTCCCAAAGAGGTCGCCTACTGGGCGGCCGAGGCGACCGGCGGCGCCTTCGTACCGAACGCCGAGGTCGACCGGGTGAGCTGGCTCTCCCCGGCGGCGGCCCGCGCCCGGCTCACCCGGCTCCACGACCGGGACGTACTGGACGCCCTGCTCACCAGCCTGCCGAGCACCTGAGAACCGCACCGTCCGACACGGTTCACCTCCCGTTCACTCTCCCCCGTAAACGCCTTCACCTGTTCTGCCTAACTTCGTCAGTGCACGGTGCGCGGCGAAACGCCGGAGCACCCACCACATCGCACGCCGTCGTAGAACGAAAAGACCTCGGCGGCTCCTGGAAGGAACACCCGAAAAGTGAAGCTTCAGCGCATGAACCGGCTTCGTGCCACCGCGCTCGGTGCCCTCGCCGTCTCCGGCGCCCTGGTCCTCACGGCGTGCGGTTCGGACAACAACAGCGGGGACGGAACCACCGGCGGCAGCGGCGGCAAGACGAGCGCCGCGTCGGACATCGCGTGTGGCGACGCCAAGGGCCAGCTGCTCGCCTCCGGCTCCAGCGCGCAGAAGAACGCCATGGACCTCTGGGTCAAGAACTACATGGCCGGCTGCTCCGGCGTCGAGGTCAACTACAAGTCCTCGTCCTCCGGTGAAGGCATCATCGCCTTCAACCAGGGCACGGTCGGCTTCGCCGGTTCGGACTCCGCGCTGAAGCCCGAAGAGGTCGCCGACTCGAAGAAGATCTGCAAGACCGGCCAGGGCATCAACCTCCCGATGGTCGGCGGCCCGATCGCCATCGGCTTCCACCTGGAAGGTGTCGACAGCCTCACGCTGGACGCCCCCACCCTCGCCAAGATCTTCGACGGCAAGATCAAGAAGTGGAACGACGCGGCGATCGCCAAGCTCAACAGCGGCGCGAAGCTTCCGGACAAGGCCATCCAGGCCTTCCACCGCTCCGAGGACTCCGGCACCACCCAGAACCTCGGCAAGTACCTGGGTGCGGCTGCCCCGAGCGACTGGAAGTACGAGGCCGAGAAGAAGTGGCCGGCCCCCGGCGGCCAGGCCGCGTCCGGCTCGGCCGGTGTCGCCGCGCAGGTGAAGCAGGTCGACGGCGCGATCGGCTACTTCGAACTCAGCTACGCCACCTCGCAGTCGATCCCCACCGTCGACATCAACACCGGCGGCGCCACCCCGGTCAAGGCCAGCTCGGAGAACGCCTCCAAGGCCATCGCCGCCGCCAAGATCAAGGGAACCGGCAAGGACCTGGCGCTCGACCTCGACTACACCACCAAGGCCGACGGTGCCTACCCGATCGTCCTGGTGACGTACGAGGTCGTCTGCGACACCGGCAACAAGGCCGAGACGCTGCCCACGGTCAAGTCCTTCCTGACCTACACCGCCGGTGACGAGGGCCAGAAGCTCCTCAGCGAGGCCGGTTACGCGCCGATCCCGGCCGAGATCAACGCCAAGGTCCGCGAGACCATCGCCTCCCTCTCGTAACCGAGGGACACGAGCACCACCAGTAACACCTTCAGCAACACCCGCAACACCCGGCGGGCCGGTCCGGCGCACCTCTCCGGACCGGCCCGCCACCACCCATCCGGTGCACCGCCGCCAGGGGAGCCCACCGCTCCCCCACACAGACCGGAAAGACCATGGCTTCCACCACACCGATAGACACGCCGCCGGCAGCGCCGGCGGTGCGCAAGCGCGCCAGGCCGAAGACCGGGCGCGCGGGCGACAAGATCTTCCTGGGCCTCTCCAGGGGCTCGGGCATTCTGCTGCTCGTGATCATGGCGTCGATCGCCGTGTTCCTCACCTACCGCGCCGCACTCGCCGTCTCCAAGGACGAAGGCAACTTCCTCACCACCTTCGACTGGAACCCCGCCGGCGACCCGCCGGTCTTCGGCATCGCGGTCCTCCTCTTCGGCACGATCGTCAGCTCGATCATCGCGATGGCCATCGCCGTCCCGGTCGCTGTCGGTATCGCCCTGTTCATCTCGCACTACGCGCCGCGCAAGCTGGCCGCGCCCCTCGCGTACGTCGTCGACCTGCTCGCCGCCGTGCCGAGCATCGTGTACGGCATCTGGGGCGCCCTCTTCCTGGTTCCGTACCTGGAGGGCCTGAACCTCTGGCTCGACCAGTTCTTCGGCTGGACCTACCTCTTCGAGAAGACCGAGGTCGGCGTCGCCCGCTCGCTCTTCACCGTCGGCATCCTGCTCGCGATCATGATCCTGCCGATCGTGACCAGTGTCAGCCGCGAAGTCTTCCTCCAGGTCCCGAAGACGAACGAGGAAGCCGCCCTCGCGCTCGGCGCCACCCGCTGGGAGGTCATCCGCCTCTCGGTGCTCCCCTTCGGCCGGTCCGGCGTGATCTCCGCCTCGATGCTGGGCCTGGGCCGGGCGCTCGGCGAGACGATGGCCGTCGCCACGGTCCTGTCGCCGAGCTTCATCATCTCCGGGCACCTGCTCAACGCCGGTGGCGGAACGTTCGCCCAGAACATCGCCGCGAAGTTCGACGAGGCCGACGCATTCGGGCGCGACGCCCTGATCGCCTCGGGCCTGGTGCTCTTCATCCTCACCCTGCTGGTCAACGGCGCGGCCCGGCTGATCATCGCCCGCCGCAAGGAATACTCGGGGGCCAACGCATGAGCCAGGCAGCCAACACCGGCATACAGGAACGCCCCACCCCGACGGCGCCCGCACGCGGGGCCGGTCTCAGCAGCCGGGCCCTGCCCCGCTGGGCCCCCCTCGGTTTCGCCGCCGTCGCGATCGCCCTGGGCGTAGGCATCGGCGCGGCGGCGGGCTGGCGCAGCCACACCCAGTGGGGACTGTTCTCCGCCCTGCTCTTCGTCGTCATCTCGTACGTCACGACGTCGGTCGTCGAGAACCGGCGCCAGGCCAAGGACCGGCTCGCCACCAGCATCGTCTGGGTGTGCTTCCTGCTGGCCATCGTGCCGCTCGCCTCGCTGCTGTGGACGACGATCAGCCGCGGCGCGGGGCGCCTGGACGGTTACTTCCTGACCCACTCGATGGCCGGAGTGCTCGGCTCCGAGCCGACCGGCGGTGTCTATCACGCACTGATCGGCACGCTGGAGCAGGTCGGCCTCGCCACCCTGATCTCCGCCCCCATCGGCCTGCTGACCGCCGTCTACCTGGTGGAGTACGGCAAGGGCGCGCTGGCCAAGGCCGTGACCTTCTTCGTCGACGTGATGACGGGCATCCCGTCCATCGTCGCCGGTCTCTTCATCCTCTCCATCGTGCTCCTGACGAAGACCGACCCGTCCGGTCTGCTGGGTGCGCTGGCGCTCACGATCCTGATGATCCCGGTCGTGGTCCGCTCCACCGAGGAGATGCTCAAGCTCGTCCCGAACGAGCTCCGCGAGGCATCGCTCGCCCTCGGCGTCCCGAAGTGGCGCACCATCCTGAAGGTGGTCCTCCCGACCGCGATCGGCGGCATCACCACCGGTGTGATGCTCGCGATCGCCCGGATCGCCGGTGAGACCGCGCCGATCATGCTGCTGGTCTTCGGCAGCCAGCTGATCAACACCAACCCGTTCCAAGGCGCGCAGTCCTCGCTCCCCTTCTACATCTGGGAGCAGTACAAGGTCGGCACCGAGCAGTCGTACGACCGCGCCTGGGCCGCCGCTCTGGTCCTGATCGCCTTCGTCATGATCCTCAATCTGGTGGCCCGCGGCATCGCCCGCTGGAAGGCCCCACAGCACTGAATATGCGGCTCCGCCGCGTGGCCGGCCGCTGTCGCGGCCAACAGAAAGAAGCAGTGATTCAGATGGCCAAGCGCATCGACGTCAGCGGTCTGTCCGCCTATTACGGCTCCCACCTCGCCATCGAGGACATCTCGATGACCGTGGAGCCCCGCTCCGTGACCGCCTTCATCGGCCCGTCCGGCTGCGGCAAGTCCACCTTCCTGCGCACCCTCAACCGCATGCACGAAGTCACCCCCGGTGGCCGTGTCGAGGGGAAGGTGCTGCTGGACGACGAGAACCTGTACGGGGCGAGCGTCGACCCGGTCACCGTGCGCCGCACGGTCGGCATGGTCTTCCAGCGCCCCAACCCGTTCCCGACCATGTCGATCTTCGACAACGTCGCGGCGGGCCTCAAGCTCAACGGCTCGTACAAGAAGAGCCAGCTGTCGGAGGTCGTCGAGAAGTCCCTGCGCGGCGCCAACCTCTGGAACGAGGTCAAGGACCGGCTGAACAAGCCCGGCTCCGGTCTCTCCGGCGGCCAGCAGCAGCGTCTGTGCATCGCCCGCGCGATCGCGGTGGAGCCGGACGTGCTGCTGATGGACGAGCCGTGCTCCGCGCTGGACCCGATCTCCACCCTCGCCATCGAGGACCTGATCGGGGAGCTGAAGGAGCGCTTCACGATCGTCATCGTGACGCACAACATGCAGCAGGCGGCCCGTGTCTCGGACCGCACGGCGTTCTTCAACCTCGCCGCTGTCGGCAAGCCCGGCAAGCTCGTGGAGATCGACGAGACGGAACGCATCTTCTCCAACCCGTCCGTACAGGCGACCGAGGACTACATCTCGGGCCGCTTCGGATAGGTCACCCGGCAACGGAGCCGACGTGGGCCGGAGGCGTGGGCGTGACGCCCGGTGGTGAGTTTCCACCGGCGAACCGCCTCGCCCCTCCCCCTCCGGCGGACCGGCCTCGTCCCCACAACGGCCTTGGGGTGCTGCATGGCGGTGCCACCGCAAGGCGAAGGGGCCGCCCCCGCTCCCCGCAGAGGGAGTGGGGGCGGCCCCATATCCGTTGCCTGTTGCCTGTTGCCTGTTGTGCGTACCACCGCGGTCATGCCGGGCGGGAGAACGGAGCCACCACCGGACGACCCCGGTGATCTCACCGCACCGTCACCCGAACAGCAGCACCACGACCCCGTAACTCGCGGCAGCGACCAGTCCCGCGGCCGGCATGGTGATGAACCACCCCAGGATGATGTTCTTGGCGACACCCCAGCGCACCGCGTTCACCCGCTTCGTGGCGCCCACGCCCATGATCGCCGAGGTGATCACATGCGTCGTGGAGATCGGCGCGTGAAACAGGAACGCCGAACCGAACATGATCGACGCGCCCGTCGTCTCCGCCGCGAAGCCCTGCGGCGGATCCAGCTCGATGATCTTCCGGCCGAGCGTCCGCATGATGCGCCAGCCACCGGCGTACGTACCCAGCGAGAGCATCAGCGCGCAGACCAGCTTCACCCAGACCGGGATCGGGTCGCTCGGGCTCTCGATGTCGGCGATGACCAGGGCCATCACGACAATGCCCATCGTCTTCTGCGCGTCCTGCAGACCGTGGCCGAGCGCCATGCCCGCGGCCGAGACCGTCTGGGCGATCCGGAAACCCCGCTTGGCCTTGTGCGGATTGGCCTTACGGAACATCCACATGATCGCGACCATCACCAGATAGCCGACGACCAGACCGATGACCGGCGAGACGAACATCGGGATGACGACCTTGTCCAGCACCCCGTCCCAGTGCACCAGCGTCCCGCCGGCGAGCGCCGCACCGACCATGCCGCCGAACAACGCGTGCGAGGACGAGGACGGCAGCCCGAAGTACCAGGTGATGAGGTTCCAGATGATCGCACCGACGAGCGCGGCGAAGAGGATCCCCATCCCCTTGTCGCCTTCGGGCGTCGCGATCAGGCCCTCACTGACGGTCTTGGCGACACCGCTGCCGAGGAACGCACCGGCGAGGTTCATCACCGCGGCCATCGCCAGCGCCGCGCGTGGTGTGAGCGCACGGGTGGAGACGGACGTGGCGATGGCGTTCGCCGAGTCGTGGAAACCGTTCGTGTAGGTGAAGCCGAGCGCGACGCCGATGGTCACGATCAGCACAAAGGTGTCCACGTGGTTCAGGACTCCTTGACCGCGATGGTCTCCACCGTGTTGGCGACATGCTCGAAGGCGTCGGCCGCCTCTTCCAGTACGTCCACGATCTGCTTCAGCTTCAGCACCTCGATGGCGTCGTACTTGCCGTTGAAGAGGTGGGCGAGCAACTTGCGGTGGATCTGGTCAGCCTGGTTCTCCAGGCGGTTGACCTCGATCCAGTACTCGGTGAGATTGTCCATGGTGCGCAGACCCGGCATCGCCTCGGCGGTCAGCTCGGCCGCCCGGGCCAGCACCTCGATCTGCTGCGCGATGCCCTTGGGGAGTTCCTCGACCTGGTACAGCACGACCAGATCGACGGCCTCCTCCATGAAGTCCATGATGTCGTCGAGCGACGACGCGAGGTTGTAAATGTCCTCACGGTCGAACGGCGTGATGAAAGAGGAGTTCAGCTGGTGGAAGATCGCGTGGGTGGCATCGTCCCCCGCGTGCTCCGCTGCCCGCATGCGCTCCGCGATCTCGACTCGGGAGGCAGAGTCCGCCCCGAGCAATTCCATCAGGAGTTTCGAGCCCGTGACGATGTTGTCCGCAGACGCGGAGAACATGTCATAGAAGCTCGTCTCCCTGGGGGTCAGACGAAAGCGCACGTGGGGTCCTCGGGGTGCTTTGGATTCGGTCAGGCTGATGCTAGGCGCATCATCCGGCCACGGCTAACCGGCATTCTTCAGTGTCGCGCATCGGGCACTGAGATCAGCACGGGCCCCCGGTCACGGTTCGGCAGAATTCGTTAGTATATACCCACCAGGGGTATATAAACGGCAGGGTAATGGGAAAACGGGAGGCAGCAATGACCACCACCGAGGCCGCCGGGACCACCGCCGCCACCGCACAACCGGAACCGGATCCGGTCGTCACCGACCACGACCGGGGCATACACGGCTACCACCACCAGAAGACGGAGCACCTCAAGCGGCTGCGCCGGATCGAGGGCCAGATCCGCGGCCTCCAGCGCATGGTCGACGAGGACGTCTACTGCATCGACATACTCACCCAGGTCTCGGCGTCCACGAAGGCGCTCCAGTCCTTCGCGCTCCAGCTGCTGGAGGAACACCTGCGGCACTGCGTCGCCGACGCGGCGGTCAAGGGCGGCGCGGAGATCGACGCGAAGGTCGAGGAGGCCACGAAGGCCATCGCCCGCCTGCTCCGCACCTGATACGGCGAGACGCCCGGATGCGGGGAGATATCCGGATAAGGGGAGATGTTCGGATGTGGCGGCTGTCCTGATGCCGGACGGGGCCGGGACCTGAGGCCGCCGCGAACCGAGCCTGGCGTGGGCAGAGCCTGGCATGGGGACCGATCCGAGGCCGACGCGAACCGAGCCTGGCGTGGACCGATCCCGATGCGGACCGGACCCGAGGCCGACGGGTATCCGTCGTGGGCGCCGCACCCCGCGCGGGGAAGGGCCCGCGCTCACCCTCGCTGGTCGGCCTGCCTGGGGACGGTGGTCCGGTCGGCGATCACCCCGACGTTCAGCACCTCGTCGATCCGGGCCGCACTGAGCCGGTCCCCGATCGCGGCCGACGCGGCGATCATCAGCTCACCACAGAGCTCGATCTCGGCGAGGGCCACATGGTCGGATACGGTCGGCGTGCTGAGCGTCACCACGTAACTCACCTCTCACTGCCGTCGCCGACTTCCTAGCGTAGGGAGCGGACCACACGCCGCGCATGGCACGGACGGACCATTTCACGCCCGCCGGCATGCCTACGTCCCCGGCCCGGTCCCCTTCCCCGCCTGCGTCCCCGCCTCATCCGTCCGCCGCGCCCGGCTGTCCCTGCCGGATCCGCCCGGTGTAGATGTCCCGGTCGTCCGGCAGCCGCACGGAGACCGGCACTCCGAATCCGGACAGCAGCGTCGTCGACACCACCTCCACGGCCGGACCCCGGTTGGCGAAGGTGAACCGGTGCCGCACCTTGCGCAGCCGGCCCTGTTCATCCAGGTACGCGTCGAACGACACCGTGTCCGTATGGAACCCCTTCGCCGCCGCGGCGAGTGCCCCACGCGATTTCGGCGAGGCATCACGCGCCGCCCGGCCGATCTCCGCGACCCCCCGGTAGTGCCGCACCGCCACTCCGGCGAGATCGGTCTCACCTACATAGGCCACCTGCCGCGCCCCGCGCAGCAGCTCGGCGGCGGCCATCGGATCGGTCGCTCCACCCGTGACCAGATTGCCGTCCTCCAGCGTCGTCGTGTCGATCCTGACCCATTTGTCCTCGGGCACCCCGGCACCGCGGTTCATCATGTAGAGCGCCCCGGGCGCCAGGAGTTCGGTGATGGGGCGGTGCTCGTCCTCGCCCGCGGCGTCCTTGGGCAGCACGACCGTGAGACGGCCCACCTGGGTGCGGAAGTCGTAGATCCCCCGCCCCGTGATCGTCACCCGTGTCCCGCCCGCCGCGGTCTCCATCGACGTACGCACCTGGGCGCTTCCGGCCACCGGCCACGCCCCGGCGCCGTGGGAGCCGGCTCCGGCCACCATTCCGGCCCCGGTCCCCGTCCCGCTCACCGTCTCCGCGAGCACCTCCGCCGCACGGCGGACCACGTCCAGGGAGTCGGCACCGCCCCGTTCATCGGCCATGGCGCTGTCGCCGCCCCTGCCGCCCGAACATCCGGCGGTCACCGCCATCACGCCCACCACGGCCAGGGCGCAGACAGTGCGCGCGCCGCCTCCGGACCTTTGCTGCTGCACCACCATCGCCTGCCAACCCCCAACGACGTACCGCCTGACCGAGCCCCCCATCCGTTCCGCATAACGACGGCCCGTGTCCCCCGTCACGCCGTTTCCGTACGCCACACCGCCGAGTGGCCGTGCCCAGTACCGTGGACGGGTGTATGTCCAACACACCGAAGAGGTACCGCCGACGCCCCCCACCCCCGCGTCCACGGAGCACGAGACCACGACCGTGGAACGCGGCTCGTTCTGCACGGCCCGCTGCGCCTGCGGCTGGTCCGGACCGGCCCGCCGGTCGCGGGACCGCGCCCGCACGGACGCCGCGGAACACCGCGCGGCACCCTGACCCCTCTCACTGATCTCCCCTTTTCCGGCCTGAGCCCGAGCGTCCCGACCCGGAGGTCCGATGAACCAGCCGCCCCTGCCCGCCCGGCGCACCCTTCCCGCCCGGCGCACCCTGCTGACCGCGGGCGCCGCGGCACTCACCGGTGTCACCGCCACCGCCTGTAGCGGTACATCCAGCTCCGGTTCGAGTGCCGGTTCCGGTGCCGGCTCCGGCAGTTCCTCGGCCACGGCGGGCACCACTCCCGCCTCACCGACCTCCTCGGTCACACCGCGGCCCTCCCCCTCCGGACCGGCGGACTGGTCCGCCCTGGCCAAGAGCCTGGACGGCACCCTCGTACGTCCCCAGGACGCGGCCTATCCGACCGCCCGTCAGCTCTACAACACCCGCTTCGACAACCAGAAGCCCGCCGCCGTCGCCTACGTCAGGCACGCGGCGGACATCCGCGAGTGCCTGGCCTTCGCCCGCCGCACCGCCACCCCTGTGTCCATCCGCAGCGGCGGTCATTCCTACGCCGGCTGGTCGAGCGGCGACGGACGCCTCGTCGTCGACGTCTCGTCGCTGTCCCACGTCGGGAAGGACGGCACGATCGGTGCCGGCGCCAAGCTCATCGACGTCTACCAAGGGCTCGCCGGCCACGGCCTGACGATTCCCGGCGGTTCCTGTCCGACCGTCGGCATATCCGGCCTCACCCTCGGCGGCGGCCACGGCGTCGCGTCCCGCGCGTACGGCCTGACCTGCGACAGCCTCACCTCGGCCACCGTCGTCACGGCCGACGGCGCGACCCTCACCGCCGACGCCACGCACCACCCGGACCTGTTCTGGGCGCTGCGGGGCGCGGGCAACGGCACCTTCGGCGTGGTCACCGAGCTGACGTTCCGTACCCGCCCGGCCCCGCAGACCGTCACCGCCTACATGTCCTGGCCGTGGTCGCGCGCCCGGAACGTCCTCACGGCGTGGCAGGAGTGGGGGCCGTCCCAGCCCGACGAGATCTGGTCCTCGGCGCACCTCGACGCGGGCCCGGGCGGCGGCAACCCGACCGTCTCGGTGGCCGCGTTCAGCCTCGGAACGTACGGCGACCTGCAGAACGCGGTCGACCGCCTCGCCGACCGGATCGGCGCCTCGGCCTCCTCCGTCTCACTGCGCCGCCGCAGCTACGAGGAGGCGATGCTCGTGTACGCGGGCTGTTCGGGCATCACGGACGCGCAGTGCCATCTGCCGGGCACGACGCCCGGCCGTACCCCGCAGGGCACACTCCAGCGCGAGACGTACGCCGCCGCGTCCGACTTCTACGACCGTTCCCTGTCTCCGGCGGGCGTGAACGCCCTGCTCGACCGGGCCGAAGCGTTCACCCGGATTCCCGTGACCCAGAGCGGAGGCGGCGGCTCCATCGTGCTCACCGCACTCGGCGGGGCGATCAACCGGGTCTCGCCGCAGGCGACCGCCTTCGTCCACCGCGGCTCACGCGTGCTCGCCCAGTACATCGGCGCCTGGAGCCCCGGCACGACCGGCGTCGCCTCACAGGACTGGCTGAAAAGCACTCACACGGCGATGCGCCGGTACGCGTCGGGAGCGGCGTACCAGAACTACACGGACCCGACGCTGACCGACTGGCGCCAGGCCTACTACGACACGGCGGCCGACCGTCTCAGCCGGCTGAAGAAGCAGTACGACCCCGGCCGCCTCTTCGCCTTCCCTCAGGCTCTCTGATTCCCCGGGCGTCGCTTGCCCCGGCTTCTCGGGGCGTCCCTTGCCTCGGCTACGCGGGCATTTCTTGCCTCTGGCGCCCCTGACGGGCGCTCACCGCAGCACGCGTCGCACCCGCCGCACCCGCCGCACCCGCCGACGATGCCGCGGCCCACCCACGGTTCCTACGCGGCCAGGTCCTTCTCGCCGTCCCCGCCGGCCGTGCCGGGCCGCGGCTCGGGAATCCCGAGCGTCCCGGCCCGCCCGTCGGCCGTGGCCGACGGCACCGGCCTGCGTGACCTTACGAGCCGACCGAGCCGGTCCGAACGGGCGACGGCCGCCGCCAACGGCGTCAGCAGCAGCATCGCCAGCGGGGCGAGCAGCAGCGCGACCGCCGTGCCGAGCGCGAACCCGCCGATGACGTCGGTCGGGTAGTGGACACCCATGTAGATCCGGCAGAACCCTTCCAGCAGAGCCAGGGCGATCGCCGCGATGCCGAATTTCCGGTTGGCCACGAAGAGCCCGACGGCCAGAGCCATCGCCATCGTGGCGTGGTCGCTCACGAAGGAGAAGTCGTTCTTACCCTGCACCAGGACATCGAGCCCCTGGTGGTCCCGGAACGGCCGCGGGCGCTCCACGAAGCCCCGGATCGGAATGTTGATGAGCAGTGCGATCCCGGCGGCGAGCGGAGCCCACACGATCCCGGCGGCCGCCGTCACCGAATCATCGGCCGTGCCGCGCCGGCGCACGCTCCACCAGCACCACAGGACCACCAGGACCATGCCGAGCATGATCCCGTACTCGCCGACGAACTCCATGACCCGGTCGAACCAGGTGGGAGCGGACTTCGCGAGTCCGTTGATGTCGTAGAGCAGGCTGACGTCGGGGTTCGACCCATCCAGTGCGAGTCCAGCCATCTGCTGCGGCCCCTTGCCTTGTCTGCTGCCGCGGGGCACGCCCATGTGCACCGCTATGACGAACCCCCGTGTCGGTTCGATCACTGCGTGGAACGGTCGATCGGTCGTGCGCGGACCGGTACTGCGTGGCTGCTCCGCCCGTCCCGTCCCATCCCGTCCAGGAAGGCTTCTCCGATCAGCGCAGCATGGTCAGTGCCTCACTGTCCGGTCCACCCAGGGAACGACGTGCCCCGTGCGTACGTTCCACTCTCCACCGAATGATCACCATGACGTTATCGAAGAGTGACTCGTCGTCGCAGCTCAGGGCCCAGGCTTCACGGAGAGTTCTGGCCATCGCCGACCCCGCGTCATGCGGACGGGAGGGCGGTCGGAAGGGCCGCGGCCCCTTCCTTGGTCACGCGCGTCGCACCGAAGTAGTCGGGCGTGTCGATCTTGTCGAACCGGATCACGGCACCGGTGTACGGGGCGTTGATCATGTACCCGCCTCCGACGTACAGCCCCACGTGGTGAATGGCCCGCGAGTTGTTCAGATCGTCCGAAAAGAACACCAGGTCACCGGGGAGCAGTTCGTCCCGCGAGGGGTGCGGCCCGGCGTTGTACTGGTCGTTGGCCACTCGGGGCAGTTCGATGTCCACGGTGCGGTACGCGGCCTGGGTCAGTCCGGAGCAGTCGAACCGGCCTCCCTGCGCCGCCGTGCCGTTGCCGCCCCACAGGTACTTCGTACCGAGCTTCTTCTGAGCGAAATAGATCGCCCCGGCCGCCTGCTCCGAGGGCTGAACCCGTCCGACGGGGCGGGCGAAGCTCTTCTCCAGGGACCGGATGATGGTGACGTAGTTCTGCGTCTCCGCGATGTCCGGAACCCCGCCCGCACGGATCACCCGGTACGCGCCGGCGTTGTACGCGGCCAGCATGTTGTCCGTCGGGTCTCCCGGCACCTTCTTCACGTACCCGGCCAGCTCGCAGTCGTACGAGGCGGCGGACGGAATCGCGTCGGCCGGATCCCAGACGTCCCGGTCCCCGTCGTTGTCCCCGTCGATGCCGTGCCCGGCCCAGGTGCCGGGGATGAACTGGGCGATGCCCTGCGCGGCGGCGGGACTCTCGGCCCGGGGGTTCCAGCCGCTCTCCTGGTACAGCTGGGCGGCCAGCAGGGCCGGATTGATGGCGGGACAGAGATTGCCCCACTTCTGCACCAGGGACTGGTACTGCGCGGGCACAGCCCCCTTGGCCAGCCCGACGGCTCCGCCGACGCCGGAACTGACGAGTCCGGCAGCGGCGGAGTACGTACCGACGACGAGCAGCGCCACGAAGCACATGGCCATGCCGACACCGATGCCACCGACCACCCAGAATTTCCGCACCCCTCAACCATCCCCCATCGAAGCCGTGTTCATGGGCGGTTTCGCGGGTGTGTACGAATCATCCGGTTCATCAGGGTCGCCGACCGGCCGCTCCGGCGCACTGACCACCCCTCAGGACGCTCCGGCAGACCAGTAGTCGGAGCGCACATTGGGGCGCGGGAGGGGGTAGACCCCTTCGTAGGCGGGCCCGTTCGGCTTGGACGTGGAGTCGGCGACCTTCGACTCCTTCACACAGGGGCTGTCCGCCTCGAAGAACGCCTGTCCCCCGCCCCGGAAACTCACACTGATTCCGAAGCCGGCCTTCGTCTGCGCGTAGACCGCCGGGAACTCCTCGTCCTTGTTCTTGGCCTTGATGCGGTAATCGCTCGTGCGCCAGAACTTCTCGACCTGGTCCAGGAAACCCTGACGGCGCTCGGCCGACACGATGGTCATCACGGTGCGCCTGCGCGTCACGTCGCAACTGCCCGTCGTCGTCGGGCCGTGCGCCCACTGCACCTCGGGATCGATCTCCTTCAGTACGGCGTCGAGCATGCTGTCGGACCGTTCGGCGGCCTCCTGCATGTTCATGCCGCTCTCCTTGGTGCTCTTGCCGGTGCTCTTGGTCGTCGCCTTCGTGCTGCCGCCGCTTCCGTCGTCGGTGCCGCAGCTGGACAGCGCGAAGCCGACAGCCAGGGTCGCCGCAACGATCTGGAACTTGCGCTTCATCGCTGTTCCTCCATCTTGAGCCTGTCGGAGTGCCCCGACACGATCAGAGCGATGCCGTCCGCCGACATGGCGTCCCGTACCGGATCGAAGTAGTTGGAGTGCGCGTTGAAGCTCACGCCGCTGGTGCTGATCAGGGGCTGACCGGGAGCCACCGGGAACCGCCGGGCGCCGAAGGCCTTGCTCGCCGGGTCCTTGCCGAACCAGAGGTCGTCGTCACCCGGGTCGGCCAGGTCTCCGGCGAGGTACGCACCGGCCGGACCTCCCAGGATCATCCCCACCGCGCCGACGGCGACCTGGGTCTTGGACGGAAGCTTGGTCACCGGGTCGTTGGCCGCGGCACCGACGAAGACGTGTCCGGCCCCCACACCGAGGTCCACGGCGCGGTCCACGCCGACTCCCGGACTGCCGACCAGGATGATGTCGTCCACCCCCGGGATACCTCCCTCGCGCTGCGTCGCGGCACCCACGGTACGGGAACCGTAGGAGTGCCCGATGGCCGTGATGTGCGGGTCCTTGTTCTGGTTGGTCGCCGAGATGCCACTCATGAACTCGTTGTAGGCCACACCACCCTTCTCCGCCCGGCCGGTGCCCGCGACCGCCAGGCTGTGCAGCCCGTCCGGCGTCTGCGGGGCGTCGTAACCGAGCCAGACGATCGCCGCGGAGGACGAGTCGTACCCCTGGGCGCCGATCGCCGTGTCACGGGCCCGCTTGAGATCGTTCTTCGCGAACTCCTCGTCGAGGGAGGTGTTCAGCCCCGGCACGTACGCCGACACGTTCTTCGAGGTGTCGGGATTCCCGTAGGAGACGATCGCCCGCCCGTTGCCCTCGTCGCTGATGCCGATCAGGTACATCGGTGGCTGGCTCCCCTCCTTCAGCTGCCGGTCGATCTCCCGCAGCCCCGCGAGCTGATCCTTCGACTTGGAGTCGGTCTTCCCCTCCAGCTTCGTGATCAGATCGGGGAGGTTCCTGCGGTTGGCCGTGTCCCTGTCCGCCACCGGGATGCCGTCCAGGTTGCCGATCTTGTCCGGCGAGAGCTCCAGGTACTGGTCGCGCTGCTGCTGCGAGAGCCCGTTCCACCAGTCCTTGCGCTGGGCCGGGGTGGCACTCTGCGGGATACGGTCGTTGAGGTAGTTCCGCTCCGCGTCCCGCACCGCTGCCTCGACGCGCGTACCGGAGCCGGGCAGCCCGGCGACCGCGCCGCCGCCCCCGCCGGACGCCTTGGTCGCATCCCAGGCCGCGGCGACGTACTTCCCCTTGTTCCACTTGTCGCTCGCGCCACGCGTGGACTGGGCGTACTGGTCGACGACGCCCTTCGCGGTGTCACCCGGGTGGAAGACCGTGTCGACGACGCCGCTGACATCGCCCCACAGGCCGTCGTCGCCGACGACACCGGTGAGGAAGTTGCCGTCGGAGGGGCGGGAGGAGTTCGCGCTCGGTTTTTGTCTACCCGCGTCGACCTGCGAAGAAGAATCACCGTTTGCGGTGCCGGTGGAGCCGCTGGAGCCGTCGGAGCCGCCCTCGCTGCCGCCCGATCCGCCCGTACTGTCGCTGCCGCCGGAACCCCCGGCGCCTCCCGAGCCACCGGTGCTGTCCGCCCCGCCGGAACCGCCAGATGCGCCGGAACCGCCGGATGCGCCGGATTCTCCGGATGTGGACCCACCGGACGTGTCCGAGCCGCCGGACCCCGTGCCTCCGGTGACGGTCGCACCCTCGGAGCCCGCACCTCCGGCGGAATCGGACCCGCCGCCGGTCGCGTTTCCGCCGCCGTTGTCCCCGCCCTTGCCGGCGACCACGTTGACATTGGGCGCGGGGCAGGCGCTACCGGTCAGCTGGCAGATGGCGTTCTGGAGCTCACCGGTCAACTGCCCGCCGATACCCGTCGCCACGAGCCCGCCGATGAGGGCCACGACCACGAGGATCATGCCCAGGTACTCCAACGCGGTCTGACCGACGTCCCGACGCCACTTGATCATCCGCGCGACGCTGAACGGCCTGTGCTCGGCGCGTTGTTCGGCACTGAGCCCGAACCATTCGCGCGCACTGGACCGCGACAACAGGACGAGGACGACAACCGGCATGACCAGTTGCGTCACGTTCTGCCCGCCGCTGTCCTCGCTCAGTGTCGCCAGCGCACCCAGAGTGAGCCAGACGTGCACGGCGAGAAGGCCACGCCAGATCCAGACGCCACCGGTGCGCAGGTACAACGACAGCACGAATCCGGCGATGCCCGGCAGTGCGGCGTACAGCACCATGCCCAGGAGATGACCGTCCGCGGCATCGACGGACGAGGCCACGACGAGCGCGTCGATGGCGCCCACGACGGTAACGACGAAGAGCAGTCGGACGAGAATCAGCACCGCCTGCAGGGGGCGCGACAACGACTGCCTGCCCGAACGGGCCTCGGCAGCACTCAAGTCAGCACCACCCGGAACCGCTAATTCTCGTATGCCAGACACGACGAGTCTCCCAGCTTGGTGAGTGGGCGCAGCGACAGTTCAACCGGTCTCTTTATGCGACCACACCAACACCGGGCGCGGCATGGGCCCCAGGGCCCAATGCAAGTCTCAAAGTCCCAGGTAGCCAGCCTGTCTCGCCCCGTTACCGACCGGTACGGACTGGCTTGTTACAGGCCCTTGGACACCATGACGCCACATCAGGAAGAGCCTGCGGACCAGAAGTCGGAATGGACGTTGGGGGATGGAACCGGTTCGCCCACATGCCCCTCCTCGCCAGGAGCCAGAGTCGGTGGCGCGACTCCGGACTCGTCAACGCATGGTGTCGCCACCTCAAAGAACGCCTGGCCTCCCCCTCCAATGAGGAGCCGCACTCGGAACTCATCCGGCGTCTCAAAATAAGTGGCCGGACTCACCGAATCAGCATTCACCCCGAGTTGACGGTATCCAGATTTCCTCCACCCTCGCTCCACAACCCCGAGAAAACTCCCCCTCCGCGCCGCTGAAATTACGGTCACCACCGCGCGACGCCGAGACACATCACAATTCCCTTCCGTGCTTTCCCCATGAACCCAGCGAACCGGCGGGCGAATTCTTGCGAATGTATCGTCAAGGATCCCGTCCGCCCTGTCCGCAGCTTCTTGCATGTTCATGCCTACACCATCTCCACCGTTTCCTGAATTTGGCGAGCCACCGACGGAGTCACACCCCGAGAGAAGGAGAAAGACCGTCACCAGAAGAGCCTTACGCATCCTCACCTAAGACGCTCCCGCTGGATCTCTTCCGACTTCCCCGAAACAATTCTCGCAATATTGTCTGCCGACATTTGATCCTTGGAAGGATTGAAATAATTGGAATGCGCCTCCACCAGGTCACGACCTCGCTCGAATGGGCGTGGACCATCACTCACCGCGAACCTATTTGCCCCGAATTCTCGATGCGCCGGGTCGACCCCGAACCACGCCTCACCCTCATCGGACTGCGCATCCTGCGCAGAGTAGCCAGCGAACCCACCAGCGATACCTCCCGCCGCGCCACCAATGACGGCCCCGACCGGACCCAAACTCGCGCCTAGCACAAAGCCTGTCGATGCCCCACCGGCAACACCAGCCCCGACGCCGCTCGCTTCCTTGCGATTGGGCAGTTTGGTAACCGGGTCATTATCCGCCGCCCCTACAAAAACGTGATCCTTTCCAACTCCAAGCTCTTCAGCGGAACGCGCCCCGGTTCCCGGACTCCCCACCAAAATGATGTCATCAGCGCCTGGGATACCACCTTGCTCCTGCGCAGCCAACCCGACAGTCAAGGATCCATACGAGTGCCCAATTGCCGTGACATGCGGATCTCCGTGTTCATTTGTCGAGGAAATTCCAGCCATAAACTTGTTATACGCGTGAGCGCCAACCATGGCATTTTGTTCTCCCATCACATCCAGGCTCCCAAGGGGATCGCCTACCGAAGCCTGTGGTGCGTCATATCCAAGCCATACGATCGAAGCACTCGGCGATCCAGGATTCATTTCTTTCGCCCCGATGGCCGTATCCCTTGCTCGCTTCAGATCGCTCTTCGCGAATTCCTCGTCAAGAGCCGTACCCAAACCCGGCACATACGCCGACACATTCCGAGCCGTATCCGGATTACCGAACGAAACAATCGCCCGCCCGTTCCCCTGATCCCCGATGCCGAGCAGAAACATCGGAGGCTGCCTCCCCTCCCGCAACTGCCGGTCGATCTCCCGCAGCCCCGCGAGCTGGGTCTCCGATTTCGCGTCGTCCCGCCCCTCCAGCTTCCCCATCAGCAGCTGCAGGTTGTCCCGGTTCGCCGCATCCCTCACCACAGCGGGAATGCCGTCCAAGTTGCCGATCTGGTCCGGGTACACCGCCAGGTACTCCTCGCGCTGTTCGTCCGTCAGGCCGGCCCACCATGCCTTCCGCTCGGCCGGTGAGGCGTCGTGGGGGATGCCGTCTTTCAGGTAGCCGCGGGCCGCGTCCCGTACGGCGGCCGCGTCGCCCGCGGCGTCGGTCCAGGTGGCATCGGGGACCTTCAGGCCCTCCTCGGCCTTCAACCTGCGCAAGATGCGGGCGTACCGCCAGTCGATCTCGGCCGCCGTCCGTACGGCCTTCGCCACCCGGTCCGCGATGTCCTGCGCCTTTGCGGAGTTCGGGTTGGGCGCGTTCAGGCCCGAGGGCGGCAGGAGGCCCGGCATCGCATCCACCGATGCCTTCCCGCCCGGCACCGGCTTACCGTCGATCAGGCCCTCGCCCGCTGCCGGATACGTCACGGAGCCGTCGGCGTGCACAGTGAATTTCTGGCACTCCGCGTCGTCCAGTGCCTCGCGCAAGGCCCGTTGCTGGGCCCGTAGTTCGTGAGCGAGGCTGTTCAGTGTCGTACGGAGCAGTCCGCACTCCGTGTAGACGTACTGCAGGTTCCGACCCATCTGCCGCAGCCGGGCGACCGCGGTCTCCGCCGCCGCACCACGCTGCGTGGCGCGCAACCCGTTCAGCAGCTGTGTCTCGATCCGGTCCCGGCCCGCGTCGGCACGGTTGCTCGCCTTGCCCCAACCGTCGGCCGCTCCCTCCAGTTCGCCGCACTTCAGATCCCGTAACTGCGCCCACGTCAGCGTCATCGCCGGCCACCCCCTGTCACCGGGGCGAACGACGCCTTCACGGCCTCGTTCGTCTCGCCCTGGGACCGGGCGACCGCCCGCAGCTTCCCGGCCAGGGCCCCGCACTCCGCGCGTGCGGCCTCGAACCGCCGCTCCCACGACTCACGCACGGATCCCAGCTCCGCCAGCGCGGTCAGACCGGCTGTTCCGACGAGCAGGCCCTCGTGCGCGGTCTCCATTTCCGACTTCACCGGGCCGAGGTGCGCGCACACGCCCTCCGCACCACCGGCAGCCCGTAGCCACGCCCCGTCGCTGTGCTTGAGTACGTCCCCGACGCCGCCATCCGTGCCATCCGCGTGGCCCGCCAGATCACTCAGCCGCTGCCGTCCCGGCTGCCCCACCACTGCCACTCCAGCCACCCCGCTCCGTCCGGCCTTGATCGTGGAGCGGCACTGTGCCAAATCCCGCGCGGGCGACACGCCGGGCCGGAACGCGTCTCACGGCCAAGGCCGCGCAGGCCCGGCACGCAGGACCGTGCAGTTCACCCGAACGAGCTGCCGTCGTACCGCGTCGAGCAGATTGACCGGATCCCGCCAACGGGGGTGGTCGCGCCATATCAGTGACTCCTAAAGTGAGTTGGCGGACCGCTGATCCTGATACGCGCGCGCCCCGGTGAGCACGGAACGAGGTACGGAGTGAGCCGAGTTGTAGGCGTACATGGCGTGGGCAAGCAGCTCATGGGGAGCGAGATGCTTCGCAATGAGTGGTTTCCGGCCCTCGCCGACGGACTCCGGCACGCGGGCAGACCCAGCATTTCCGACGGCGAGTTCACCATGGCCTTCTACGGCGATCTGTTTCGCCCGCCGGGCCGCACCCTGGCCGTGGGCGACCCCATGTTCACTGCGTCCGACGTCGCGGACGGTTTCGAACTCGACCTGCTCCTCGCCTGGTGGGAGCGGGCAGCCGGAATCGACGCCACCGTGCCTCCGGCCACCGGCGCCACCACCCTGGCCCGTTCTCCTCGCGCGGCACAGACAGCGTTGCGAGCCCTGCAGCACTCCCGGTTCTTCGCCGATGTCTCATTGCGGGCACTCGTCTTCGACCTGAAACAGGTACGCCGCTACCTCCTCGATCCTGAGCTGCGTATCACCGCCCGCCGACGGGTCCAGGAACAGATCGGCCCCGAGACCCGCGTCGTGGTGGGCCACTCGCTGGGCTCCGTCATCGCGTACGAGGCGTTGTGCGCGATGCCCGGACATCCCGTGAAAGCGTTGGTCACACTCGGTTCGCCGCTCGGCATGCGGATGGTCTTCGACCGGCTCCAGCCCCGCTCCGGCGACTGGCCCAGCGCCCCGCGCCCTGACGACCGGCCGGCCAGGCCCGATTCAGGAACCAGTCCCGATCCCGGAGCCAGTCCCGGAGCCGGCCCAGGTCCAGGAACCAGTCCCGGTCCAGGAGCCAGTCGCGTGCCTGGCTCCGGCCCCTCCCTGCGGTGGACCAACGTCGTCGACGAGGGCGATGTCGTCGCCGCGGTCAAAGACCTGTCCCCGCTCTTCGGGCCTGCCCTCGAAGGCAAGGTCGTGCACAACGGCTCCCACGCCCACGACGCCACCGCGTATCTGACGGCCGTCGAGACCGGCTCGGCTGTGGCAGAAGGGCTGCGGCATGACGGAGACACCCCCCGCCGTGACTGAACCCGTCCCGGCGACCCCGCCACCGCGCCGCTACCTCATCGCAACCGCGGTCACCAACTACCCCAAGGCCCCAGCCGCTCTGGAGTGGGACCGACCCGGCCTCGCGGACGCGCGTGACCAGGTCATCGACCTGTTCGCCACGCACCTCGGCTACACACACGTGTCGGATCTCGGCCTGAATCCCACCGAGGCCCACCTCCTCGCCGCATTACGGGACTTCAGCACGTCCCCCAACCGCCGCCCCGACGACCTCCTCGCCGTCTACATCGCGGGCCACGGCGAAGTCCTCGCCGACGGCGAACACGTACTCCTCACCTCGGACACCGATCCTGACGACATCGACGACGCCCTGCCCACCCTCACCCTGGCCCGCAAAATCCTGCGGGGTACCAGGGTCCGCCGGCTCCTGCTGATGCTGGACACCTGCTTCTCCGGCCAGGGCGGCAATGAACTGCTCTCCGCCATGGCCCATCTGAAAGGTCAGTGGAACAACGGCACAGAGTCCGGACTGGCGATCCTCACCTCCGCCCAGCCCAACCAACTCGCCGAGTCCGGCGCCTTCCCCGAACTCCTCACCCAGGCCGTTCTCAGCCAGGCCACGGCCGGTCACGCCCCCGAGACACTCGCGCTCGACGCCGTCGTCAGCGCGATGAAGAACCACCCGAAACGCCCCGAGCACCAGACAATCGGACTGGAGATCATCGGTCTGACCGGTACTGTCCCACCGTTCCTGCCCAACAGGCGTCACGACCAACGGCTCAGCCACTTCGACCTGGCCCTGCAGCAGAGACTCGAACGGGAGCGCCAGACCGACCGCCGCGCCGTCGAGTTCACGAGCCGATTCCTCAATCGCGCAAAGGGCCATCCGGATCCCGGCCAGTCGAGCTGGTGGTTCTCCGGCCGCCACGACGCCCTCGCGGACGTCTCCCGATGGCTGGTCGACCTGCCGGCCTCGCAACCCTCGCTCGCCGTCACCGGCGGGCCGGGCTCCGGCAAGACGGCCGTGCTCGGCCTCCTGGCCACCCTCAGCGACCCCGAGCAGCGCCGTACGGTTCCGCTGCACACCATGGGACTCACCTCGGTCCGCCTTCCACCACCGCGCACCCTCGACGCGGCGATCTATGCCCAGAGCCTCACCGACCAGCAGGTCCTGCACGGGATCACCGCCGCCGCCCAGGTATCGGCCGACACCGTGTCCGAACTGGTCAACCGGCTGGAGGCCGGACCGAGGTCACTCGGCCCCCACCGTCGACCGCTGACGATTCTGATCGACGCGATCGACGAGGCCGTCACCCCCGAGAGCCTCTGCCGCGATGTCCTGCGCCCCCTGATCGACCCGGGCACGCCGCATCTGCGGCTGCTCCTCGGTACCCGTCCCCACCTGCTCGAACGGCTCAGGCCGGGCAGCACGGAAAGCGCCGGCCCCGCCTCCGAGTACACCCGGCACATCGGCCCCGACGCCCACGGGCACGCCGGGCACATCGACCTCGACTCAGAGAGATACGCCGACCCCGAGGCCGTCCACGCCTACGCGATCCTCAACCTGCGCGGCGCGCACGCCCACTCCCCCTATCGGTACTGCGACCCCGCCCTGGTCACCGCCGTGGCACGGCGCGTGGCCCGAGCGGCCGGCCGGTCCTTCCTTGTCGCCCGCATCACCGCGGGCACTCTCGCCGCCGCGCCGTCGGTCCCCGACCCCCAGGACCCCGAGTGGATCGCGACACTGCCGCGGATGCCCGGCGAAGCCATCCACAACGACCTCACCCGTCGGCTCGGCAAGCGGGCCGCCGAAGTCATGGATCTGCTCCGCCCGCTCGCCTTCGCCCAGGGCCAGGGTCTGCCGTGGGAGGACATCTGGGCCCCTGCCGCCTCGGCGGTCTCCGGCAGCAGCTACACCAACGAGCACCTGCGGCAGCTGCGCTCCACCGCCGGTTCGTACATCGTCGAGGCGATCGAGGACGGCCGTTCGGTGTACCGGCTGTACCACGAGGCAATGGCCGAATACCTCCGTACGGACCAGGACGCGCAGGCCGTGCACTCGGCCCTCGCCTCCGCGTTGCGCGCGACCGTCCCGTACGGTGCGGACGCCGCCCCCGACTGGTCGCGCGCCCATCCCTACCTCCGCCGCCACCTCGCCACACACGCCGCGCTCGGGGGCGTACTCGACGATCTGGTTCAAGACCCCGACTATGTGGTCCACGCGGAATGCGACACGCTCGCCCCGCACCTGCATCTGCTGACCACCGACGAGGGCCGGCTCCACGGCGCCGTCTACCGGGCGTCGATCGGAACCCACCGCCCGCTTCCGCCCGACGAGCGGCGGGCGGTCCTCGCACTCGACGCGGCACGTTACGGGGTGCACGAGACGCGGCGGGCGCTCACCGGCCGGATGGCCGCCGACGCCTGGAAGCCCGTCCAGGCGTCCGGCAGCGGTGTCTCCCCGGCCACGCACAACATCCTCACCGGCCATACGCGCGAAGTGGCAGCTGTGGCCTGCACCGTGCTCGACGGCCGACCCGTCGCCGTCACCGGCTCCCATGACAGCACCGTGCGGATCTGGGATCTCGAAACCGGCCGCCCCGTCGGCAGCCCCCTCATCGGTCACGAAACCCCGGTGACCGCGGTGGCCTGCACCCTGGTCGACGGACGGCCTCTCGCCGTCACCAGTTCGTACGACTCCCCGGCACGGATCTGGGACCTCGAATCCAGCCGCCCTGTCGGTGAACCCCTCACCGGCCCCGACACACCGGTGGACCGACTCGTCTGCGCCGCGTTCGAGGGCCGTCCGGTCGTCGTCACCGTGTCGTCCCACGATCGCGCGGTACGGATGTGGGACCTGAGCAGCCGCCGAACCGTCGGCCCGCCCTTCGGTCACCCCACCGGATGGTTCCACGCCGTCGTGTGCGCGGGGGACGACGGGCGGCCCTATGCCGTCACCAGCGACAGGGACGACACGGTGCGAGTGTGGGATCTGAGCACGGGTCAGCCCATCGGTGAGCCCTTCACGTTCTCGGGCGGCCCCGTGAAGGCGGCAGCCTGTAGCGAGATCGACGGCCGACCCGTTGTCGTCACCCTCACCCCCGGCGTCGTACAGGTGGTGGACCTGACTACCGGCCAACCCGTCGGCCAGCCCTTCATGGGCCTCTCCAACATGTTGAGCGGGCTGGCCTGCACCCGACTCGACGAACAGCCCGTCGGCGTCGTGACCTCGCACGACAGCCAGGTACTGCTGTGGAATCTGCGTACGGGCCGCCTCATCGGCAGTCCCCTCACCGGCCACACAAGCGGTGTGGGCGCGGTTGCCTGTGCCCGGCTCGGCGGGCGGCCCATCGCCGTCACGGTCTCGCGCGACCACACGGTCCGCGTCTGGGACCTGCGCGCCGACCACCCCATCGGCCGGCCCTCCGCCGGCCATGCCGGCCATGTGATCGCGGTGGCCTGTGGGCGCCTCGGCGGCGAACCCGTCGTCGTCACCACGTCCACCGACCGGACCGCGCGAGTGTGGCGCCCGCGCCCCGGCGAGGTCCTTGACCGGTTCGGCCACGCCATCGTCGGTGCACCCGCAGTCACCCGGTTCGAAGGGCGGCCCGTCGCCGTCGCCGTCACCGCCACCGCCCGTCCTCTCGTCCTCACCACCGACGACCGGCCCGGACTCGGCCGCGAAGTGACCGTATGGGGCCTGGAGGCCCGCCGCGCCATCGGCCGCCTGGCGACAAAGTCCGCCCGCCGGGTGACGGCACTGGCCTGCGCCGACCTCGACGGACGTTCTCTCGCGGCCGTCGGCTACGACGACGGAACATCACAGCTGTGGGACCTGGAGACCTACCGTCCGGTGGGCCGCCCCCTCTACAGACGCAAGGTTTCGAGCGGCGCGGCGGCCTGCACCCGGCTCGACGGTCGGCCCGTCGCCCTCATCGGCTACACCGACAGCAGCGTCCGCCTCTGGGATCTGGGCACCGGTGAACCCGTCGGCCGACCGCTCATCGGTCATACCGCCCGGGTGACGGCCGTGGAGTGCATCGTGATCGACGGACAGCCCGTCGCGGTCACCGGCTCGCACGACAAGACGCTGCGGATGTGGGACCTCACCACCCAGCGCCCCATCGGTCGCCCCCTCGTCGGCCACACCAGCTGGGTGAACGCCATGGTCTGCACCGAACTCGACGGACGGCCCGTCGCGCTGACCGGTTCGCACGACAGCACGGTACGGATCTGGGATCTGCTCCCCTCCGCGACGAGGCCCACCACGACCCCCCTGCTCAGGCTGTCGAACCGTTGCCGCGCACTCGCCGTGTCCGACCATCACCTCGCGGTCGTCTTCGGCAACGACGTGGCGTTCTTCACCCGGGCGCGTACGCCCTCGACCCGTTCTGGCCCCGGCCCCGACGCGGAAGGATGAGACCGGACGAGGTCAGGAACACCACCGTTGACACCGAGAGCCTGACCGCCCTTCGCCGCGGCCGACCGGGAGAGAGTCCGGTGCTTCGACATCCCCAGCCGGACGGGAGCGGAAGACACCCGGTCTGCTTCCCCGCCCCGGCGGCCCTACCCCTTCGCCGCACACTCCACCCAGAGCAGCTTCCCGCCCTGCCCCGGCAGGCCGCCGGACAGGGGGTACGCGCCCCAGCTGTCCGCGTAGAGCGTGACGAGATACAGCCCCCGCCCACGCTCGGCCAGCTCCGCGGGAGCCTCGGCGCTCCATCGGAAGGGGGCGGGGATGTGCGGGTCGGTGTCCCGGACGCTCAGCCGGACACGGCTGCGCCCGGCGTCGCGCAGGCGAAGGGAGTACGGCCCCGAGGAGTGCACGTACGCGTTGGTGACCAGTTCGCTCGCCAGCAGTTCGGCGATTTCGATGAGTTCACTCATGCCGTGTACGCGCAGGATGGTGCGGAGTATCGACCGTGCCACACCGGGGGCGCGGGGATCCTGCGGGAGTTGGAGGGTGTAGGTCCAGGGCGGGGATACCGTGGTACCGACCATGGAGGTCTCCGTTCACGGAGGGGAGTGGGAAGGTGCACTTCGGGTCGTCCGGTGACGAGGCCGCTCCGTCGAGCGGGGTACTTCCGGGCGAGGGCCCGACCACCACCGTAACGACCGGCGGCTAATGCATTAACCGATTCCGGACGAATCCATAAACTGACACCCGTGTGGGTGACCAGCCGCTCAGGGAGGCGAGCAAACCCTTGAGAAGCACTCCGACGGGTCGTCAACTCCGGTTCGGTGGCGAGCTGCGCAAACTCCGTGAGCGCGCAGGGCTCACCGCGACCCAGGCCGGTCAGCTCCTGGGCGTGAAGCAGAACCAGATCAGCAACATGGAGGCCGGACGCATCGGCGTGAGCCTGGCGCGTCTGCGCGCCCTGGCCGACCGGTACGACTGCACCGACAAGGACATCGTCGCCGCCCTGGGAAGCATGACGTCCGACCGTAGGCGAGGGTGGTGGGAGGAGTACCGAGGGATTCTGCCCGCGCCGCTCCTGGACCTGGCGGAGATCGAGCACCATGCCCGTGGGCTGCGGACAGCCGTCACCGTTCACGTCCCCGGCCTCTTCCAGACCGCGGAGTACGCCCGCGAAGTCTTCCGCCAGGACATTCCGGAACTGTCGCCTCCCGACATCGAGCACCGCGTCTCGTTCCGTATCAAGCGACAGGCCGTACTGTTCCGGGACTCACCGACGCCGCACCGGGCCGTTGTCCATGAGGCCGCACTGCGCATGCGGTTCGGTGGCCCGGCAGTGGCCCGCAGGCAACTTCGGCATCTGCTCGACATGAGCGAGCGGGAGCACGTCACCCTCCAGGTCATCCCGTTCTCTGCGGGATCCTTTGCCGGGTCGGGTCAGTCGATCTACTACTTCCTCGGACCGGTTCCGCAGCTCGACACCGTCAACCTGGACCAGTCGCACGGCCCCGTCTTCCTCGACGCCGAGGCCCAGTTGGAGAAGTACCGCGCGCTGCTCGGCCGCATGGAGGCCACCGCGCTGGACCGCGACGCGTCCAGGGACTTCATCCACACCATCGTCCGCGACCTGTGAAGGAACCCACCATGTCCGCTCCTGCCTGGCAGAAATCGTCCTACTGCGCCCAGGGCAATTCCTGTGTGCACGTGGCAGCCCCCGCCCCCGGCACGGTCTGTCTCACAGAAAGCGGCGACCCCACCGGGGCGGTGCTCCGCACCACCCCCGACGCCTGGGCCGCCCTCGTACGCACCCTCAAGGAGCGTCGCTCCCATGGCTGACGTCCCCGCCGGCCTCGTCTGGACCCGTGCCGCCCCCGAGGGCGAGGAGGGCCCCGGCCCCTGGATCGAGATCGCCTTCGGCCCGGACGGACTGGTCCACCTCCGCGAGACCGGCGACCCCGCCACCGTCGTCACGACCACCCGGACGAAATGGGACGCCTTCACCAAGGGCGTCCAGGCCGGCGAGTTCGACCACTTCGCCGAGCCCGACGGCAGGGATCCGGTGAGGTGAGCCCGGTCCGACGTCGGATCCGACGTCGGCGAACCCGCACCGGTATCGCCATGGCCGGGCGGCACCGGGCGGAGATCCAGACATGGATGTGCCCGTACAGGGGCCTCGCTTCCCCGTACGGGCACATCATCCGGTCACCCGGTACCGCTCACCACTCGCCTGGTCCCGTGACCGGCAACGTTTGCCCGGAAGGAGCGTGCGTGCCGGGCGGCGCGACGGGGCAAGGCGTGCCGGGCGGGGCACTAGCCGGTGGCGCCCCCGCCGGTCGACGCCCGTCGACGAGCGCGCAGGACCATCCAACCGCCTGCCGCCACCAGCATCGGTACACCGATGCCACCCAGCCACAGCAGCGCGTCGTCGCTCCCCGTGCTCGGGAGACTGCCGCCACCGGGACGACCGCCCGGACCGCCACCGGGATGACCTCCGGGACGACCGCCCGGACCACCGCCGGGATGCCCTCCCGGATGGCCGCCGGGATGGCCCCCCGGATGCCACGGCTTCGTCCAGGTCGGCTTCGGAGTCGGGGACGGGGACGGGGACGGCTTCACGGGCTTGTCCTTGTTCGTGACCGTGCAGGTCGCTGTGACACCCGTGGCCAGTTCCACCCTCCCGTCCTCCGTCGGAAGATCACCGTCCGCGCTCGCACAGGTCCAGTCGGACGCGACGTACCCGGCCGGGCCACCGGCTTCGGACAGCGCGTACGTGCCGGGGGTCACCTGTGCATGCGTCACCTCGGGGGAACCTGTCACTCCCCTGACGCCCTCGGTCGGTCCGGTCGCCGACAGCGTCCAGTCGGCCGGCTCCGCCGTACCTCCGTGCCGGTTGACGACCTTCTTCACCAGCGTCAGGTACGTCGAACGGGCAGTGTTGACCAGCACGCATGTGCCCCGCTGCGCCGGTCCGACGGTCACGGCACCGTCCTGCGTCCGGGCGACGCCGTCGTCGGTCCGGCACACCACCGATTCCAGGTCGTAGCCGGACGGGCCGCCCGACTCACTGATCCGGTACCTCTGGCCGGGGCGTACCTGAATCGTCACACCGTCCGGTCCCGCCGCACCGGTCACCGTCGGGGCAGGCAGTTCCGCGGGGTCGGGGTCGACCGGGGTGGCCGTGATCGACCAGTCCGACGGCTTCACGCCCGCGTCGCCGCCCTTCACCTCCTTGATCAGGGTGAGCGGCACCGACTCGTTCTGCGCGGTGCAGACGACGTGGAGCCCGAGCGGGACGTTCACGCCTCCGTTGATGCCGTCGTTCCAGCCCAGCAGCTCGTCCCCGCCCCTGCCGTGGGCCAGACAGTTCATCGAGCCGGTGGAGAGCGGGTTGCTCTGGTAGTTCGTACGGTTGTCCGCCTGCCGGTAGTTCAGCAGGCTCGGGTCGGCCGACGGGTCCAGTTGTTCGGTGAGCTGGTACCGGGCCTCCGGCGTGACACGGGCCGTGGCCTGCGCGGTGCCGCTCCTGCCGTCGGGGCCCGGCAGTGCGCCCTGCTCCGCGATGGCCCGCAGTGTCCAGCTCCCGGGGTCGGCGTCGCCACCTCGCACGGCCTTGGCCAGGGTCAGCGTGGTGCGGCAGGTCACGTGGTTGGTGACCTCGTGCACATTGTCGCCGCGGCCCAGCTCGACCTCCGCGGACGGGCTCTCGGGATCGAGGGTCCGGCCGTCGAGTTCGACTGCGGCGAGATCGCAGTCGATGTCCGCGGCGAAGCGGGGCTTCTCGGTGAGTGTCACCAAGTCGCCGGTGGCATAGCCGTCCCGCACGGTTCCCCACTCCCATGCGGACGCGGTTCTGCCCGTGGGATCGGAGAGGCTGAGGTCGGCCCGCAGTTCGCGGGGCTGCTCGCCCTCGCCGTAGGTGCGGCTCCCGTCATCGGTGGTGACGGTCCACTTCTTGTCGACCCGGAGGGTGGCCGGCACTACCTCGGGCGGTGCCTTGTTCACCACGGTGCAGCTGACGGACCCCTGTGCGGGGACGTCCACGCTGAAGCCCGGACCACCGCCCGGGTCGTCGGTGACCTCGGCGGGCTGCTCGGACACCTTCTCGACGCAGACGGCGTTCTTCCCGTCCTGTTCGACCAGCTGATAGCCGGGCTGCTGCCGTTCGGTGATGCTGATGGTCGCCGACGACGCGCCCTCGTACGTGAGGGGGAACGAGACACCGCCCGTGCCGTCGGCCACCGTGGTCCGAGGCGACTGGACGGACGTCCCCGGGGTGGCCGTCTCCCCGTCGAACGTCCACCCCGCGGGCGCGTTGTACATCGTGCCGTCCTCGGCCTGGATCTGCTTGACCACCGAGACCGCGGGCGTGCAGGGGGCGAGCGCGAGCCGACGCAGCGCGGTTCCGGCCTCGGCGAAGCTGCTCTCCTGGAAGTAGTCGGCCGCCTCGATGTTGCTGCCGTCGTACTTCGTCCTCCCGGAGATCGACGCCAGGTTGACCGCGGCGTTCCCCGACGTGCCGTTGCCGACGCCCACCGCCAGCACACGGGTGCCCCGGGCCTTCAGCGCGTTGGCGGAGGCGATGCCGCTCTCCAGCTCACGGAGCCGGGTCACCGAACCGTTGGCCCCACCGGAGGGACCGCCGGGGATCGAGTAGTTCGTCGGCATCCCGTCCGTGATGACAACCGCCACGTCGTACGTGGACGTCGCCGACGCGGGTTCGTACAGCGCACGGTCCCAGTTGGTGGAGCCGTTGGCCGTGGTGTTGTCCCAGCTCGCGTACCCCTGCTTGAACTCCGTGGCATCGGCGCGGGTCGACACGGACACGAGACCCGGCGCGTTCGCGCCGCCCCTGGTAGCGGGCGAGTAGGAGGAGAAGGAGAAGCGCGCCATCGACGACGCGGTGCCCTGGAGGCTGTCGACGAAGGTGTCGGCGGCGCTCTTGAGCGCGGGAACGCTGCCGTTCATCGAGCCGGACAGGTCCATCACGAGCGCGACCTTGAGACCGCACCTCTCGGGCAGCGCGGGATTGTTCCGCGACTGCTGCCAGGTCCCGGTGGACGCCTTCTCGTTGCTCGCTCCGCTGCCCACCATGAATCCGTTGGAGCCGCCGTCGGTGGAGCTGTAGACGGTGTCCGCGAGCAGGCGCGGCGTCTGGAAGCGGTACGGAGTCGTCGTCGTACCACCCGTACGGAAGGTGTCGTTGATGAACCAGCCGTCGGGTGCGGACACCTGACGCACCCAGAACTGCCGCCCCTCGTTCGCACCGCCCTTGCCCGTGTCGGGCACGACGAAGCTGCAGTCACCCGCGGCGTCCGAGGTGCAGGTGAACACCGGGCTTCCACCCGTCTCGGCGGCATACAGACCCAGTACGGTGCCGGGCAGCGGCGCCACGGACAGGTCGCCGTCGCGGTCGCCACCCGTCTTGACAGTGACGACGGAGGTGGAGTCGGAGGGAGCGGGAACGGTACGTGGCAGGTCGGCACGCACCTCGGCCTGCGCGTCCACGGCAACCGACGGGATCCCGACCGTCACGGACACCGCGAGCATCGCTATGGCCGCGCCTCTGATCGCTGTCGCTCGCCTTGCCTGCCGGGTTTTCATGCGCAGCATGGGCCCCTCGATTGACGATGGTTTATCAGATGACCCCAATATCGGCCACTTTGACCGAATCATTCATACGGCGAGACATTCGGCGTGTCTCGCCGCGAGGACAACGGCACACCCCGCCCCACCCTCGCCCCGACCCCGCCTCCGCCCCCTCCGGACAGGCGGCCGGCCACGCCCGGCGACCACGTGTCCGGCCACTCCGCCGTGGGCATGATCAACGGCATGAACGACGAGCCGGGCCGGATCCTCCGCTGGAACTTCTTCATAGGCGGCCATCTGAGTACGTCGGTGCCCGTACGCCTCGTCGAGCGCACCGAGGCGGGCCAGCTGGTGTGGATGGAGACCGGCACGCCGATGTGGCGTACGGAGCTTCCGCGCGGGGCACATCTGCGGGACATCGCCCCGCACGAGCGCCCGGCCGACGGCTTTCCGGTGGTTGCCGACCGCTGGCCGATGGGCAGCGCGCTCTTCTACCAGCCGGCCGGTGCCGCGCACTCGGTGCTCTGGCTCTTCGGCCGCAGACACAAGTTCCGCGGCTGGTACGTCAATCTGGAGCGCCGGGTCCACCACGGCGACGACATCGACATCAGCGATCACGAACTCGACATCAACGTGGCGCCGGACCGGAGCTGGCGATGGAAGGACGAGCAGTCCTTCGCCGAGAAGACGGGCGACCCGGCCTACTGGTCTGCCGACGAAGCATCAGCCATCCGCCAGGAGGGCGCCTCCGTCGCACAGCTCGCCGAGGCCGGAACGTTTCCGTTCGACGGCACCTGGTGCGATTTCCGGCCGCCACCGACCTGGGCGACACCGCCCCGGCCGCCCGTACCGCCCCGCTCTCTCCTCTGAACCGACGCCGCTCCGGACAGGTCCTGCGCCACCGCGCCCCCGCACAAAGCTCTCGGCCAGGGTGGCGGAATGGCAGTCATTGCCCGGGGTCACCCTCCGTGATACACAGAGTAACCATACATATTCGGTCACACATCGATTCGAACCGCAGGTCAGAGCGGTCGGATCGGTCGCGCGTGCGAGATCCAGGTAAAGAGAGCCGTCAAGCCGTCGTACGAGAGCACTTTCATCAGCGAAGATAGAGAGCGACCCATGCCAAGTGGCAGGGGCAATGAACTACCCAACAGGGGCGGTGACTTACATGATCCTGGCAGCTGAAAAGGGCGACATCACCACCATCATCGGCGGAATCGCCCCGAACTGGGGGCCGTTCGGGACCTTGGGCAACGAGGCACGCGTGTTGATCGAGGTCGTGATGGCCATTGCCATCCTGCTCTGCCTCGGCATCGCGGTCTGGGGCGCGGCAAAGCAGCGCATCGGCGCCACCGCGCTGCGCGACACGTTCAGCGCGGAGCAGGGCAAGGGGCTGATCGTTGCCGGTCTGACCGGTGTGTTCATCATCGGATCGCTCGGCACCTTGTTCACCATCGTCTACGGGATGGCTGTCTGACCGGCCGTCATCCCCCGCCAGGGGCAGTCCCGCCCACCTCCCACACCATCCGCCCGTCGCACCCACCGGCAGAGGTTGCGTCTCTCTGATGTCGAGTCACCACACCGCCCCCGCGCGGCACCCCGCACGGCTACCGTCGTACTACACGGTCCAGGAAACGGTTGAGGGGGCGCACGCGGCATGAGCCTCGGCGACGAGAACGGCTACGGCAGCGGTTCAGGTCGTACGGACGATGGATACAGCACCATCGGCGGTACGCGCCAGACCCGTACCCGTTTCCCCGACGGCGAGGGCGGCGACGGCTACAGCACCCCCCGCCGCCCCGCCCGCAACTCCCGCTCCCTCGTCACGGTGGTCGGCGTGGTCGTCCTCCTGATCGCCGCCATCGCGTTCGCCAACATGGGGGGCGGAGGCAACAAGGACGGCAAGGACGGCGCCTCGGGCAGCGCCGGAAACAAGCCGGACGCGTCGTCCACGGCCGCCACGGGCACGAAGCCGGTGACAGGGAAGAACGGCTCGATCCCTTCGGGGTTCGCCCATGACGAGCAGGGGGCGCAGAGCGCGGCGGCGAATTACGCCGTGGCGCTCGGATCAGCCGATCTGTTCGACCAGACCCGTCGGCGCGCTGTCGTCACTGCGGTATACGCCCCTGCGGTCGCCGCTGCTCGCCAGGGTGACCTGGACAAGGTGTACTCCGGTGAATCCTTCCTCACCAGCATCGGTCTGAACCCCGATGGCACCGCACCGGCCGGTCTGACCTTCATCTCACGCTCCGTCCCGGCCGGAACCAAGGTCGTGAAATTCAACGGCGACACTGCGAGCGTCGCCGTTTGGTACTCAGCCCTGTTTGGGCTGGCCGGTGAAGGTTCCAAGAATCCCGTCTCAGAGAGCTGGTTCACCAACACCTTCGACCTGGCATGGATCGACGGAGACTGGAAGGTCACCGACTTCACACAGAAGGACGGCCCCACGCCTGTCGGTCGTGACCAGGTTGCATCCCCTGCCGAGGAGATGGCCAACGCAGTGGAAGAGTTCGGAGGGTTCACGTATGCCCGGTAAACCATCCAGCCGAGCCCTTTCTCTGGCGGCGGCCGCAACCAGCCTGCAGGTCGCCGTCATCATGCTGGCCAGTCGCGCATTCGCTGCCCCCTCTCCGAGCCCTACGCCCAGCGAGAGCAACAACGCATGCGACCTGATCCGTGGCCCCGCCAAGGACTACTGCGAAAAAGGCGACGCAGGCGCCCCCAAGACCGACCCGTCCTCCACCGTAGACAACTCCCTGGACCCCCTCTCCTCCCTCGCCCGCGGCTGCGCCGACGCCGCCGCATGGATCATCGGCAAGCTCAGCGAGGCCGTGAAGCAGACCGCGAACGTCGACTTCACCAACGAAACCTTCCGGCAGCAGTACGCGATCGTGTTCGCGGCCTCCGCCATCCTCACGCTCGTCCTGTGGCTGTTCGCCGTCGCCAAGCGCGCCATCCGCGGTGTCCCGCTCACCACCGCGATCTCCGAGGCCGTCGGATTCCTCTGGCTGACCGTCATCGCCTCGGCCTTCACCCCGCTCATCCTCTACGTGGTCGTCTCCGCCACGGACGGCGTGAGTGACGTGATCGCCTCGGCCACGGGAAACAAGGCCGACGTCTTCTTCGGCTCGTTCGCCGAGGCGCTCAAGAAGGGCTCCGACATCGGCGGCGGGCCGATCATGCTGATCGTCGTCTCCCTCGTCTCGATCCTCGCCGCGGGCGTCCTCTACCTGGAACTCGTCATCCGCGCCGCCCTGCTCTACGTGGGCGCCCTCCTCGGCACCGTCGTCTACGCGGGGCTCGTGGACAAGAACATGTGGGGCCACGTGCGCCGCTGGGCAGGCATCATGGTCGCGGTGATCATGGTGAAGCCGGTCATCGTCATCGTGCTGGGGCTGGCCGGCGCGCTCTCCGGGGACGACGGGCCGAACGCGTTCTCCTCCGTCGTGTCCGGTCTCGCCATCATCCTGCTCGCGATCTTCGCCTCCGCGATGATCTACCGGTTCGTCCCCGGCTTCGGCGACGAGATCCAGGGCGCCCGCACCAACCGCAAGCAGGCCACCGACGGCTCCCAGGCCGCCGCGCTGATCAGCTCTCCCGCCGCCCTCGTCTCCCAGGGCATCAAGACCCACAGCAGCCGCAGCGGCCAGAACAGCGGCGACGGCGGCGGCAGCGGAGGCGCGCGGCCCGCCAACCCGATCAGCGGCGGTGTCGCCGCGCACAGCTCCCGCAACTCCGGCGGCGGGAGCGGAGTCGGCGGCGGATCTGTCCCCTCCGCCGCACCTCCGCCCCGCAGCGGATCGGGCCCGACCTCCGGCACCCCCCACAGCAGCCGCTCCCCCCGAGGTGGCGGATCAGGCAGTACAGGTAACAACAGCACGGGAGGTGGAGGGCGTTGACGGTCCAGTCCCACACGATCGCGCCCCGCCGTACGTATCTCATCGGCCGGGCCCGGCCGAACGCGATCGTCGGCAAGAACCGCGAGACCGGCGAGATCGCACTGATCATCGCCGGTGCGTTCTTCGGCATGATGAGCGGGCTGCTCGTCCCCTACCTGGCACCCCGGATCGTGCTGCTCGCCGGTTTCCCCCTCCTTGCCCTCGCGATCGTCTACGTCCCGTACAAGCACCGCACCTTCTACCGCTGGTTCGAGATCAACCGCAGCTACAAGCGCACCCTGAGCCGCGGCACGACCTACCGTTCCGCCGCCATGGAGGCGGGCGTCGGCGCCGACGGGCGCGAGGTCGAGATCGGACCGCCCCCCGGCATCGGCCGGATCAGCTGGCTCGCGGCCCCGTTCGGCCCGGACGAGATCGCCGTGCTCCTGCACGCCGACCGCCGCACCGTCACCGCCGCGATCGAGATCGAGGGCCCCGGCGTCGGACTGCGCGACAGCGAGGACCAAGAGGCCCTCGTCGACCGGTTCGGCACCCTGCTGAAGCATGTCGCCAACGGCGACGGCTTCGTGACCCGCATTCAAATGCTGGCCCGCACCCTCCCCGCCGACCCCGACGCCCATGCCAAGGATGTCGCCCAGCGCGGCGACACGGCGTCCCCGAACTGGCTCCAGGATTCGTACGACCAGCTCCAGTCCATGGTCTCCACCTCCAGCGAACAGCACCGCGCCTACCTCGTCGCCTGCATGCACTACACGCGCGAGCTGGCAGCCGAGGCCAACGCCATGGCCCGCGCCGCCCGTCCCGGCTCCGGCCGGAAGCTGGACCGGGACGCGGGCCTCGCCGTCGTCATGGCGCGCGAGCTCACCGACATCTGCGCCCGCCTCGCCGAGGCCGACATCCGGGTGCGTCAGCCGCTCGGCCAGAGCCGGCTCGCCTCCCTCGTGCACTCCATGTACGACCCCGACCACCCCATCGACCACATTCAGGCCATGACCAAGCGCAACGCCTGGCCGGCCGAACTGGACGCGGTCGAGCCCACGTTCCTCCAGGCCAAGACCCGCGAGTCGGCCACCCGCGCACCCTGGTGCCACTCCACGGCCTGGGTGAAGGAATGGCCGATGACGCCCGTCGGCGTCAACTTCCTCGCGCCGCTCCTCGTCCACACGCCCGATGTGATCCGTACCGTCGCCGTCTGCATGGACCTCGAACCCACCGAGATCGCCATCGAGCGGATGCTCACCGAGAAGACCAACGACGAGGCGGAGGCAAGCCGTCAGGCCAAGATGAACCGCACCGTCGACCCGCGCGACATCGCCGCGCACGGACGGCTCGACCAGCGGGGTGAAGATCTCGCGAGCGGCGCGGCCGGAGTGAACCTGGTGGGGTACATCACCGTGTCCTCAAGATCACCCGAAGCCCTCGCCCGCGACAAGCGGACGATCCGCGCCTCGGCCGGAAAGTCGTATCTCAAGCTGGAGTGGTGCGACCGCGAGCACCACCGCGCCTTCGTGAACACCCTGCCGTTCGCCACCGGCATCCGCCGCTAGCCGCAGACAACCGAGAGAAACGAAAGGGAGGTCGGTCACGCCATGCGGGATCCGCTGTCCGCGCTGTCGGACGCCTTCGCCGCCTTCCTCTTCGGGAAGGTGGAGACGACGAGGCTGCCGGTCCGTACGTCGACCGGACAGGCACAGGCCGTCTATCTGCCCACCGCGGCCCCCGGCCTCGGCGACTCCGGAGTGATCATCGGCCGGGAGGTGTACTCCGGCAAGGGCTACATCTACGACCCCTTCCAGCTGTACGGACAGCAGCTGCCCGCCCCGCACTGGCTGGTGCTCGGCGAGTCCGGCAACGGCAAGTCCGCGCTGGAGAAGACATACGTGCTCCGCCAGCTCCGCTTCCGCGACCGCCAGGTCGTCGTCCTGGACGCCCAGGGCGAGGACGGCGTCGGCGAGTGGAACCTCATCGCCCAGGAGCTCGGCCTCACCCCGATCCGTCTCGACCCGACCTCCGCGCTCAACGGCGGCATCCGGCTCAACCCGCTCGACCCGGCGATCACCACGACCGGCCAGCTCGCCCTGCTCCGCACGATCATCGAAGTCGCGATGGGACACGGCCTGGACGAGCGGTCCGGCTTCGCACTGAAGGTCGCCCACGCATACGTCAACGAGACGATCACCGACCGGCAGCCGGTCCTGACCGACATCGTCGACCAACTGCGCCACCCGGAGCCCGAGTCCGCCGAGGCGATGAACGTCGACATAGATGACGTACGAGCCTGGGGCCTGGACGTCGCCCTCGTCCTGGACCGTCTGGTCGACGGAGACCTGCGCGGCATGTTCGACGGACCGACGAGCGCCGGCATCGACCTCGACGCCCCACTGATCGTTTTCGACCTCTCCCACATCGACCGGAACTCGATCGCGATGCCGATCCTGATGGCCATCGTCGGTGTATGGCTGGAGCACACCTGGATCAGGCCCGACCGGAAGAAACGCATCTTCCTGGTCGAGGAGGCCTGGCACATCATCAACTCGCCCTTCGTGGCCCAGCTCTTCCAGCGTCTGCTGAAATTCGGCCGACGGCTGGGTCTGTCGTTCGTGGCCGTCGTCCACCACCTCAGCGATGTCGTCGACGGGGCGGCAGCCCGCGAGGCCGCCGCCATTCTCAAAATGGCCTCGACCCGCACGATCTACGCCCAGAAGGCCGACGAGGCCAGAGCGACAGGCCGCGTGCTCGGCCTGCCCCGGTGGGCGGTCGAGATCATCCCGACCCTCACCCCCGGCATCGCGGTCTGGGACGTCAACGGCAACGTCCAGGTGGTCAAACACCTGATCACCGAAGCGGAACGCCCCCTGGTCTTCACCGACCGCGCGATGACCGAGTCCTCCGCGGCCGAACTCCTCCCGGAGGACGTACGCGCCGCCGACCTGGAGGCGGAACAGCGCGCGGCACGGATCGAGCACCAGCAACGACTGAACGAGTCGTCCGAGTCAACGGTGGCATGACATGGCAGGGCGCGGTGAGGAACGTACCGGCAAAGGCGGCGGAGGCGTCCCGGACGGCCTGCTGGTCGGTCTGCTGGCCTTCCTCCTCGGGCTGACGCTCCTGGCGTGGATGGCCACCGGCCTGGCCGGACTCTTCGCGCACGGCGCCTGGCCGGAGGGGGTCGCCCTCACCGAGACCCCGCTGGCGATGCGTCAACTCGTCACCGCCCCGCACGATCTCCCGGCCGCCTGGCCGCACACCCCGGCGGACGAGCTCTCCGGATACGGGCTGTTCTGGGGCCTGTTCATAGGCGAACTGATGACACTGATGGTGCTCACGGTGTTCGTGCTGGGTGTGGTGGCCCGTTGGAGAGCGGTACGGGCACGGCAGCGGCACGACCGGAACATGGGCGAAGACGGGCCCGACCTGTCACGGCAGCAGGAACCGCGGCCCGAAGCCCAGCACCCGCCCCGGACGGAGGCGACCCGGGCGACGCCGCAACCGACGGCCCACTCCCCAGAACCCACGAAGGCCACCCCGGAACCCGCTCCCACCCCGGAATCCCCCCACACACCCATGCTGCCCGTGGAGCACACCCCGTCGTTCGAACCCACACGGCCCCCAGCACCCGCACCCACACCCGTGCCCTTCGGGCACCCCCTCCAGCCCGATCCCGCCCTGTCCGCCCCGTCAGCCCTGCCTCCGCCCCGTACCCCACATGTCGTGTACGGGCCGGCCGCCACCCGCCGCCCAGCCGTCGTCCAGGCGATCCAGGAGGCCGACGGGCCCGTGCTCGTCGTCACCTCCGACCCCACCGTCTGGGCCGAGACGAAGGACGCCCGCGCCAAGCTCGGCCCGGTCCTCGTCTACGACCCGGGCCATCTCTGCGACACCCCGGCCCGTCTCCACTGGTCCCCCACGGCCGGATGCGAGCAGCCCGACACCGCCGCCGCCCGCTCCACCGCGCTCCTCGCCCCGGTCCGGCCACAGGCCCGTATCGACGCGGCGACGGCCGACACAGCGGAGACGCTCCTGAAGTGCTGGCTGCACGCCGCCGCCATCGACGGCCGTCCCTTCCGCCAGGTCCACCGCTGGGCTCTCGGCGGCAGCGCCCACGAACCGGTGCGCCTCCTGCGGACCCATCCCAAGGCGGCCTCCGGACTCGCCGGCGTGTTGGAGTCGGCACTCATCGCGCACCCCGAACGCCGCGAAATGGCCCAGGAGTTGACGGTACGCGCCTTCGCCGCGCTCTCCTCGGTCCACATCCGCAACGCCTGCACACCGAACCGTACCGATTCGCTCACGCTGGATTCGTTTGCGGCCGAAGGGGGCACCCTGTATGTGGTGGGTGACCCGATCGAGGATCCCCGCTCGGGCCCCGGAGCGATGCCCCTGCTCACGGCACTCGCCTCACACGTGGTCGAGCACGGCCGCCGCATGGCCGCACGGTCAACCGACGGTCGGCTCGACCCACCAATGACGCTCGTGCTCGACGATGTCGCCGCGGTGGCGCCCCTGCCCCGGCTCCCGGAGCTGCTGTCGACCGGCCAGGCCCTGGGCCTGCCGACCCTGGCCCTTCTCCGCTCCCAGGAACAGGCCCGCGCCCGCTGGCCGCAGGACCTCACCGGCTCGCGCTAGTACGAGATCACAGGCGTCTCCCGGACCCGGCCTCCGCCCTCGACGCACCCACACAGCTCGACGCCCTCACCGCTCGCACCCATCCCTCTCGCCGCCACACCCTCGCGATGGGGGCCCGCCGTGAACAAGACCATTGCGTGCTGGCCACACCCGACGCCACCGCCCTACAACGCCCGCTCCACCGCGTATTCGAGTTCCTGGGCGGACGGGTCGCCGGGCACCGGAATCAACTGCCCGGTGGCCACGAACCCGATCCGCCGGTAGAGGGCCGCCGCCCGCGCATTGTCCTCGTGCACATACAGCCGCACCCGTTCGATCCGCGGTTCCTCCAGCGACCAGGCCCAGTCCGTCCCGGCCCGGAACAACTCCTCGGCCAGACCCGCGCCCCGCGCGCCGGACCGTACGAACACCCCCACCACCTGGGCCTGGTGGACATCGGGCCGCTCCCCGAACCGCACCTCCGCCCCTGTCCGCTCGATCAGCACGGTGACGCTGCCGTCCCACCGCCCGTCGGGCGCCACGGCGACGAACTGCCGCACCTCACCGCCGCCGGCCTCCGACCCGCCGAGTGTCCGGTCCTGCCAGAACGCGTCGGACCGGTCAGCGGCCTCCTCGTACGTCTCCAGAAAAGCCATCGGCGCCGCCGGGTCCTGCAGGGCGGCCAGCCGCAGCTCCTTGACCAGAGGCCACTCATCAGCCCGCACGGCTCGCATCACGTGTTCCATCCCCCGATCCTTCCCCTGCCTTCCCGACCTGCGCAAACACAATTCATGGCCTTGCCCCGGAGGGTGTGCTGCGGATCCGAAGGCAAACGCCGAGAGTGCGTCCCTGTACCTGCTCGACCTGACCCGCGTGGTCCTCGACTCCGCCCACATACGGTGGTCGAAAGGGAGGCGAACTTGCAGGCCCCAGCCCCGTGGACCGGAGCAGACCGGGTTCCAAGATGCACGTCCTGTCGGACGCGAATTCAGCGAACGGCTCGGACACCGAAGGCGGGCCCGACCTCACCGAACCGCGGTGACCTGTTCCAAGACCCGTTCGAGCACCTGGCCCGGCGCCGGCTGAGAACTCCACATCGGCCGCAGGCCATCACCCTGCCAGCGCGGCACCACATGGGCATGGAAATGGAAGACCTCTTGCCCGGCGAACTCGCCAGTGGAATGGACGATGTTCACACCGTCGGGAGCAAGCGCCGCCGTCACCAAAGCGGCCACTCGATGCACCATCCGAGCAACATGCCCGTAAGCGCCTTCGGAGATCTCCCAGACATCCCGGACGTGCTCGCGGGGGACGATCAGGGTATGCCCGGCAGTGGCCGGCGCGATATCGAGGAACGCCACGGCGTGCTCGTCTTCCAGGACGCGATAGGACGGCAGCTGACCGGTGACGATCTGGCAGAAGATGCAACCACTCACCCGCCCGATGATCGCATCCGATGCGCCTCAGCGGCATCAACTCGTGCAACTTCAGCTGCCACGCGCGAGGGATGGCTCGGCTCGATCGAAGGTCTGCGCATCAGCCTCACGGCAGCGAAGGACAAGCTCGCGCAGATCGACCAGCGGAGCTCGCGGGCGACAGCTCCGACCTGCCTCAGCGGGAAGAACCCGTACACGGAGCGGGTGTTCCTGTCTGGTCGTGTCTGGTCGTGAACGCAGAGAAGCCCCGTGCCACAAGGGCACGGGGCTTCTCAACAAAAGGAGTTCGGCGGCGTCCTACTCTCCCACAGGGTCCCCCCTGCAG
>NZ_JBHVRW010000027.1:0-83277 GCF_042885475.1 Streptomyces sp. NPDC058051
CCGAACTCCACGACGCCTTCGTCTCCCTCGCCTGCAGCCTCATCTGCTACAGACGCCTCAAGAAAGCCCGCTCATGATCGTGTTACGAGCTCTTACGATCAACTGTTGTCCCACACAGATCCGCTCGGCCACATCAGTCGCTTCACGTATGACGAGAACGGTCGGCTGACCGTGGTGGAACGACCGGACGGACGCCAGGCGACAGCGGAGCATAACGAGCTCGGGCTGCCGGCGAGGATCATTGGCACCGATGGAACCGTGATCCGTCAGACCTTCGACGAGCGAGGCAACCGTACGTCCGTCATTGACGGGGCGGGTGCAAAGACGACGTTCTCCTACGATCAGGCAGGGAATCTCTGCTCCATGACGGATGCCCTTGGTCACATCTCCGTCATGGGGTCTGACCGAGCGGGGCTCACTGCCGAGATCACTGATCCTCTTGGGGCGACCACGCGGTGCGAGCGAGATATGTTCGGCCGCCTCGTGTCGCTCATCGCCCCCTTCGGAACAGTCACCCATTTCGAGTGGACTGTCGAGGGTAAGATCGCCCGTCACGTCGAACCGGACGGAAGTAAGCAATCCTGGGTCTACGACGGAGAGGGCAATTGTCTTGCCCACACCGATGCCATGGGTGGTGTCTCCACATTCGAGTACGCGGATTTCGATCTGTTGGTGGCGCGCACCGGTCCGGACGGTGCGCGCTACGAGTTTAGTCACGACACAAACCTCGAGCTCACTCAAGTCACCAACCCTCAAGGCCTGACCTGGAACTACGAGTACGACCCGACAGGGCGGGTGGTCGCGGAGAGAGATTTCGACAATCGAGTAATCAGGTACACCTATGACTTGGCTGGTCGCCTCTCGTCCCGAACGAATGGCATCGGGCAGACGATTCGATATGACCACAATTCCCTGGGTCAGCTGATTAGCAAGGACGTGGATGGCAACAGGTCCACGTTCGAGTACGACATCTTCGACGAGTTGGCCATCGCATCCGGTCCAGAGTCGGTCTTGACTCGCCTCCGTGACCGGTTCGGTCGCCTCAGGTCTGAGACTGTGAACGAGCGCACGCTTTCCTTCGAGTATGACGCCCTTGGTCGCCATGTCGGGAGGCGAACGCCAAGTGGGGCCATTAGTTCATGGGCCTATGATGCGGCAGGTCGTCGCAGCGAGCTCACGACCTCCGGTCGCTCGCTCACATTCGAACGCGACGTTGCTGGGCAAGAAACGGCGCGGCACATCGGCGGGACGGTCACGCTCAGGCACGCATTCGACGTGATGGGGCGGATGACCGATCAGTGGGTCACGGGGCAGGGGTGCACTCTTCAGCACCGCGCCTTCACGTACCGGCCCGACGGAAACGTGGTAAGAATCGATGACCAACTCGCCGGCAGCAGAAGCTTTGAGCTCGACCCGCTGGGCCGAGTCACGGCCGTCAAGGCCGTGAACTGGGCCGAGCGGTACACGTACGATGCGGCAGGCAACCAGACCTCGGCGTCATGGCCTGCTGCGCACCCTTGGCAGGAAGCAACCGGCGCGCGTACCTATTCCGGTACACACATCACCAGGGCCGGCAACATGCGGTACCGGCACGACGGGCAAGGGCGGGTGGTGTTCCGGCAGAAGACGTACTTGTCCCGCAGGCCGGATACTTGGCGGTATGAGTGGGATGCTGAGGACCGACTCGCCTCCGTCATCACACCGAATGGTGCGATATGGCGTTACCAATATGACGCGCTGGGTCGCCGGACAGCGAAAAAAAGGTTGACCCCCGACGGTCAAACCGTCCTGGAACAGGTCGTTTTTTCTTGGGACGACACTACTCTCTGCGAACAGGTGGCCAGTGGTGGGGACCTGCCTTTTCCTGTCACGATCACTTGGGATCACGATGGCTTGAATCCGATTTCGCAGACGGAACGGGTTCGCGTAGCCGAGGCGTCGCAAGAAGAAATCGAGGAACGATTCTTCTCCATAGTCACCGACCTGGTCGGAACTCCAAGTGAGCTCATCGACGAGTCAGGCAATGTGGCTTGGAGAGCGAGGGCCACTCTATGGGGCACGACCAGCTGGGCGACTGCAAGTAGTACATACACGCCGCTTCGCTTCCCCGGCCAATATTTCGACCCAGAAACCGCCCTCAACTACAACTATTTTCGCTATTATGATCCCGAGACCGCCCGGTATCTGACGCCGGACCCGTTGGGACTTGCACCCGCCCCCACCTCCCATTCGTACGTATCCAACCCTCACGCCTGGACGGACCCGCTCGGGCTCAAGCGGTGCAAGACGAAGAAGGCGACCGAGGACCTCAATTGGAACGAGAAGAGTCGTCCGACTTTTGGTCATACTTTCAGTGAACATGGAGCGGGTGCCAAGAACACTCAGAGCCTGATCGACCGCGCTCGCAGCACTGGCAACGAGCAGGGGCAGTGGTTGGACAACCCCGAGGTCGTAGAGTTTTTGAAATCCCACCATGACCCTAACGGGGGTGTCCGGGAGGTCCCCATACCCAAGGGCTTGGGGCAAGTTATCAAGCCAGATGGGAAGATCGTGGAGCCAACTCACGTCCGCTTGGTTCCCATGCCTGATGGATCATATAGGTCAGCATTCCCCATCGTGAAAGAAGGGTAAATGAAGCTTCGCATGTCTGTCACTCCCCCTGCAGGGAGATTGCGCCCAACTCCTGATCTTGAAATCGCGGACGACTATGAATCCTTGGTCATGGAAGTTTGTAAAATCTTGTCCGAGACCGACTGTCATTTCTTGATCAGCGGATTCGGGCAAGATGATTGGCCGGTGGATATTTCCTATGACCTTTCTTCTGTGATCGAACAGTTGCCAGCGGCAATTGTGGACCTGCAGCGAGGATCGCAGGCTGAAATCGATCTGTACGGACAGGGGGTTGAGCGCCGATTGAGCTTCATCCCATCCGGTGGTCTGGTAGAGATCCGATGCGTATCAGGGACAAAGTGGAGCCCGGACCCAGAAATGGAGACTGCGTCCCGCAGTGACGTTCTGGAACTCCTTACGGGATTGGCGCGAGACTTCAGAATCGCTGTGCAGAAGGCTCTCCCTGATCTCGTGGCGCAGAGTCCATTTGCCACCTGGTAGGAGTGGCTCGTGAATCTGACAACCCCAGGCTCCTACCCCCCCGTTACCGTCTTCATTGGCTCCGAAATGGGGCCTCCGACCTTCGGGTCCGGCATGACTTCCCCCTTGTTGTTGATGATCCGGGGGGTGGTGTCACCGGGCCCGGAGGCATCGACGGACCGCTGATGAGGGGCTTGAGCACCGGCTTCACCCGAGCCAGAAGAGCTCTCCGTAACGTGGGTGTGGCAGCTCGGTGCCGAGGCAAGGCCGGACGAAAGCGTGAGCGGAGGGGCCTGCATGTGATCGACGCCGGCGGCATCGACGTCTTCCTCGGCCTGGACGTCGGCAAAGGCGAACACCACGCCACCGCCGTCACGTCGGCCGGAACGAAAGCCTTCGACAAGCGCCTGCCCAACACCGAACCCAAGCTCCGCGAGCTGTTCGCGATGCTCCAGGCCAAGCACGGAACCGTGCTCGTCGTGGTCGACCAGCCGGCCTCGATCGGCGCCCTGCCGCTGGCGGTCGCGAAGGACATGGGCTGCTCGGTCGCCTATCTGCCGGGGCTGACGATGCGGCGGATCGCCGACCTCTACTCGGGTGAGGTCAAGACGGACGCGAAGGACGCGTTCATCATCGCCGATGCGGCCGCGCGATGCCCCTCACGCTGCTGGAGCGGTTCGGGTCACCGGCCCAAATACGCAAAGCAGGCCGGCGGCGGCTGGTCACGTTGCTACGGCCGAAGGCGCCGAGGATGGCCGAACGGCTCGTCGAGGACATCTTCGCTGCCGTGGACGAGCAGACTGTCACCGTTCCGGGCACCGAGGCGGCCGCACTGATCGTCCCGAGCCTCGCCGCCTCACTGGCGGCGGTCCTCGGCCAGCGCAAACTGCTGGCGGGGCGGATCGAGGAACTCCTGGAAGCTCACCCTCTTTCGAAGGTCCTGACGTCGATGCCGGGAGTCGGCGGCAGGACCGGTGCCCGCACCTGATCGAGGTCGGCGACGGCAGCACCTTCCCGACCGCCGGCCACCTCGCCGCCTACGCGGGCCTCGCCCCGGCGACCCGGAGCTCGGGCTCCTCGATCCGCGGCGAACAGCCTTCCAGGAGAGGAAACATACAGCTCAAACCGGCCTTCTTCCTCTCCGCGTTCGCCGCCCTGGGCGACCCGGCATCGCGGGCCTACTACGACAAGAAGATCGCCCAGGGTAAGCACCACACCCAGGCCCTGCTCTGCCTCGCCCGACGACGGGCCGACGTTCTCTTCGCGATGCTCCGCGAGGAACCTTCTACGAACCCCGACCCGTCCGAGCGACTTGAGACCTGCTTGCCTTCCGCCCAAGCCCATGGTCGGCTTCGGGCATGGGGGACGAGAATTCCGAGCACCTGGCACTCATTCGTCGCTGGCTCGCGGGTGGAATCGTCAACAACACCGTCGGCATCAAGATCGTCGGCGGCCCTTTCAACGGGCGGACCAAAATCGTCGAGCTCAGCCAGGCAGGACTGCCGCCCGCTGGCTTCCGAGGCCGCCCCGGCCGAGCATCAGGACCCTGGAATCCCGCAGCCAAACACACCTACCCGGCAGTCCGAGCCCCAGACACCTCTGCGGGCTGGATCTACGAATACGCCGAGGCCGACACCACCGCAGAAGGCTGACGCCGCCGAGTCTCCACCACCCCGCAGAGACTTGCCCGAACCCATAGGGGCACCCCCCCGCAAGCCGCTGCGCGACGAGGACACGTCCGTACACATCGGCCCCGGCCACCCGCACAGACTGGTCGACGACCCGGCAGTGCGGCACGCTTCAGCGGTGGCTGGCGCGCGGAGGCGACCGCCGACTGGTGCTTCCGCGCGTCTGCCGCTCCTGTCTCCAGCAGTGTGCAGGTCTGCCGCCGGCACCTGTCGAGCAGGGCTGACCCACCGCGGCCGTGACGCTCGTTTGGCACTCCGGGAGCATGGATGCTGCTCCTCGGGAGCGGTCAAACCCCGTCTGACCTGCATGTTCTCTTACTGTCACTTCCGGTGGCGTGTTTCCGATGACGCACCATGTGGAGTGCGTGGCCATTCTGGAGCCTGCCGAGAAGGGCGTCTGACCCGCTGCTTTGTGTTTCAGGTGGCCGATTCGACTTGTTTTCGCTCGTGAGATGAGTCGGCTGGGGTTCGCTTGTGCAGAATGGTCTGAGCTGCAGTTTCAAGGGCTGACGCGGGTCTCGCGGGCGATGTGGCGATGCGGAATGCAGAATTTTGACGCTCCGAGGACGCTCGAATCGGAAGTCCTCACGGCTCTCTGTGGCCCGGGCCGTCGGAACGGAGGCAGGACTCCGGCTCAGGCGTCCTCCTGCACCTCCCAGCGGCGGCGCGGGCTGGTCGCACGCACCTTGGAACCGAGGGGACGGCCTGACCGGGCCACAAAGGGCCGCGCCGTGGTCCGGGGTCTTGAGCGGCTGGTATCACCTCGCCGCATAGATACCAGTCAGGTATCATCGCTGTATGGCGATGACACTCCGACTCCCCGACGACCTTGACGCGAAGCTTACCGAGCGTGCTCGTCGGGAGCGCCGCAGCAAGCAGGAGCTTGCCATTGAGGCCATCCGTGAGGCCCAGAATCGGGCCGAACTGAAGGTCGACGACGTCCTGGCCGAGCTCATGGACAGCGATGCGGAGATCCTGGACTACCTGAAGTGACCGAAGTGCGCTACATCCAGATCGACGAGATTCTGGCCATCGCCCGCACGGTCAACGGTACCGAGCACAGCGTGCGTGACATGGGGCTTCTGGTGTCAGCTGTCGAACGGCCCCGGACCAACGTGTTCGGGGCCGAGCTGTATCCCACGCTGCACGAGAAGGCGGCGGCACTGCTGCACTCCGTTGCCCGCAATCACGCGCTGATCGACGGCAACAAGCGCACGGCCTGGCTCGCCATGCGCGTCTTCCTGCGATTCAACGGCGTCAGCGCCAGCACCGTCCCGCCACCCGTCTCCGTTGCCGGCCCGTTCGTCGAGGAAGTCGCACAGGACAACATCGATGTACCGGTCATCGCCAAGCGCCTGGCGACCTGGTTCCCCGTTTCCTGACGTTTCACGTCGTGCTGGTCCGGGGTGGAACGAGGTTTTGCGTGCGGTGCTGACTCCTGGCAGTCCGCCGGGCGTGCTGGTCGGGATCCCATCCTGGGGGCGTCCGTTCAGCGGGTTGATGCGTATGGCGGCAAGCATCTGCAGGATTTTCGAGGAGGCAGAGGGTCCGCTCGCCTTCGGTGGTTCGCACACCGTGCATCGCTGCGATGACGGAATGAAGGAGGGAGTCCAGCACGTCGGTAGTAGATCGGAAATGGCGTCCCAGGAACGCCTTCCCGCCTGAGGCGGCGGTCAAGGGAGGCTTTGGCGGTCTCATCCTCACCAACCTCCGCCCCTCCTTTCTCAGCGGTCACGGAACGCGCCGTCCGTGTCCCTCGCGCGCCCCTTGTGCGCACTGAGCCGGTCCTTTGAGAGGGCCATGCTCTTCACGTTCCTGCCCGATGGCGATCCTCTGGTCGAGAACACCCGCAAGGCGGACTGGATCAAGCGCGAGCAGAAGGTCACTGTCATGATCAGCAATCCGCCGGATCGGGAGAGAGCCGAGGGGGAGGGCGGCTGGGTGGAGAAAGGCCGCGAGGGGGATGACAGAGCACCTCTGCTCGATGCCTTCCGCCTCGGGGGTAGGAACGGAGTGCACGAGAACAAGCTCAAGAACTTGTACGTCTACTTCTGGCGCTGGGCCACCTTCAAGGTTTTTGAGCAGCACGGTTCCGAGTCGGACCGCGGAATCATCGCCTTCATCAGTACCGCGGGCTTCCTCAGCGGGCCTGGTTTCGAAGGGATGAGGAAGTATCTGCGTGAGACTTGTTCGGAGGGCTGGATCATCGACCTCAGCCCTGAGGGTATCCAGCCGCCGGCGCGGACACGCCTCTTCGAAGGTGTGCAGCAGCCCTTGGCGATCGCCGTGTTCGTCCGCAGCAGGGCCGAGACCACACCCGCCCACATCAGGTACGTCGCCCTTGACGGCAGCACTCGCGAGGAGAAGTACACGCAGCTCGAAGTCCTTGGGCCGGACAGCGATCAGTGGCGGTCGGTGCGCCAGGCCGCCCGGGCCCCGTTCATGCCCGCGGCTCAGGGAGCCTGGGACACATATCCCGCGTTGGACGATCTGCTGCCGTGGAAAGTGCCTGGCATACTGCCGAAGCGCACATGGGTCTACTCTCCGGACTCCGACACGCTGCGTTCCCGGTGGCGGAGACTGACCGCCGAGACGGATGTCGCCGAGAAGCGCGCCCTGTTCAGGGAAACCCACAGCCGTACCATCGACCGACAGGTCAAACCGCTCCCAGGCTCGGCACAGCCACAGCGGCCGATGCTGGAGGCGGGCCCCGAGTGTCCGGAGCCGGTGCGTTTCGCCTTCCGCCCCTTTGACCGGCACTGGATCATCCCGGACAACAGGGTCCTCGACAGATGCTCGCCACAACTGTGGGAGAGCCAGGCCGAGGGACAGATCCACATCGTGGAGCAGCACTCCGATCGTTTCGGCGACGGCCCCGCCACGCTGTTCACGGCGCTCATGCCGGATATGGATCACTTCGCCGGCTGGGGAGGCGGCAGAGTGATTCCCCTTCTGCAGAGGGACGGCACCCCCAACGTGGCCCCCGGCCTTCTCCAGCACCTTCGCAACTCCTTCGGTGGGCTGCTTGCCACCGCTGAGGACTTGGCCGCGTACGTCGCCGCGATCACGGCTCACCCAGGATTCCGCTCCCGCTTTGACGACGAACTCATGACCAACGGCGTCCGCGTGCCTCTCACGGGCGACGCCGCCCTGTGGTCGGAGGCGCTGCACATCGGGCGGAAGGTGATCTGGGCCTCCACCTTCGGAGAGAGGCTCGTGGACCCGGTGGTGGGGAGGCCCGGCGGACCCCAGGAGGTCTGGACGACCGCTCAGCTGGCGATCACATACCAGAGACAGGTCGGCAGGGACGAACTACCCGAGAGATTTGTCTACGACCCTGACCGTCTGGAACTCCACTTCGGCCAAGGCGTTTTCGGGCCCGTGACTCAACACATGCGGGATTATCAGGTCAGCGGACAGAACGTTCTCGACGGCTGGCTGAAACGCAGGACGGGACCGCCGTCTCGCAGGGCCGTCAGCCAGCTGGACCGCATCCGGCCCGAGCGGTGGCTGCCTGCCTGGAGCGAAGAACTCCAGTACGTGCTGGCCGTCCTGTGGCATCTGGTCGAGCTGCAGTCGGCTCAGAACGAGCTGCTCGACCGTGTTCTCAGGGCACCGCTGGTCAGCATCGGCGAGTTGCAACGCCGGAACGTCCTGCCGGTCCCGGACACCGCCCGTCGTTCCGCGCCCGCACCACTACAGACCGACCTCATCCCCGGGACCGAGGGAATCGAGGCGCGCGAGCCGCACGCCGTAAGGCCACTCACCGCAGAAAGGAGTTCTCCGGCCGGCACTCCCACGCGGCCACGGAGTAGCAGGAATTCCGGCGCCACGCAGTCGTCCCGCAGACAGCGACGAGATCCGTAGAGCCCTTGATGACGGTGACGCGTCTGCTCACGGACTGGACCCTGTTCCTGTTCCTGCTCCTGCACGGAGACGAGGAGCGGACCGTCGTCGCCGTCGAGCCTGAAAGGGCACCGGGCCATGAGACCGCCCGATTCTTGCTGGTTGAACCGCTGTTCCGTGACTCGCCCCTGAATGTCAGCGCTGCCCTCTACGGTGGAGATCCGGATGCCGCCGAGGCAGCGGGGGAAGGGCGACAGGCGTGCGCAGGGTGCCACCGGAGATGTTCCGGTTCACGACAGTGGAGAGGTCTGACCTGTACGGGGCGGTGCTGGACGTCTTCGGCATGGCCGGCGAGCACCTGGAGACGGCGCTCGGGCTCGACGCGGTGCGAGAGCGGCTACGCGGGGTCGGCTGGGTGGCGGCGGTCGAGAATGAGGATCTGCATGAGGCGCTCAGGAGACTCGTGCAGTGGGAGCTCCTGGATGTGGTGCACAACCACGCGGAGAACTACCGCACGGCCGAGGAATATGAACGGCGCAACCTGCAATATTCGCTGACCCGCCAGGGCGAGGCCGCTCTCGCTGGCCTGCGGCACGCACTTGAGGTGCTCGCCTCCACGGGCGCGCTGCAGACGGCCGTACTGGAGGCGATCGCCGACCGGCTCGACGAACTGTGCCTGCTCTCCGGCGAACCCGCGTCGGCTGATCGACGGATCTTCAGCACGCTGCGGGAGCTGGAGGGGCATCTGGACGCTCTGGTGGAGAACACCAAGGCGTTCAACGGCGAACTGCAGCGCCTCTTGCGCGCCGAGGGCGCGGATCTGGAGGTGTTCCGCGAGGTCAAGGCTGCCACGGTCGCATATCTGCAGGAGTTCCTGGTCAACCTCGACCGGCGCGGGCAGGCGGTCGCCGCTGCCGTGGCCAGGGTGGAGGAGCGAGGGACCGCCGTACTGCGCGAGCGGGCCCTGCGCGGGGCAGAGCTCCCGCCGGTGGCCGGTGAGGATCCCGCGGCCGGCTGGCTGGAGAGCAGGCGGGCGCGCTGGGCGGGCCTGCGTGCGTGGTTCCTGGCGGACGACGGTGCCCGACCTCGGATCGAGCAGCTGCACGACATTGCCCGGCGGGCCATCGTCTCGCTCCTGCAGGTTCTGGAGCGGATCAATGAGTCGAGGCGCCGCTCGTCCAGCGCCGTGCAGGACTTTCGGGAACTGGCACGCTGGTTCGCGGCGGCCCCCGCGGAAGAGGACCTGCACCGGCTGTGGTCGGCGGCCTTCGGGCTCGGTTCGGCCCGCCATGCTCATCTCGCCCACTCCGACCCCGAGTTGATCCCGTCGTCCCATTCCTGGTCCGAGGCCCCACCGGTGGAGGTGTCGGCGCTGCTGCGGACCAGCGGACGGACAGAGCGGTTCACACGCACGGCCAAGGTGCGGGACGTTGCGGCTGTCAGGGCGGACCGCGCCGAGCGGGCTCGCCTGGAGCGAGCCGAACTCGTACTCGCCTGGCAGGTGCTGGAGACAGACGGACCTGTTCGTCTGTCCTCCTTCGGCACGTTGGACCCCGCTGTCTTCGACCGTTTGCTCGATCTGTTTGGCCGTGCCCTGGCCGCCCGGCCGGACACGAGCGGCTTGAGGCGCGCCACGACGGGAGACGGCCGGGTGGAGATCGCCCTGGCACCGCCTTCGGATGAGCGCACCGCCGTACTGCACACCGCGAAGGGCTCGCTGACTGGACCGGACTACGTCGTCCACATCACAGCGGCGGGTGGAGCGAGGGTCTCCTCGGCCCTTTGTGCCACGCCGCAGGAGGCCGCAGGATGAGCACCCTTGCCAACCAACTGGCCGCCGCGGAACGGGAGGAGGTCGCCTGCGCCGTACGGCTCCTCCTGGCCCGCCCCCTGCTTACCGAGACCGCCGACCCGACTGGCTTCGAACTGGTACGGCGCCGTCGCGAGTCGCTTGCCCAGTGGTTCGACTACACCTGCGGCTGGAGCCTGGTGGTGGAGCCCCGCCGCGGTTACGCCCGCCTCACCAAGGTGCGCGCCAACCCGGACGGCTCCCGCCCGGTTCGTAGGGCGCGTTCCGGACGCGCTCCGTTCGACCGTCTGCGTTACGTACTGCTGTGCGTGACCGCGGCCGAGTTGCTGTCGATGCCGACGACCACTATTGGCATGCTCGCCGACCGCGTCGTGCAGGCCACGGCGGCCGACCGGGCACTGGGCGCGTTCGACCCGGTCCACAAGCCGGAGCGGATGGCATTCGTCGATGTCCTGAAGTTGCTGGAGTCGTACGACGTGCTGCGCGCGGTGGATGGTACGACCGAGGCGTACGTCGAGTCCGCGGAGGCCAAGGTCCTCTACCGCGTGGACACCACCCTGCTGATGCGATTGCCCGCCGCGCCCATCGGCGCCTCCCGACTCGCCGTGCCCCCGGACGAGGTGCCCGCGCGGTTCGAGGAACTCCTCACCGGCCTGACACGGGAGCGCCGCTATGGCGGCGCGGTCGGCGACGGGACGCACAGCGAGAGCGCCGCCACTGATGCACAACGCAATCTGAGGCTACGCCACTCGGTACTGCGTCGCCTCTTCGATGACCCCGTGCTGTACCGGGCCGACCTCGCCGAGGACGAGCTGGCCTACGTCTCGTCTCTCACTGGACGTCAGATCCTGCGTCGCTCGGTCGAACAAGCCGGCTTCCTCTTGGAGGAACGCGCGGAGGGCTTCCTGCTCGTGGACCCGGATGGGATCGCCACGGATGTCCGCTTCCCCGACGACACCTCCACTGCCAGGGTTGCCGCACTGCTCCTTCTGGAGCCGCTCTGCGCCGCCCCCGCCGGACTGCTGCCCGAACAGCTCGCCGAGGCCGGAGCGGCTCTGCTGCGCCGCTTCCCACGCTGGGCCAAGGCGTATCAGTCCGAGGACGGCGCGGCCCGGCTCTCCGATGATGCGGTACGCGTCCTGCGTGACGTCGGGCTCGTCTGCGCGGCTGGGGGGCGTGTCGTGGCATGCCCGGCCGCGTACCGCTATCGCTTGACGAAGACGACGAGTACGGATCCGGATGACAAGCTCGGACCGGGGTGGAACGTGAGCCGGCGCGAGAGGGCAGGCGCCGTGGTTTCCGGTGGAGATACGGCAGAAGGGGATCAGCAGTGAGTGTGACGGAGCTTCCGGTCCCGCGGCGGCCCGAGTCTGCTGAGTCGCCTGCGACACCGGCAACGGCGGTGGATGCGGCCCGCAGCCGCTGGCAGCCGCACCGCGCGGGCATCCTCAACGTCTGGCGCTACTACGACGAGACCTTCACTTTCCATCAGGGCCGCCTGCTGCTCCGCGGCCAGAACGGTTCGGGCAAGTCCAAGGCCCTTGAGCTTCTGCTGCCTTTCCTCTTCGACGCCAGCCTGCGCCCCAACCGCTTGTCCACGTTCGGTGGTTCGGAACGCACCATGCACTGGAACCTGCTCGGCGAAGGCGCCTCCGGCAAGACTCGTGTCGGGTATGTGTGGATGGAGTTCCGCCGCGTCGGCGACGATGGCGCCGAGCGGTGGTTCGGTTGCGGTGCGCGTCTGCAGGCCAGTGTGCACACCAGCGGGGTCCACGCTGACTACTTCACCACCGGCTCCAGGATCGCCCACCCCGCCGGCTTGCTTCTTGTCAACGAGGCGGGACAGCCGCTGACACGCGCAGCGCTGGTCGAGGCCGTGCGCGACCGCGGCGACGTCCATGCCTCGGCCACCGACTACCGCACTGCCGTACGACGTGAGTTGTTCGCCGGCATGGGGGAGCAGCGTTATGAGTCGTTGTTGTCCGCCTTGCTCCAGTTGCGCCAGCCCAAACTGTCCGAACGGCTCGATCCCTCCCTGCTCTCCACCCTGTTGTCACGCGCCCTTCCCCCATTGGACGAAGGAGAGATCGCTGAACTCGCCGAAGGCTTCGAGCGGCTGGACCGCCAGCGCGAACACCTCAAACGGCTCGACGACGAGGTGACAGCGGCACAGACCGTTGCATCCCGGCAGCGCGCCTACGCACGACGTGTCCTGCGTGCCGGCTCGGCCGCGCTGATCTCGGCGACCACGGAGATGGACGACCTCACCCGCGCCGCCCGCCAGAGCGCCGAGGAACTCGAACAGGCGCTGACAGAAAGGGACTTCGCTCAAGTCCAGCGCGAGGAACAGGAACTGCGCGTGCACGCCCTGGAGGAGACCGTCGAGGGGCTGCGCGAGCGCGACGCGTACAAGCAGGGCGAGGAACTCGACCGGCTCCGCCGTCGTACGGAAGAAGCGGCAGCTGTCGCCGGGCGACAGCGTGCCACTGCGCAGGCCACTCAGATCAGCGCGGAGGAGGACCAGAGGTACACCGACGAGGCGGCGGCCCAGGCCCGCACCTTCGACGAGCACGCGCGCGAAGCCGCCGAGGAAGCACGCCGGTCGGCCCGGGCGGCCGGTATGGAGTCGATCCATCATGAGGTGAAGACGCTTCTCGACGCGAATTCCATAGTGACCCTTGCAGACAGCCCGGACCACGAGGCCGGTGGGCGTCGGCCCTTGGGTTCCGCAGGTACACGCACGGCGGGCGAGAACGGGGCACGACCGGCCCGCAGGCTGCTGCGGGGCGCGGTCACCGCCCGACGCCGGCAGGTCGCCCTCATCACCGAAGCGATGGACGACCACGACCGCGCGGTACGCGACCGGCGTGCCGCCGAGAGTCTGCTGGACGACGCCCGTACCCGGCTTGCGGAGGCGATCGCCCGGCGGGACGAAGCGTCCCAAACCTGGGACGGTGCCCTTGCCGTACAAGCGGAACGGCTCTTCGCCTGGGCCGACGACTGCGCGGAACTCCGCATTGCCGACGCTGGGGAACTGGCGGCCAGAGCCGCGTTCGAGGCCGAGGTGACGGCACTGGTCGAAGCCGCCGCACGCCCGCTGGAACAAGAGATCGCCACAGCGGAGGCCACCGCGCGAGCGGCATGCAGGGAGCTGCGGGACGAGCGGAGCCGACTTGAGGAGGAAGTTCGACGGCTGAGCGACGAGACCGACCTGCCGCCTTTGCCCCCTCCCACCCGCACCGCCGTCCGCACTGCGACGGCGGGCGCACCCTTGTGGCGACTGGTCGCCTTCCACGAAGGTGTTCCGCTTCCCGTTCAGGCTGCGGTGGAGGCGGCACTGGAGGCATCGGGCCTCCTGGATGCCTGGGTCAACCCCTACGACGGGATCACGCTGTCGGGGCACGACACCCGAGCCGAGGCGGCCCTGGCCAGGGCCGCATCGGGGCCCAGTCTACTGAAGGTGCTGAAACCCGAGGAGGACATCCCCGTCCCGGTCGACACCGTGACCCGTATCCTCGCCGGTGTCGCGTACGGCACTTCACTGCCCGGCGGTCACCCCGCTGCCGTCTCTGCCGACGGTGCCTGGCGTCTCGCGCTCGCCACCGGAACGTGGAGCAAGCAGGAACCTGCCTACATCGGTGCCCCCGCGCGGCAACGGGCCCGGCAGCGCAGGATCGGTGAACTGACCGAGCACATCAGCGAGACGAACGCCTCCCTCGTCGCGCTCGACGACCAACTGCGCGGCCTCGGCGCTCGCCGCGCCCGGCTGGACGCGGACCGCGCGGCGCGACCCGACCACCGGGAACTTGACGCCCTTCGACGCGACTGGGACCGAGCCGAGGAGAAGGTGGCTGCCCGGGACGATGCCGTGCGCGACGCGGCAGCCCATTTGGCCTGGTGCGAGACCGAGGTGGCAGGCGCCCTGCGCACGCTCAGCCGTCGGGCCGCGGAACACGGACTACCCACCGATCGCGACCGGTTGCATGAGCTCTCCTCCGATATCGACAGGTTCAGGGACACCGCCGACAGTTGGGTGGACGCCCGTCTCACCGCGACCGCTGCCGCTGACAGGGCTCGTCAGATCACCGCGCAGGCAGACCGCTCGCGCCGAGCCGCCGAGGAACAGTCCGAGAGCGCCGCTGCCGCCGAAGCCGAGGCTGCGGGGCTGAAGGCGCGCCTGGAGGCGGTGGAGGCCACCGTCGGCGAGGACTACCGGCAGATCGTGGCACGCGTCGCCGAGGCGCGTGCCGAACTGCGGCGCTGCCGTGAGGAGGTGGGCCGGGCGGCCGATCTCCTCCTGCGCCTCGAAGGCCGTATCGGAGGACTGCGGGCAACCAGCGGCCAGGACGCCGAACGACGGGAACAAGCCGTCGCCACCCGGGACCGCGCGGCGCACCGGTTCCGGCACCTGTGTCTGGTGGGGTTCGCGGAGGATGCGGGTATCGCACCGAATCTCGAATCCGGAGACGGCGCGAAGGCCACTTTGGAGGCCGCCCGTGCCACAGCGGCGAACTGGCCCGGCATCCCGCATGCCCCACGCAACCTGGGCGATGCCGCGACCCGCCTTTCCGAAGCGGTCCACGAAGCCCGCCAGCGCCTCGGTGCCCGTGCCGACCTGGATCTGGAGCCCGACGACGACATCCAGCTGTTCACCGCCACCCTGGACGGTATGCGGGTGGGGGCGACGGGCCTCCTCACCACGCTCGCCCAGGAGCGCGATCGCAGTAGTGACGACATCACCACCGCCGAGCGGAGCCTCTTCGACCAGATCCTCACCGGCGACATCCGTCGTCACCTCGCCGCCCGCATCCGTCAGGCCGCGGAACTCGTCGACCGCATGAACGGGCACCTGGAGGGGGTTCGTACCGCCTCCAACGTCGCCGTCCAGCTCGTCTGGGACGTCCGTCCGGATCTCCCGGAGGGTACCCGCACCGCCCGTCAGCTGCTGCTCAAGGACCCCGGCCGGGTCAACGAGACCGACCGGGAAGCCCTTCACGCTTTCTTCCGGGCCCGTATCGAGGAGGCCAAGGGCAGCGACACGGCCGCGAGCTGGGAGGAGCAGCTCGGCGAGGTGCTCGACTACACCGCTTGGCACCGCTTCACCGTGCGCCTCGATCGGGCGAACGGAACCGGCTGGCAGCCGTTGACGAAGAAGCTGCACGGCGCGCTCTCCGGAGGAGAGAAGGCCATCGCGCTGCACCTGCCGCTCTTTGCCGCCGTCGCGGCCCACTACGAGGCCGTGCCGCTGGCACCCCGCCCCATCCTGCTCGACGAGGTCTTCGTCGGCGTCGACGCCGTCAACCGCGGACAGGTCTTCGCCCTGCTCACCGCACTCGACCTTGATCTCATGGTCACCTCCGACCACGAGTGGTGCACCTACGGCGAACTACCTGGCATCGCTGTCCACCAACTCCTCACCGACGGGGACGACGACGCTGTCACCAGCGCTCGCTTCGTCTGGAACGGCACCGATTTGGAGGCGGGATGACCCACACCGAACCGGCCCTGGGTGAACGCACCCTGCGCCGTCCCGAGCTCCGCTCGCTCTGGCAGACGGTCCACAGCCGACTGTCCTCCGGCCGCCCCGTCACACGGGTGCGCCTCGGACCGCTTGATGAAGCTCAGCGCGAGGCTCTCGCCGACCTTCTGGGGCTGGACCGCCTGCCGGATCCTCACCCTTCCGTCTCGCTGGCCCGCCTGGAAGAGGCTGTCACCGAGCTGTCCGGCTTCTCGGTGCGTGAAACCGTCACCGAACTCGTAGGCCCCCTCGACGACCGCGCGACAGAACGACGCCGTAAGGAAGACGAACGTGCCGAGCTGTGGGCATGGTTGGACGGTCATGCCACCGTGCGGGCCCAGCCCGCGCTTGCCGACTGGACCGCGTCGTGCCGAGCCTCCGGTATGGTCGGTGGCTCACCGGAACTGACCCGAAACCTGCTCGCAGACGCGTTGACGGTGCTCGCGGAACTCCCGGCCCAGGCCGAGCCCCTGCCCGTCTTCGCTGCCCGGGTCCTGAAGGGCGACTCCCACGCACTCGACGACGGTACCCGCCTGTCCACACTCGTCCTTCGTGCTCTGGCGACTCTTCACGACACCGCCGCTCCGGAGTCCGCGGCGGACCGGCGCGCTCTGTGGACTCGCGCGGGCGTCGCCGACGACGACCTGTCGTCCACCGTTCTTGTCGCTGGACTACGCCCGGCCGGTGAAGGTCCGCTTGCCCGTGTGGCCCGTGTCTGTGCCGAGGCCGGTCAGGCCGTCAGCCTCACCCTCGCCCAACTACGGTCCCCGGGCGAGTTGACCCTCGCCTCCGATCCCGCACCTGTCGTCCACTCCGTTGAGAACCCCAGCATCCTGGCTCTGGCCGTGCGCCGCTTCGGCCCGGACTGTCCGCCGCTCGTGTGCACATCCGGCTGGCCCAACAGCGCGGCCATCCACCTCATCCGCCTTCTCTCGGATCAGGGCGCCATCCTCCGCTACCACGGCGACTTCGATGGCGAAGGCATCCGCATCGCCGCTTATCTTCTGGACAAGACGCCGGCTCGCCCCTGGCGCATGACGGCGGCGGACTACCGGTCCGCAGTCGCCCGCACACCACACGGACCTGAGCCCGGCCGACTCACCGAGGCTCCCTGGGATCCAGAGCTGACCCGTGCGATGGCCGAACACGGTACTGCCGTGGTCGAGGAACTGGTGGCCGGCGTCCTGTTGGCGGATCTGGCCGATGCGACTGGTTGAGGGAGCTGGTCCGGCCAGTCGTGACGCCCATTTGACGCTCTGGGCGCCCCCATGCTGCTCGGCGAGCTGAGAAAGCTGCTCTGATAGGAGGCATACATCGGCGAGCAGCGCCTCGTCGCCGAGCTGATGCACGGTCCCGTCGCGGTGCCGGGAGGGTGCCCGGCGCCCCGAGGCGAACAGGTACGCCGGTGCGGCCCCCGGCCCGCTGTTCGAGGAGTCGGGCCACCTCGAAGGCGAGCGTGGCACCCATGCTGTGCCCGAACAGCGCCAACGGCCGGTCGGCCAGCGGAGCGATCGACTCGTAGACCTGCCGGGCCAGTTCGTCGAGGCTCTCCACACCCTTTTCCTGCCAACGGTCCTGACGTCCCGGATACTGCACGGCGAGTACGTCGAGGTCCGCCGAGAGCGCCCGGGAGAGCGGGAAGAAGAAGCTGGCCGCCCCGCCCGCGTGGGGCAGGCAGACCGGCCGGACCGCCCGGTCGGGCGCCGGGTGGAAGCGCCGCAGCCACAGCGCGTGATACCGGCCCTCGTGCGGTTCGGGCGTCGTCATGCCGGATCGGCCCCCTTCGTTGTTCGGCGATCGCGCGGCGGCGGGCGGGCCCTGTGTGCAGGACAGCTGACGGGGCGTTACGGGCGCGCCGCGACGGCTATCGAGGGCAGGGCCCCGGTGCCCTGGACGCTGATGAGGCCGTCCCGGCCCGGGGGCAGGTAGCGGACCAGGCAGCCGGCGGGCCGGTCGTCGAAGAGGTAAGGGCTGAAGAGGGGGAAGACGTCGTCCTCGTAGGTTCCGGAGCCGTCCCCGGCCGCGAGCTCCATCCGGTGGGGGACGGAGTCGAGGTGTTCCTGGGCGATATAGCCTCCAGTGCGCACGGCATGGGCGACCGCGTCGTGCCACGTGGTCTCGTCGCTGGAGCGGCCGAACACCACTCCGTGACCGCCGAGGCCGAGGCCGGGCTTGAGGACGAACTTCTCAGGATGGGCCAGGAGCAGGTCGGGGATCGACTTGGTGATGCCCCGCCACTCGGTGGGCTGGTCGCCCACGATCCTCGTCCAGGGCACATAGCGGTCGACCACGGCCCGGTCGTCCTCGGTCATCCAGGGCCGGCCTTCGGAAATCCAGCCGAGGACCTGCTTGTTGGCGATGAGGTAGGCACTCTGCGGGGCGAGGAGCACACACCCCTCGTCGAGGGCCGTACGGATCGGGGAGAGGTCGAGGCCGAGGCGGGTCCAGTCGTAGACGGTGAGGTGGCGCAGCCCGAGTGCGTAGCGCTGTGTGCCCGGAAGGCCCAGGCCGTCGAGCAGATCCTCGGGTTCGAAGAACTCGGCTTGCAGCCCGTGGCGTTGGAGGGACGCCACCTGCAGATCGAAGTAGCGCGTGGTCCGGACCGAGCCCAGATCGCGCAGGGTGCCAACCACCGCGACGGCCGGCGTGACGCCGAACTCCCGTGCCGCGCGGGCGAAGAGTTCGGCGCGGGCCGACAGCGGGTCATATCCGGTGAAGGGGGCCTGGTCGGCCCCGCCGAATGCGGTCTGCCAGGCAAGGGAGTTGACGTGTGTTTCGACCACGCCGCCGATACCGGAACCGACGTTCATCTCCAGGAACTTGGGGCCGTCGACGGTCACGGAGATGTCCGGGCGGGCCATGCATGTCGCGTATTCCTCTTCCCACGGGCTGTCCACCCAGAGTGGGTAGTGTTCCTCCGACATGCCGAGCGCCGCCATTCGGCTCGGGGCATCGGGGGCGCTGTCGAGCAGTGCCCTTCGCAGGAGGCCCAGAATGCGTCGGGTCGCGGTGAAGAGTTCCTGGTACGACGACTGCGGCAGGACCACGGGCCGCATCGACCGGAGATTCACCGGATAGTCCAGGTCGTCCAGGGCCCGGCGCAGGTGGTCGGTGAGTTCGGGCACCGGCATCCGGGTGGAGAGGGGGACTTCATTGGTTCCGTTCCAGCGGCGGAGTGCCATGGGTTACGCACCCTTCTCGAATGTGCGCTTGATCCAGCCGAAGAATGCCTCGACGACCTGGGTGCGTTGGGGTTCCGGCAGCACGGTGAAGCCGGCGCTGGCCGTGCTCCACTCGTTGAGGACTGGGCCCTGCTCGGTCATCAGCCAGTCGATGCAGATGTACTCCGCTCCGAGGGTCTCGGCGATGCGGCGGCACATGTCCGCCACTAGACGGTGGTCGTCCGTGGCGGCCGCGCTGCCGCCCTGGCTGATATTGGCGAGGTAGTCGCCGGGCTTGGGCCTGCGGGTCAGGGAGGTGACCACCTCCCCGTCGGCCACGTACACCCGCATATCACCGGAGTGCAGGATGAAGGGCTGAACGATATATCCGCCGGTGGTCTGCGCGACGATGTCGATGGTGGCGGTGAGTTGCCGCTCGGAGTCGACCTTGAGGACACCGACGCCCATGCCCATCTCGCGGGGCTTGACGATGTAGGGCCCGTCGCCGATTTCTCGTACGGCCTCGGTGACCACGCTGCGGGCGTACCGGCCGAAGGGCACTGCGATGGTCCTGGGCGTGGGAATTCCGAGCCCGGCGGCATGCTGGAGGAGCGCAAGCTTGTCCCGCTCCAGATAGTCCGGACCGGTCAACGAGCGGTTGAGCAGCACGGAATCGCTGGCCTGGATCGTGCGGTAGATCGCGCGCAATCCTTGCAGGCCCTGCGGGTCCTGGCTCTGGTCCTCGACGATGAAGCATTGCCGCTGCTCGAGAATATCTGTGCCCTGGTAACGCAGTACCGGTTTCTCGAGGCATGACGGTATGAGCTCACCCGCCCTGAGTACCCGGAAATCGAAGTCGATGGTCGCGGCTGCTGCGGAGTAACGCTCGTAGAGGCTCTTCTCGAACTCCACGGTCTCCCCGGGGTCCAGATCCTCGGCCTGATAAATCCATGTAATGAGGCCGGATCCGGAACGGCCCTCCGTTGCTTTCCGCAGCCCTGAAGATTTCTCGCCCGAGAATGCCATGGTGCCTCTTCCTGACGCCGGCCGTGAAGTGGTGGAGAGGTGGGGACGTGGGGAGTCATGCGACCGAAGGCATACAACGCCAGGGGCTATCGGGTGGGCAAGTCCGTAAGGCAATTCGTCTGGATGGGCTGTCTTGCCGCCGCGCACCCTCTTGTGCTAAAAGCGCCGTAGGTCCTGCCGGATATGGGTCGGCCTGCGCTAAATTGACCTGCTGATCGGCCAGTGGGGAACAGCTCTTATCAGTCGATGTGCAACCCGTGGCTAGTTTTTTCATGAGTGGCCCATGCATCATGGGCCCGGATGCATTTGCAGGGGGCAACTCACAGAATCGGCAGCCACTGGGCGGCGTATGACCAGTAGGTGGCGCATGAAAAGGGATTCGCATGCTTCTTGAGAACGCCATCTCCCACTATTACGAGCGCCTTGGGCCGGTACTGCGCCGGCTGCTTCCGGAATCGAGAAACGATTCCGGATCCGCGTTCTCACCGGGCATCGAACTGCCGGAGCTCACTCCAGAGGTCCGGGAGTACTTCGCCGTCTCCGATCTGGCGCACACACCCCTGCGCGACTACCAGGGCAGGAGTCTCGCGCTCCTCGACCTGATGCGCAATCCGGCGACGCTCACCACCAAGACCTTCGCCTCACTGGTCATCGTGGCCCGCGCCATCCGCTTCATCCAGGACACGGGGGAGCGGGTCACGATCGTTACCCCCTCGTCGGCCAACAAGGCCACCGCCCTGCGCGACGCGGTGCTGCGCGCGATCAAACTCGGGCTCGTGACCCCGCAGCAGCTGAACGTGGTCGTCGTCGTGCCCGCCGGATCGGTCCTGAAGATGCGCGACTCCGAGCTGTTCACGGACTCCGAGCTGCGGGCCCGCAACCCCATCGCCGTCTACGCGGGAGACGAGCCCGGCACGGTGAAGGCCCTCGCGCAGAACGTCGTCGAGGAGCACGGCCCGCACATACGGAAGGCCGTGGGCACCAACCTCTGGTACACGCTGCAGCTGGAGAACTACATCGCGGCCGATGTGGTGCGCGCCTTCGCCGAGGCGGACTTCTTCGCGCCCGCCGCCGACGAACCCCGCCTCCATGTGCACGCGGTGTCCAGCGCGTACGGCCTGCTCGGCCATGCCCACGGTCACGGCCTCCTGGAGGAGTCGCATCCCCAACGCGGCCTGCCGCCACGGTACTTCCTCGTTCAGCACCTCGGCGCCCCGGACATGGTGCTCAGCCTCTACCACGGGTCGACCGACCCCGAGCACGCGCCCGCCTACGTCTACGACCCGGACTCGGGCCTCTACAGCCAGCAGCGGGACAAGCGCTTCCCGGCGCTGACGTTCGACCCCCAGGAAGTCCTCGACACGACCTTCTACACGCGCAAGCCGGTCACCTCGCCGAGCATGAACGAGCTCATCCGCGAACAGGGCGGCGGCGGCATCGTCGTCTCGCTCCGCGAGTGCCTTGAGCGCTACCCCTACATCCGCGCCGTGCTCGGCGACGCCGGAGTGGAGCTGCCGGCCGACCCTCGCGCGGTGCGCGAATGGTCACTGGTCATGGCGATGACCGGAATCCTCAACGCCATCGACCGCGACCTCGTCCAAGAGCGGGACATCCTCGTGCACGGCTCCGGCAGCTATGCGGCCACCGCCTATGACCCGCTCTCGGTCCAGGACATGTGGCCCGTCGAGGACGGGTCCTCGCTCAAGGACGTCGTACTCAAGGCCTCGGGCCTGTGACCGCCCCGGTATCCCGGCCGACGGCCCTCGTCATCGATCGGTTCGAGGCGCAGACCGCTCGCACGCCGGACAGCCTCGCGGTGGTCTCGGGCAGCGCCGAGTACGACTATGCCGAGCTGAACACACGCGCCAACCGGCTGGCCCGGCTGCTGATTTCCCGCGGCGTCGGGCCCGAGGACATCGTGGCCGTGGCGCTGGAGCGGACCGCCGGACTGCTGGTGGCCCTGTATGCGGTGATGAAGGCCGGAGCCGCCTGTCTGCCCGTGGATCCGCAGTATCCGGCCGACCGTATCGTGACGATCCTGGACGATGCGCAGCCGGTCTGCGTGATCACCGATGAGTCGCTCGGCGAGCGCCTCGACGCGTACGCGGCGGCCTCCGGTGCCGAACTCCTGCGCCCCGAATCCCCGGTCACCCGCGCCACGCTCGCGGAGCTGCCCGCCGGGAACCTCACGGACTCGGACCGGCGCAGCCCGTTGCGGCCGGGGAACGCGGCGTACGTCATCTACACCTCCGGATCGACCGGCCGGCCCAAGGGCGTGGTGGTCGGCCACCACGCGCTCAGCGGCTATCTCCGCTGGGCCCGAGAGGTCTACCCGGGCCTGGGCGGAGGCGCGATCCTGCACTCCTCGGTCTCCTTCGACCTCACCGTGACCACGCTCTTCGGGCCGCTCACGGCCGGCGGAACCCTCTACCTGGGCGACCTGAGCGACCTCGACCCGGGGCTGTGGCGCGCCGAACGGCCCGCTCCCACCTTCCTCAAAGTCACGCCGAGCCATCTGCCGTTGCTCGAAGCGCTGCCCCAAGACGCTCTGACCACAGGCGAGTTGGTCGTCGGCGGCGAGCAGCTGTGGGGCGAGTCCCTGGCGCGGTTCCGCCTTCGGCACCCGCAGGTCTCGATCGTCAACGAGTACGGGCCTACCGAGGCCACCGTCGGCTGTGTGGTGCACCGGGTGGTGCCGGGGGAGAAGCCCGGCACCGGCGCGGTGCCGATCGGCGTGCCCTGTGGGGACACGCGCACCCATGTGCTGGACGACCGGCTCCGCCCCGTGGCCACCGGTACACCCGGAGAGCTGTACATCGCGGGTGAGCAGCTCGCCCGCGGCTATCTGGGGCGGCCCGACCTGACGGCTGAGCGATTCGTGGCCGACCCGTACGGGCCGGCCGGAGCGCGGATGTACCGCACGGGCGATCTCGTACGGCAGACCTCCGACGGGCTCCTTGAATTCCTCGGCCGGACCGACGACCAGCTCAAGATCCGCTCCTACCGGATCGAACCCGGCGAGGTGGAGAGCTGCCTGGTCGGCGGGCCGGGCGTGGGCCAGGCCTGCGTCATCGCCGCCGACGGACCCGGGGGCGTGCGCCTCGTCGCCTACGTGGCCCCGGACCCGGACACCGCCATGCCCGATGTCCACCGGCTCCGCGAGCACGTGGAGGACCGGCTTCCGCGGTACATGTGCCCTGCGGACATCGTCGTCCTGGACCGGCTGCCGCTGACCGTCAACGGCAAGGTGGACCGCGAGGCGCTGCCGCCTCCCGGGTCCGTCAGCGGCCCGGCCGCGGGAGCCCCCGAAGCACCGCCGGAGGTGGCCGTGCCGGCCACGGAACCGGAACGGGTGCTCGCCGGAATCTGCCGCGAGCTCCTGGAGCTCGACGCGGTATCCGTCACGGACAACTTCTTCACCGTGGGGGGCGATTCCATCCTCGCCATCCGGCTCGCCGCGCGGGCCCGGCGTGCCGGATACGCCCTGACCCCCACCGATGTCCACCGCAGCGAGAACATCCGCGCCCTTGCCGCCATGGCCGAAGAGCCGACGACACCCGTGCGTGCCAACCACTGAGCGCCAAAGGGAGACAAGGGCCATGCAAACGGAACCACCGCCGTATCCAGCCGCGCTCGGAGAGTGCTCCGGCTATGTGGAGAGCAGCGCGCACACCCGTGTCATCGTGTACGAACCCGGTCCGGCCGGACTGCGCACGACCCAGTGGGTGGCGGAACACCGGTCGCACCTCATCGACGCCCTCGACCAGTCCGGGGCCGTGCTCGTGCGGCGCGCCATCGACAGTGCGGAGACGCTCGACAGGGTGGCCGCGTGCGTGGGCGGTGAACTACTCGACTACACCGAGCGATCCACGCCGCGCAGCCGGGTCGGCGGCCACGTCTACACGTCCACCGAATATCCAGCCGCCCAGACGATCGCGCAGCACAACGAGAACGCATACGCCCTCAGTTACCCCCGATGGCTGTTCTTCGCCGCACTGGAGACCGCCACGACCGGAGGCGAGACGCCGCTGGCCGACAGCCGGGCCCTGGCCCGACACCTGCCGCGGGAGCTGGTGGACCGCTTCCGGGACAAGGGCGTCCGCTATGCCCGTACCTATCGCGAGGGAATGGGCCTGACTTGGCAGGAGACCTTCCAGACCGACGATCCGCAGGAGGTGGAGAGGTACTGCGGGGCGCACGGCATCGACCTCGAATGGACCGCGGACGGACTGCGCACCCAGCAGCACGGACCGGCCCTGGTCGCGGACCCGCGCAGCGGAGAGGAGTCCTGGTTCAACCAGGCCCACCTCTTCCATTCCTCCAATCTTCCGCCCGATGTCCGGGAAACCCTCGCCGAGTTGTACACGGAGGAGGACATGCCGCGCGCCGCCCACTACGGGGACGGCACGACAATCCCGGACGAGGATATGGACCTGATCCGGGCGGCGTACGACGCGTGTTCCTTCGCTTTTCCCTGGGAGCGCGGCGACTTGCTGCTCGTCAACAATCTGCTCGTATCGCACGGCCGACGCCCCTACACCGGAAGCCGCCGGACACTGGTCGCGATGGCGGAAAAGGTCTCGACACGTCGTACGGGCCCGGGGGCCTACGTCTTTGACCTGTGATCTCTTGCGCTTTTGACAGACAGGGGTGCGATATGTGTACAACTTCTCATGACTACATCACCAGCTGATCCGGCGGGCAGCCAGTCTGTGACCGTAAGGCCTCCGCTGCGCAAAATGCACAACTTCCGGAACCTCTGGCTGTCCCGGGTGCTTTCCGTATTAGGCTCGTCCGTCACGCTCGTGGCGATGCCAGTACTGGTTTATCAGGAGACGAAATCTCCCATTCTCGTTTCCCTGGTTGCCGCAGGCGAGGCTCTTCCCTACGTTTTCTTCGGGCTGATTGCCGGAGCCATCGCCGACCGTGTGCACCGCCGCCGTCTCATGGTCGCCGCCGACCTGCTCAACTGCGCCTGCCTCGGCAGCATGCCCCTCGCCGCCGCCCTGGGCGTGCTGACGCCCGCCCATATCCTCACGGCCGCGTTCCTGTCGTCCACGCTGTACATCTTCTTCGACGCCGCCGGCTACGGACTGATTCCGGCAGCCGTGGGCCGCGACCGGCTCTCCGAGGCCAACAGCGTGCTGTGGGGCGGCGAAACGGCCGTGCGGATCGCGGGCACGGCGATGGCCGGCACCCTGATCGCGGTCACCAGCGCCTCCGGCGCGCTCGCCCTGGACGCACTGTCCTTTCTCGCCTCGGCGCTGTTGATCCGGGGCATCGTCTACACGCCGGCCCACCTGGGCGACGGCACGGGGGACCGGCCCGGCCTGATGGCGTCCATTCGCGAGGGGCTGCGCTTCCTGTGGGGGCACCCCGTGCTGCGGATCATGACCCTTGCTGGCAGCCTCCAGTCCTTCGCGGGCGGCGCCTTCATCGGCCAGTTGGTCATCTTCGCCGACCGTGCGCTCGGCATCGACGCGTCGGATGCCCGGATCGGCCTGCTGTTCACGTCGTGGAGCGCCGGCGGCATCATCGGATCGCTGCTGCTGCCAAGGCTGCGGCGCCGGGTCAGCGCCCTGCGGATCATGCTGATCGCGCTGCCGGCGAGTACGGTGCTCGGCCTCGCGGCCGTGATGGCCACCGACTGGCGCGTCGCGCTGGTCGCGATCACCGCATGGGGCTCGACCTATCTGATGGTCATCGTCAACACCATGACCTACGCCCAGGAAGTCACCCCCGAGGACCTCCAGGGCCGGGTGAACACGACCCGGCGGATGCTCTCGTCGGGCCTCGGGGTCCCGCTGGGAGCGCTGGTCGCGAGTTCGGTGACGGTCGCCGTCCATGTGCGTGCGGGGCTGCTCCTGGCGGTGGCCGCGATCGCCCTGGCTTCGGTGATCGTTTGGGGCGCATATCCCTGGACGAGTGCCGCGAACAGGGAAACGGTGGCCTGACGCCGACGGCCCGCCGACAGCGAAAGCCGGCCCATTTCACGAAGGGAGCAAAGCACGATGGAGGTATGGCACAACGTCCCCTGCCCGACCAGTCAGCGCATTCGGGAAAGCCTGGACCAGGCGGGTCTTGGGTACCGGACCCGCGAGTACATGGTGAATTCGCCGAGCGCCGCCGAAACCGAAATCGACGACCTGCTGAAGCGAATTCAGGCGGAGCCGTGGGGCGTGGCGCGCATGCACGACCCCGTGGCGGCTCGGCTCGTCCCCCTCGGCAACCAGTCGATCACCCATGACGTCGTTCTCGACTACGGCACTCAGGACCGGCTGCTCTACCGGCTCACCTACGAGGGCGCACCGATCGCGGGGTCGTCCGATGCCTGAGCCCGGAGCGATACCCGAGTCCGGCGCACCGGCCCTGACCGGAGTCCGCGGCGCGGCCGACGGCGGGATCGCCGTGAGCCAGGTGAACCCGCTGCGCCGACTGCGCCTGCACGCGGGATACCAGTGGCGCAACAGCGGCAACCCGCTCCTCACGGGCCTGCGCACGCAGTGGGAGAGCCGCGACGGCGCCGAGTTTCCCGCGGTGGTCTCCCGTATGAGAGGCATGTCCGTCGCCTACGCCGGACTCCCTGAAGGGCTGCGGTACACCCTGGAGTTCACGGAGCTGCAGCGGGAGAAATGGGGCGGCCCGGCAGCGGAACGGGCCGACGGGACAGTGCGCGGGCACCAATTGGCCGATCCGGCGCAACTACCGGACGCGGACATCGTGATCGTCGGCACCAGCGCGGCCAAGGCGAGGCAACTGCCCTCCGCGGCCTCCCTGGTGTTCCCCATGCGGTTCCACTTCGTGGTGGACATCGACGAGGACGCAGAGTCCCTCCACAAACGCATCTCGAAACGAGAACGCGCGCAGTATCTGCGCAACCAGCGCTTGGCGCAATGGACGTGGGAGACGGAGGACGACCCAGGACTGTTCGACTTCTTCTACGACCGCATCTACCGGCCGACCATGTGGCAGAGCCACGGCGACCGGGAGCGGGTCGAAGAGAAGGAGGCGTCCTATGAATGCCTCTTCCGAACCGGCCGGCTGTTCTTCCTCTCCCAGGGCGGCGAGCGCATCGGCGGAGCGCTCTGCCACTGGAACGCGTCGGCCAAGGTCATGACGCTCCGGCTCTTCGGCGTGCTGGACGGCGACAAGAAACACTACAACAGCGGTGCCCTCGGCGCGATCTTCCACTTCCTCATCATGTGGTCCGCGGACAACGGCGTGCGGCGCCTGGACTTTGGCGGCACGGAACCCTTTCTCAGCAAGGGAACCTTCCAGTGGAAACGCCGATTCGGCACCCGCATCGTGCTGCCCCCGAACCACTTCGGAGAAAAGCGGCTCTGGCTCCAGGTGAAGCGTGACTCCCCGGCCGTACGCGACTTCCTGGTGGCCAACCCGATCCTCGCCGAGGCCGATGACGGGTCCATGGAAGCGGTCTACTTCCACGACCAGGACCGCCCCGCCCGAGTGGAACTGTCGGCGAAGTCGCCGGACGGGTACCGCGTACGCCATGTCGAGCTGGACGAGTTCCTGCGCTGAGGGCCGTCCCGGACGGCGTGTTCCGAGAGCGCCATCCGTTCGCAGAGAGGGTGAATCTTGAGCAATCCATTCGAGGACGAGAACGGCGCGTGCACGGTCCTGGTCAATGCGGAAGGGCAGCACTCGCTGTTCCCCGAATTCGCCAGTGTGCCGACGGGCTGGCAACCGGTCTTCGCCGCACCCCGGCAAGCGTGCATGGACTACATCAACGAGAACTGGACCGATACGCCTGGCCCGGCCCTGATGGCAGAGGGAGAGACTGCGATGTCGTACCGCCATGTCACCTTCGGAGACATCCGGGTGTCGTACACCCGCGAACTCGACGGCGGCGGAAAGACATTCGGACAGGCATACGTGCCGTTCGTGCGGAAGCACCTCGGCCCGGTCGACCGGCTCCTGGAGTGGTGCGCCGGCCCGGGGTTCATCGGTTTCTCCCTGCTCGCCGGTGGGCTGTGCGAATCCCTCGACCTGGCGGACATCAACGAACACACCGAACCGGTCGTCCGGGACACGGTGCTGGCGAACGGCCTGGACGGGCGGGCAGCGGCCCACGTATCGGACTGCTTCGCGCAGATACCGCCGGAGCTGCGATGGGACCTGATCATCGGGAACCCACCGCACGTCAACTCCGATGACGCACAGACCGATTACCGGCGCCGGCACTCCCCGCTGATCTGGCAAGACAGCGACTGGGCCGTCCACCGGCGCTTCTACCGGCAGGTGCGCGACCGCTTGCGGCCCGGCGGCAACGTCATCCTCCAGGAGAACCACCGGTTCTCCTCCCCGGAGGACTTCACCGTCCTCGCCGGGGAGGCCGGGCTCGACCACGTCGGCGTCTTCGACTGCGGCCCGGGCCTCCAGGACTACTACTTCCTGTGGTCCAGGCTGCCCGCCGCCGGCACCGGATCATGAACGCCGCGCGGTGGCCCTCCACGGCACATCCGCCCGGGGCCTGTTGCCCCAGGGACAGGAGGGAGGGACAGTGGCAGAGCAGAGCACCACCACCGCCGTCAGTACCGTCCAGGACACCCATGAGGAGCTGGTCCGGCACGGCTTCGGACCCTACTTCGCCACCCCGTGCGGCATCCTCGCGCCGCTCCTGGACCGGCTGGAGGCCGAACCCGACTATCGCGTCGTGACCCGCGAGGACAACGCCATCGGCCAAGCAGCGGGAGCCGCACTCGCCGGCGCGGCGCCGGTGGCACTGATGCAGAACTCCGAGGCGTACCTCGCCGACTGCCGGAGCCCGGCCTTCCCACGCTGCGTCCTCAGCGCGCCCGACCTCCCGCCGCCGCCCCGCATCGCCGCGCCCCTCGGCCGGCACGCGCGCCGGTTCGGCGCGTACGCCGTCGCCGCGGCCGACCGCAGGCGATCCCCCATGTCGAGTTGAGACGAGGAACCCATGCGCACGGCATCTTCGAACGGCTTCCCCCACGACCTGGAACTCGACTACATAGAGATGTACGTGAGCGACCTCGATGTCGCCGCGGCCGAATGGATCGAGCGCTACACCTTCACCCGAGTGGCCACGGCGGGCTCGGCGGAGCAGGGATTCCGCAGCGCGGAGCTGCGCCAGGGAAACATCTCCCTGGTGCTGACCGAGGGCACAGCGCCCGGACATCCGGCCGCCGTCTACGTCGACGCGCACGGCGACGGAGTCGCGGACATCGCCCTGCGCTGCGCCGATGTCCGCACCGCCTTCGCGGCCGCCGTCCGGCGGGGCGCCAGGCCGGTCGCCGAACCCGCGCTGCGCCCGGGCCCGGTCGTGACGGCGGCTGTCGGCACCTTCGGCGACGTCGTGCACACCCTCGTGGAGCGCGCCCCAGGCGAGGGGCCGGGCCGGCCTGTGGGATTCCGGCCCCTGCCGGAGACAGCGGAGGCCCGGCACCGTACCGCGGACGACCCGGCACTCCTCGACGTCGATCACTTCGCGGTGTGCGTCGGGGTCGGTGAACTCGACCGCACCATCGAGTTCTACGAGCGAGCCCTGGGCTTCCACGAGGCGTTCGAGGAGCACATCGTCGTCGGAAACCAGGCGATGGTCTCCAAAGTCGTACGCAGCGCGGCGGGCGGAGTCACCTTCACGGTGATCGCGCCGGATCCCACCGCAGAGCCGGGCCAGATCGACGAGTTCATCGCGAACCATGCGGGGGCCGGAATCCAACACGTCGCCTTCCGGACCGACGACGCGGTACGGGCCGTGCGCGCCCTGGGCCGGCGGGGCGTCGACTTCCTGAACACCCCGGGCGCCTACTACGACGCACTGGCGGACCGGATTGCGCCCCGGGGACACACCGGGGCCGAACTCCGCGAGCTCGGGCTCCTGGTGGACGAGGACCACGCCGGCCAGCTGTTCCAGATCTTCACCCGGTCGGAACACCCCCGGCGGACGCTGTTCTTCGAGGTGATCGAACGGATCGGCGCCCGCACCTTCGGCAGCTCGAACATCAAGGCCCTGTACGAGGCCGTCGAAGTGGAGCGCCTGCGCGAGCTCAGCGGGGAGCGCCGATGACGGGTGGCGCCGCGCACACCGACCCACCCGTGCCCGCGGACGAGGCGCGCGAGCGGTGGCAGGACGCGGTGTGCCTGGACGACATCGAACGCATCGCAGCGGCGGAACTGCCCACGGCAGTACGCGACTTCGTAGCCGGGGGAAGCGGCGCCGAGCTGACCCTCGCGGCCAACCGCGCCGCGCTCGACCGCGTCCACCTGCTGCCCCGCGTGCTGCGGGATGTCTCCCGGTGCCGGAGCTCGACCACCCTGCTGGGCAGGGCGGTGTCGATGCCGGTGGTGGTCGCCCCCATGGGCTACCACCGGCTCGTCCACCCCGACGGGGAGATCGCCGCGGCGAAGGCCGCCACACAGGCAGGTGTTCCCTTCGCCGCGGCCATGCTGAGCAGCCGGCCAGTGGAGCAGATCTCCGGCACCGGCGCCGAGACCTGGTTCCAGCTCTACTGGCTGCGCGACGGCGAAGAGTCCCTTCGACTGGTCCGCCGGGCAGAGGAAGCGGGCTGCACGGCGATCGTGCTCACGGTCGACGTGCCGTGGATGGGGCGCCGACTGCGAGATGTGCGCAACCAGTTCGCCCTTCCCGCGGATGTCATCGCGGCGAACCTCACCGAGTCCGCCGGAACCGCCGCACATCGCACCGGCTCCGGCGACTCGGCGCTGGTGGCGCACACGAGGGAGGCGTTCTCATCGGCCGTGAGCTGGGCCGAACTGGAGCGGCTGCGGGCGTTCACCCGGCTGCCGCTGGTCGTCAAGGGGGTGCTCGACCCGGCCGACGCCCGCCGCGCCGAGGAGTGCGGCGCCGATGCCGTGGTGGTCTCCAACCACGGCGGGCGCCAGCTCGACGGCGCCGTGCCCAGCATCGACGCGCTGCACCCTGTCCGCCTGGCGGTCGGCCCCGGCTGTCAGGTGCTGTTTGACAGCGGGATCCGCTCGGGCCTCGACATCCTGAGAGCCCTCGCCCTGGGCGCGGACGGTGTGCTCGTCGGCCGCCCGGTGCTCTGGGGCCTGGCGGCCGGCGGGGCGGCCGGTGCGGAGCACGTCCTGCGCTTGCTCGCCACCGAACTGCACACTGCCCTGGGGCTCGCAGGCTGTGCCTCCGTCGCCGACGCGGCACGGTTGGGCACGGTCGGCACTCCGGCGCAGCCACGGCAGACCGCCCCCGAACACGAGGAAAACGATCACCGATGACCGCAACACCGCCATCCGGAACCGGACACGTACAGCTCGACCTCGCGGACCTGCACGCCGGACTGCGGGATCCCGCCATGGAGTCCATGAACTTCCTCAACGAGGTCGCGGGACGATACCCCGACGCGATCTCGTTCGCCCCCGGCCGGCCGTACGAGGAGTTCTTCGAAGTCGAGCAGATCCACGACCACCTGCGCCGCTACGAGCGCTATCTGGCGGACGAACGGAAGCAGTCGCCCGACCAGGTGCGGCGAACGCTGTTCCAGTACGGCCGGACCAAAGGCATCGTGCACGAGGTCGTCGCCCGCTACCTGGAGGTGGACGAGGGCATCAGCACGGACCCGGAGGCGCTCGTCATCACCGTGGGCTGCCAGGAGGCGATGTACCTGGTGCTCCGAGCGCTGCGCGCCGACGACAGGGACGCCGTCCTGGCCGTCGCTCCGACGTACGTGGGACTCGCGGGCGCCGCACGCCTGGTGGACATGGAGGTGCTGCCCGTCGCCTCGGGACCACAAGGGGTGGACCTCGACGACCTGACGGCCACACTGCACCGCGCCCGGCGCGAAGGGCTGCGGCCCAGGGCCTGCTACGTGGTTCCGGACTTCTCGAACCCGACCGGCGTCAGCCTGGACCTCCCGACCCGGCGCGCCCTCCTCGAACTCGCGGGCCAGGAAGACCTGTTGCTCTTGGAGGACAACCCTTACGGAGTGTTCAACGCCACCGCCGAGCGCCTGCCGACCCTGAAGGCCCTGGACACCACAGGGCAGGTGGTCTACCTCGGATCCTTCGCGAAGACCGGCTTCCCCGGAGCGAGGGTGGGCTTCGCCGTCGCCGACCAGCTCGTCCGGACCGCCGACGGGCGGACCGTGCTCTTCGCCGACGAACTCTCGAAACTCAAGAGCATGGTGACCGTGAACACCCCGCCCCTCTCCCAGGCAGTGATCGCGGGCAAACTGCTGGAACACGGGTACAGCCTGGAGAAGGCCAACCAGCGCGAGATCGAGGTGTACCGGGACAACCTCCGCCTCATGCTCGACGGCCTGACCAGGCGCTTCCCCCCGGGCAGCGAACCCCGGGTCGGCTGGAATACTCCCGGCGGAGGCTTCTTCCTGGTCGTCACAGTGCCGTTCCGAGCCGACGACGCCCTCCTTGAGCACTCCGCCAGAGAGCACGGCGTGCTCTGGACACCCATGCGCCACTTCTACGAGGGCGAGTCGGCCGCCACGCAGATCCGGCTCTCCTACAGCCTGCTCACACCGGAACGGATCGAACTGGGGCTTGACCGGCTGGCGGCCCTGATCCGTGAACAGCACGACTGACAGTGAGGATGTGACGTGGTGACGCTGCGGGTGGGTCTGACCCTCCGGCTGACTGACGTCTCGACTGTCCTGTGTGGGATGTGTCGGCCCGCCGGGCGTCGCCACGCACGCGGCCGTGATCGACCCGGTCGGCCGGCACCTGGCCGACCGGGAGTTCCCCGCCACCATCCGAAACTGCCGTGATCTCGTGGAGCAAGTCGACCTGGGGCTCCGTTAGGGCGTACTTCACCACGTCAGCTCCTCGACGGTCCGTGGACGGGAAGGCCGACCTAGGGGCGCTACAGGCGCCTGGCGTGCAGTGGTCCTCCATACGGGTGCATCAGGCTGTAAACGACTGTGGCCGTGATGACGGCGGTGTAGGACCTCGCAGCGATCTACCCCCGGTGTCGTCAATCCAAAGAAGGACGCCTGACCTACGGTTATATCGGTGTGCATGATGTGTGCTGTGGGTGTTACGGGCGATATCTTGACGCTGCAATGACGCTCGTGCGCCCATGTGACGCTCGTTCTGATGGAGCGTCATGTGATTGACCATGCAGGTCATGCGGGGCGGACGGTGCGCGAGGCTTTCTCCGGTCCCGGCGTTTTCCTCTCGGGACCGGGCGGTGGGCTCTCTGTCGTGGCGGCGGAACCGAGCATGGCACCCCCACCGCGCTCAGGCCTCTCGGCATGTTGCACAAACTCCGACGTCGCTGGTTGCCGCGATTGCGCAGAGACGGGTCTCGAACCGTGCTTCAGGATGTGCGATCAGACAAGGCGTGAGCCGGATGAAACATCCAGTTCACCGTGACGACATCGGGAGTCCGCTGTGCTCTGGAGAAAACTGCTCGTCCCCCTGACCTCGCTCCTGCTCCTGCTGACGGCTTCTGCCGGCGCGGGAGCGGCAGCGGCGTCCACCGGTTCCCCCGCCGGTGTCAGTGCCGAGGTGGCCGCGGCCGACTACGGCGCTCCCGGCCCCTACGCCACCGCGGTGGAGGTCGGGGCGGTGACCACCCTGTACTACCCGCGTGACATCGCGACCAGCGACCGCCGCCACCCCGTGATCGTGTGGGGAAACGGCACCTTCGCCTTCCCGGTCGTCTACCGCGACCTGTTGCTCCACTGGGCCAGTCATGGCTTCATCGTCGCCGCCGCCAACACTCCGCAGTCCAACCTCGGCATCTCCATGCGCGCCGGGATCGACCTGCTCACCCGTCGCAACGCCGACCAGGGCAGCCCCTTCCACGACCGTGTCGACCTGGAGCACATCGGCGCGTCCGGTCACTCGCAGGGTGGCGCCGCCGCCATCGTCGTCGGCGCGGACCCGCGCATCGACACCATCCTGCCCATCCAGCCCGGGCCGCTCGCCGACATCGACGACGTACACGTACCCGCGCTCCTCCTGGCCGGGCAGAAGGACAGCATCGTCTTCCCCTTCCTGGTCAAGGCCTTCTACAACGACGCCGACCACATACCGGCCATCTACGGGGAACTGCGCGGCGCCGATCACTTCACGGTCGTGGGCGACCCCGGCCCGTTCGCCGCGCCCACCACCGCCTGGTTCAAGGCGCACCTGATGGGGGACCAGACGGCGAGTGCACAGTTCTTCGGGGCCGACTGCGGGATCTGCACCGACAGCGGCACCTGGTCCGACGTCCGCCGCAATGCCCTCGCGAACCCGTGACCCGATCCCGGAGATCCCTTCCGCCGTGACCGGCGGCCGTCCCGATCCCCGCCGCCCGCCCCTGACGCTCCCGCGACCAGGGGCGGCCGGCTCCCGTTCGTACATGGAAGGACCGCCATGGACCTCATCGCGACCACCGGGCAGGGCAAGGTCCGAGGCCGTTTCCACCACGGGATCGCCACCTTTCTCGGCATCCCCTACGCCGCCCCGCCCTTCGGTGCCCACCGCTTCCGCGCTCCCGCCCCGGTCGAGTCCTGGGAAGGGGTACGAGACGCTCTGGAGTACGGGCCGACCGCCCCCAAACGCCCCTACCGCCCGCCCCTCGACCGGCTGATACCCGATCCGAGCATCGCCGGGGACGGCTGTCTCAACCTCAACGTCTGGACCCCATCCGTCGGCGAGGGCCGGCTGCCCGTCATGGTCTGGATCCACGGGGGTTCCCTGCGCAACGGCTCGGCGAACCTGCCGCTCTACGACGGGGGCGCCTTCGCGCGCGACGGGGTGGTCCTCGTCTCCGTCAACTACCGGCTCGGCGTCGAGGGGTTCGGGGTCTTCCCCGACGCCCCCGTCAACCGGGGCCTCCTCGACCAGATCGCAGCCCTGATCTGGGTCCGCGACAACATCGCCGCCTTCGGCGGAGATCCGGCGAACGTCACCGTGTGCGGGGAGTCCGCCGGCGCGATCAGCGTCGCGGCCCTCATGACCAGCCCCGGCGCGGCCGGGCTGTTCCACCGGGCGATCCTGCAGAGCGGCCCGCCGCACACGGTGTCGCGCCGCGAGGGCGCGAAGACCGTACGGTCGATGGCGAAGCGGCTGCGGATCCCGGCCACCGCCGAGGCGTTCGCAGCGGTGGACCGAGACCTGCTGCTGGACGCGCAGGCCGCCGTCGTCGACCGGTCCGACCCCATCGGCGGCGGTCCGGGCTTCCACATCGTGGTCGACGGCGACGTGGTGCCCGCCGCCCCGCCCCTTCCCGAGGCCGACCTGCTGCTGGGCTGCAACCGGGAGGAGTACCGGCTGCGGTTCGTACCCGGCGGAACCGTGGACCGGATCAGCCGGCTCACCCTGCGGCTGGCACTGCTGAAGATCCGTGTCCCGCAACGCGTGGCACGCCTGTACCGAGCCACCCGGCCGCACGCCAAACCCGGTGAGATCCTGGGAGAGATGGCCACCGACCTGCTGCTGCGGGGGCCGCTCAACCGCCTCGCCGACTCCCGGCCCGCCCGCACCTTCGTCTACGAATTCTGCTGGCGCTCGCCCGTGATGGGACTCGGCGCGTGCCATGCGCTGGAACTCGGCTTCGTCTTCGACAACCTGCGCGCCGCCGAGGACCTGACCGGGACCGGCGCGCCCCAGCCACTGGCCGACGCCATGCACCGGGCCTGGGTCGCCTTCGCCACTACCGGACAGCCGGGCTGGTCCGGCTGGAACGCGGACCGGCCCGTCATGGTCTTCGACCACCCCGGCGCGGGCCCGGTCCTCGCACCCCGGCACGAGGAACTCGGCTTCTGGCTCTGACAGATGACAGGCCGAGCGCTCCCCGACGCCGGCCGTGGTTCATCCGCTTCGCGCTGCTCCTGAGGATCCCTGCCATCAGGTGACCCCGCGGTGATCCGCGGGCCCGGCCAGGTCCCTGGCGACGAGCGCCGCCTGGATCAGCCGCGCCTGCGCGGGAACCGCGAGGTCGAGGCCCGTCAGCGCGCTCACTCGCTGCAACCGGTAGTCCAGGGTGTTGCGGTGGATGCACAGCTCCAACGCCGTCTGGCGGCGGTTGAGCCCCCGCTCCACGAACACGCGCAGCGTCTCAAGCAGGTACGGATGCTCCTCCAAGGGGTCGAGTTTGGACGCCAGCCGCACCAGGCCGTCCCCGGGGCGCGCCAGCTGGTGCTCCAGCAGCACGTCGTCGAGGCGGTAGCACCCGGGCGGGCGTCCCAGGCGCCGGACGAGATCCAGCACGCGGCCGGCCTCCTGCGCCGCCGAGGAGATGGCAGCCGGTACGGAGGAGCGGGCGGCGGCGGCGCGCACGGGCTGCCCCACGTCCTTCTCCAGCCGGGCCACCAGGCCGGGCACGTCGGACCTGCCCGGCAACAGGGCGATCCGAGCGACGTGGTCCATCAGCACAGGGATCCCGGTGAAGGCGTCGAGCGAGGACTGCACCAATCTGCTCGGCGGTTCGGACTCGAACGCGAAGGCAACCACCTCGTACTCACCCACCACGGCCACCCGTGCCACGCCCGCCAGCTCCTCGTACGGCCGTCCTGCCAGCAGGGCGCCGAGCAGGGCCCGCCGTACGCGCTTGTCCTCGCTGTGGAGGTCCTCCTGGGCGTTCTGGTGGGCGAGGACGACCGCGGGCAGCGCGGCGTGCAGGCAGGCGAGCAGCTTGCCGCCCGCCCCGGCCAGCTCACCGGGCTCCGCGACCTCGGTCAGCGTCTGCCACCACACCTCGGCGCCGATCAGGTACGCGGCGATCACCGCCTCCAGGGGGACGCGCTCCTCGGCCCGGCGCGCCGACCACTCGATGAGCCGGGTCAGATCGCCCGGCCCCATCGGACTTCCGCTGCCGCCGTCGCGCAGTGCCCTGAGCAACAGCGCGTGCACCGCCGCGATGGACCGCGCCACCTCGCCCTGGAGGGTGGCGCGGGGCAGCGCCCCGTAGAACGGCGCCTCTGCCGCGCAGCGCGCGACCACGACGGCCGTGAGGTCACCGACCCGGACAGCCATCCGGGCGTGCAGGTCCGACATCGGCGCATCGTCACACCGCCCCGGCCGGGCCGTCAATCGGAGCCCCGGATCCGGCGGCGCGGGCAAGTGACGGCCCGCAGCCTACGAGGGAATGGTGCACGGTCGGATCAACCCCCTCCCGCCAGTGATCCGCGAGATCCGCCCGCTGCTCGCCGCTCAGTGGTGACGGAAGACGAGCAGATAGCGCCAGAAGAGGAGCCTGCGAATGTGGCAGCCGGGCAGCAGCGCCGCGGCTTCCCGGCGGATCTCGACCAGGGGGACGGCCGGCCGGCTCACCGGCGCCTTCACCCGTTCCCGACCAGTCGCAGCGGAGACGGGGCGGAGCCTGTCCCTCACGGCGACGGCCAGCCTGGCGGCGGCGTTGACGGGCACAGCTGCCAGGCTCCAGGCCCAGTCGAGCCGGGTCCTCTCCGGATAGCAGCCCAAGATCACGAGGACCCCGCCGGGCGCAAGCGCGTCTCGCAATGCGGCGACGGTGCCGAACGGCATGTGGTGGATGCTGGCCAGGCATGAGATGAAGTCGTAGTACTCCTTGGGGAGTTCGACCTCAGTCACGTCCGCGTGCTGGAAGCGCGGGCTCCGGTGACCGGTTGTCCGGCCGGACAGCGCGCGGGCCTCCGCGATGGCCTCCTTCGACGGGTCGATCGCATCGACCTCTGTACCCAGGTCAACGAGCCGACGTGCGAACTGGCCGGTCCCGCACCCGACATCCAGTGCCGCACCGCAGTTCCGCGGTACCTGGCGCAACAGCAGAGGGCGATAGTGGTCGTTGTGACCAAAAGGCATGGCCCTGACCCTGCCACAGCGGACACACTTGGCCTGGCCCTCTGTCACCAAGAGCCTTGCGGCGATCCGCGTCGTACCGGCCGGTGGGACGGAACTCGCGCCATCCCCGGAGCTGGAGGGCTGGGGTCCGGCCCGCCCTGCGTCCGTCTGTCAGAATCGCCGGATGGCCGACCACGACGCCGCCCGGGGCTACCTGCTGGACAACAGCCAGTCGGAGGCGGGTATCCGCTTCGAGGCCCTCGCCGAGCTGTTCGACCCGGTGACGTTCCGGCACGTCGACCGACTCGGCATCGGTGCCGGCATGCGGTGCTGGGAGGTCGGTGCCGGCGGTCCCTCCGTACCCCTCGGTCTGGCCGAGCGAGTCGCCCCGGGAGGTCGGGTGATCGCCACCGATATCGATGTGTCGTGGACCCGGGACATCGGCGGGGGAGTGATCGACGTGCTGCGGCACGACGTGTCGGCCGACGCGCCGCCGTCCGGCGGTTTCGACCTTGTGCACGCCCGGCTGGTCCTGGTGCACGTCAACGATCGCGCCGGGGCGCTGCGCCGGATGGTTCAGGCCCTGCGGCCCGGCGGTCGGCTGCTCCTGGAGGATGCCGACCCGGGGCTGCAGCCGCTGTTGTGTCCGGACGAGTCCGGTCCCGAACAGCAGCTCGCGAACCGGCTGCGATCCGGCTTCCGTGCCTTGATGGCGGCACGCGGCGCGGACCTCGCGTACGGTCGAACCCTGCCCCGGCTGCTGCGTGAGGCCGGGCTCAAGGACGTTCAGGCCGACGCGTACTTCCCCATCACCTCGCCGGCCTGTGCCGTTCTTGAGACTGCGACCGTGCGACAGATCCGCCGCCGTCTGGTGGCGGAAGGGCTGGCCACGGACGGGGAGATCGACCGCCACCTGGCGAACGTCGCCGGCGGACGCCTCGATCTTGCCACCGCCCCCATGGTCTCCGCCTGGGGACGCCGCCCGTAGCACGTCTCCGACCGTACGTCAGATGGCCCCGGGCGGCCGCCCTTCCGTCAGCCGCTCACCGCTGTCGTCCTGAAGAGCCCGCCACAGATGAGGGGTTGAGAGGTGCTCAGGGTCAGGGCCCTCCGGGAACCGGGTGGGTAGACCCGGAGATAGTCGGGCCGGTCCCAGCATCCCGAGCCCTTGATCCCGCGGTTGAGGGTGTGCAGGGTGACCTCGGCCGAGCCTCCGGCCCCGATGACGGTGACCCGGCCGGCGGCGCCCTCCCGGTCGGCGGGTTCGCCGATCACGCTGCCGTCGCGCCTGATCAGGGACACCCCGGGGAAGCCGGTCAGGGTGCAGGAGCCCGAGGACTTGTTCACCAGCGTGAGCCGGTAGTGGATCTGTCCCGCGCCCGCGTCGCCCTGCCGCAGGCTCATGGCCAGTGCCTCGGTCGTGCAGCGCCCCGGACCGCTGCCGGTGGCCGGGGCGGACGTGGCAGCCGAGGCGCGCGGGGTGGCGGCCCCGCCGGGAGCCGGCTCGCCCGGCGCGACGGGAGCATCCGGGGCGGTGCTGTCGGGGGCCGGCCTGCTTGATCCCGCGGAGACGGCCGAGGGGGAGGCGCCGTCGTTGCAGCCGGCGAGGCCCACGGCAAGGGACACGACCGCCACCGGGACGAGGGCGTACCGGCGGAGCCCGCACCTGCTCCCGGCAGGTCCGCGCTCGCGTGGAAGGAAGGACCGTGCGGATGGTGAAGTGATGGTTCGCGGAGTGGAGTCCATGGTTCTCGCCTGCTCGCTTCCGTGCCTCCTGAATCATCCACTCCGGCACGGGAGTACGGTCCGGCACGGGAGTACGGTCCGGCACGGGAGTACGGTCCGGACCATGCCCGGCGGGAGCGGTGGCCGGAACCGGCGGCGGACGGCACGGGTACAGACGGTGAACCCGCGCGGGTCGGGGCGTGGGCCCGAGGGACGAGGCGAGCCGGGCATCGGGTCCGTCCACGGTTCGATCGGTTTCACGCCCTGGTCCGCCTCACGCAGCGCTGCTGCCCTGAGCTCAAGGTCAAAGATCAAGTCGAGTGCATGTACCGGCCATGGTGTGCCACGGACGCACGACGGGAGTCGTTCGAGTGAACCGTCCCGGTGTACTGCGTTCGCAGTACACACGCGCCGCTGACCGATGTGACGATCAGCGTATGACCTGGCCACAAGCGGAGGGAAAGCCCCCCGAGGTTCCGGCGCCGCTGCGCAGACCGCGGATCTGGGAGGTGACGGCCCTGACCGTGTTGTGCATCGGCGTGATCGTCGATGCCCTCACCATCCCGTGGAGCGGTGACCCGCTGGGCAGCCGTTACGCCGCGCTCGCCCTGTTCCTCGGCGGTGTGGCTCTTGCCCGGCGGCATCCATGGCCCGGCCTCGTCCTGATCGCAGGGAGCCCGGTACTCGCCGCGGCGCTCGACGCGGAGCCGCTGCCCTACTGGTCCTTCGTGGTCTTCGCGGCGTTCCTGGTCGCCCTGCGCGGCCTGCCGGGGCTGCCCGTCGGGCTGCTCACGGGACTGGGGAACTACACGGCTCTCTCCTTGGCCATGGGCACCGGCGGATGGAGTCAGTTGGGTTCGATCGCGGCGGCGCTGTGCCTGGCCGCCGCCGCTGCCGGAAGCGCCATTCGCCAGCACAGCCGCTACTGGGACGAGCTGTGCCGACGGGCCCGCGACGCCGTCGTGACGCGCGAGGCCGTCGCTGAGCGGCGTGTCGCCGAGGAACGACTCCGGATCGCGCGCGATCTGCACGACGGCATGGGGCACGAGATCGCCGTGATCAACATGCATCTCGGCGCAGCGGAGGTGCATCTGCCGGCCGGGGCCCAGGGTGACGCCGCGAGGACGGACCTCGCCGCCGCCCGGGCCGGAGTACAAGGAGTGCTGCGCGAGACCCAGAACCTGCTCGGTGCGCTGCGGCTGGGCGGCGACGGCACGCCCGTAGCCGACTACCGCGGCATCCCCGCGCTCATCGAGTCCGCGAGGGCCGCCGGTCTGGCGGTCGACGCGGAGATCGCTCCCGTCCCTGAAGGGCTGCCGTTGACGGTGGGCGCCGCGGCGTACCGCATCATGCAGGAGGCGCTCACCAACGCGAGGCGCCACGGTTCGGGGGGCGTGTCGGTGCGGGTGGGGCAGACCGACGGCGTCGTGATCGTGGAGACGGTGAACGTGCGCGCGGAGTCGGAGGGCCGGCAGAGCCAGGCCGGCAGCGGTTTCGGGCTTGTCGGGATGAGGGAGCGGGCCGAGTCGGTGGGCGGCAGTCTGCAGGCCGCCGCAGAAGGCCGATTGTTCAAGCTGCGCGCTGTGTTGGGGCCGTCCCCGCAAGACGGGGGCGACGAGCAGGGCGTACCGAATCCGGGCAGGGGCCCGGCGGGAGAGGAGGCCCAGTGATCCGCGTGATGATCGTGGACGACCAGCCGATGATCCGCATGGGGCTGCGGACCATGCTGGAGGCGCATCAGGACATCGAGGTGTGCGCCGAGGCGGGCGACGGACTGGCGGCGCTGGCCGAACTGGCCGAACTGGCAGAGTTGGAGCAGTCCCGGCCCGATGTGGTGCTGATGGACATTCGGATGCCCGGCATCGACGGTGTGGAGACCACCCGTCGGATCCGCGCCGCCCATTCCCCCGAGTCCCTGCGGATCGTCGTTCTGACGACGTTCGATCACGACGCCAATGTTCTGGCGGCGCTGCGTGCCGGGGCCAACGGATTCCTCAGCAAGGGAGTGGGACCGACCGAACTCACCGATGCGGTCCTGGAGGTAGCCGCGGGCGGCGGGGCGCTCACTCCGGCCGCGGCCGCCGCGCTCATCGGGCATGTCGCCGACGCGACCGAGGCCCCGCCGGACGAGGAGGCGCAGGCGCTCTTCGCGGGACTGACCCCGCGGGAGCGCGAAGTGGTCGAGGCCATCGTCTCCGGTCAGGACAACGCGGAGATCGCACGCCGCATGTACGTCTCGCCCTACACGGTGAAGACGCACGCCAACCGGGCCATGTCGAAGGTGGGGGTTCGCGACCGAGCGCAGTTGGTCTCGCTCGCGGTCAGGGCCGGATTCCGTCCCTGACCGCGAGCCCTCTGTGGCGCGGACGCCTCACCGAAGCAGCTCCGCCGCCTGTTCGGCGGTGCTGTACAGCTCCTCGTAGGCACGGTCCAGCTGGGGTGCGGCCTTGGCGGTGGCTCGGTTGCGCACGGCGGGGTGGACGACGAAGGGGACGACCCACAGCAGCAGGCCGATGGCGCCCAGGACGACGGAGAGGGGCGTCATGCCGGCGTCGAGACTGAACACCGAACCGGCGAGCAGACCGGAGCCGGCGACCCCGAAGCCCCAGGCGGAGGCCCTCGCGGTCGCGGCCTTGTTCCGCTCAAGTCGCTCGATCCTCGTCAGGGCCTCCTCGGCCGTCCGCTGCAGTTCGTCGGCCACGGTGCGGTTGCCGATGTGGCGGTCGCGCTTGAACTTCAGGGTGATGCCGCCGGTCGGGCGCACCGAGTTCAGGTAGCCGTCGAACGTCCAGCCGAAGCTCTGGTGGATGTCGCGGTACAGGGACTCCTTGTGCCGCGAGGTCTGCACCGTCAGATAGTCGTACGTGGTGTGTGCGGACGGTGCGGACTGCTCAGGGACGGACGCGATCATGGTGATCGACCTCCAGACGATTCGTGATCCTCCGCTCGGTGCGGGGGCGTACGGCCATCCTGCGGGCGGGAGGCGACCCGTACGTCGTCCGGCTGAAGCGTCCTTCTGTACTGCGTTCGCACTACGTGCTGAGCATCATTCAGGGGCCGTGCCGACGACGTCTCTTGCTCGCGGGCAGGGGAGATCGATCGCGGTGCGACTGAGCTTCGCGGAGCACGCCGCGTGCGGTACGCCCGCACGACGGCCTCCGCCCGATTCCGTGGCGGAAGAAGCCGGGCACGTACCGCGAGCGCAGTACACGCAGTGACGGCGGTTGAACGACGACCGAAACGCCTGTTCCCGAGACGGTTGTGAGGACCGAAGAACAGGACGTGGAAGGCGCGATCGCTTTGGCTACTCTCCTTTATCATCTGGGCCGCGGAGCCTTCCGTCGGCGTCGATGGGTCATGCTCCTGTGGGGACTGATCCTTGTCGGAGTCGGGGTCGGCGCTGTTGTGGCGCCTTCCGCCGAGGACGAGACCACGACGATGCCCGGAATCGAATCCCAGCGGGCTTTCGACCTCATGGACCAGCGCTTCCCGGAAGCGGCCTCGGACGGGGCGACCGCACGCATCGTGTTCGTCGCCCCCGACGGGCAGAAGGTCACCGCTGCCCAGAACCGCACGGTGATCGACACGGCGGTGAAGGACTCCGCCGCCGCACAGGGCGTCGCCTCCGCCGTGGGCCCGTTCCAGGCGAACGCTGTGAGCAAGGACGCGACCACCGCCTACGCCACGGTGACCTTCAAAGAAGCGGCGAACGAACTGACCGACACGGACAAGGAACCGGTGCAGGCCGCCGTCGACCGGGCCCGCGCGAGCGGCATGACCGTCGAGGTGGGCGGTGACGCGCTGGCGGATCAGGTGGAGGCAGGAGGTCCGGCGGAGGGCATCGGTGTCATCGTGGCTGCCTTGGTGCTGCTGGTCACCTTCGGGTCATTGGTCGCGGCCGGCCTTCCCCTGCTGACCGCGGTGATCGGCGTCGGCGTGTCCGTCCTGGCCGTCGGCGCCCTGGCCAGCACCCTGGGACTGTCGTCCTCGACCAGTTCGCTGGCCTCCATGCTCGGCCTGGCCGTCGGCATCGACTACGCGCTGTTCATCACCTCCCGCTACCGCGAGGAGCGCGGTAAGGGGCGCACGGCCCGGGAGGCCGCCGGCATCGCTGTGGGTACTGCGGGCTCGGCTGTGGTGTTCGCGGGACTGACGGTGATCATCGCGCTGGCCGGGCTGTTCGTCGTCGGGATCCCGACGCTGACCACCATGGGCTTCGCCGCCGCAGGTGCCGTCGCCGTCGGGGTGCTCGTGGCCCTCACGGCAGTGCCCGCGCTTCTCGGCTTCTGGCCCAACGCGGTGCTGCCGCGCAAGCTGCGCAAGGTCGCCAAGAACGCGAGGGCCCGTGTGGTGGTGCCGGGCAAGGGGCGCAAGGCCCGCCGGCGCGCCGCCGCCGACGCCGCGGACGCCGCGGTGGTGTCCGCGGCCCTCCAGGGAGTCGGCGCACCACGCCGCAACAACGGCGGGAGCCTGTGGGCACGCTTCGTCATACGTCGGCCTCTGCCGGTGCTGATTGCCGCGGTGATCGGTCTGGGCGTGGTCGCCCTTCCGGTGCTGGGACTCCAATTGGGCATGCCGGGCGATGAGTCGAAGTCTGTCTCCACCACCGAGCGGCGTGCCTATGACGCGCTGGCCGATGCATTCGGCCCCGGCTTCAACGGCCCTCTCACCGTGGTCGTCGACGCCCAGGGTGCGGAAGACCCCCAGGGCGCGGTCACCCGGATCAGCGAGGACCTGTCCGACACGGACGGTGTGGTGTCGGTGTCCACGGCGGGGTTCAACGAGGCGGGCGACACGGCAGTCCTGTCGGTGGTCCCCTCGACGAGCCCGACCGATGAGGCCACCGTCGATCTGGTCCATACGATTCGCGATCACCGCGCCTCGATCGTGAGGGGCACCGATGCCACCTTCGAGGTCACCGGCGCCACCGCGCTGAACATCGATGTCGCCCAGAAGATCCAGGACGCCCTGGTGCCGTACCTGATCCTCATCGTCGGCCTGGCGATCGTGCTGCTGATGATCGTGTTCCGCTCGGTGCTGGTCCCCCTCAAGGCCGCCCTCGGCTACCTCCTGTCGGTGCTGGCCGCCCTGGGCGCAGTGGTTGCCGTGTTCCAGTGGGGCTGGGGGGCCGATCTGCTGGGCGTGGAACAGCCCGGCCCCATCATGAGCATGATGCCGATCTTCCTGGTGGGCATCGTCTTCGGACTCGCCATGGACTACGAGGTCTTTCTCGTCTCCCGGATCAGGGAGTCCTTCGTCCAGGGAGAGAGCCCGAAGTCGGCAGTCGTCAGCGGCTTCAGGGCCAGCGCCCGGGTCGTCGTGGCAGCCGCACTGATCATGATGTCGGTCTTCGCCGGTTTCGTCACCGCGGACGAGTCGATGGTCAAGACGATCGGGTTCGGCCTCGCCATCGCCGTCCTTTTCGACGCCCTTGTGGTCAGGATGGCGTTCGTACCGGCCGTGCACGCTCTGCTCGGCCGCTGGGCCTGGTGGCTGCCGCGCCCTCTGGCCAAGGTCCTTCCGAAGGTGGACGTCGAGGGAGAGTCTCTCGCCCGTCGTTCGCCGGCCCCGTCGGCAGTTGGCCCGGCCCGACCGGCCGAACGCGAACGCATGGGCGTCTGACACAGCGGTGAGCATCGGGCCGCCTGTGTCCCCGGACCGACACAGGCGGCCCTTTCGGTCGGTGCGATGGGGGTGGTGACCGGTGCGATGGGGGCGGTGAGCTGAACAAGTGGTGTGCGCGTGCTTGACCACATCGCGCCGGGTTGCCCGTGGGATTCCACTCCGGCATCCCTGCATTCCGGGTGCGTCCACGGGTGGCGCGGCGATCCGAGCGAAGCGTGCCGGCTGGCCCGGGCATGACGTCATGCGCCGCATGGGCCGTCTGTTCAGGCCCGGCGCAGCGGTGCGAGTGCCGAGGTCAGGGTGACGACCTCGGTGAGCATCTGCTGCAGCGCGCTCTCGTGGCGTTCGTTGGGCGCGAACGTCCTGTATTGCTCGAAGTCGCTCTGCAGCGACAGATGGACCTGGGTGTGCACGGTCGTCAGCTGGACCGCTCCTGCGATGTGGCGCAGATGGTCGAGCGCGCGGGCGCCAGCATGTTGTCGATGAGGTCGGCAGCGCGTGGGGTGCCGCCCTCGGCCCGGGCGGCGGCCTGCAACCGCCGGGATCGGTGGCGGCGTTCCGGGTCCGTGACCAGGTCGTTCAGCGCCACGCGAAGGGTCTCGGCGGTGGCGTTCGCGGTGTCCACACGGCGGGCGACGCCGAGTTCCACGAGCTGGTCGGCGTTCATGAACTGGTCGGCCCCCTGCGGCACGGCAATCATGGGAACGCCGGCGAGAAGCCCCTCGCCGCAGCCGCCCATGCCGGCGTGGGTGACGAAGGCGTCCGCCTGTTCCAGGATCGCCCGCTGCGGGATCCAGGAGTGCACTTCGACGTTGGCCGGGATGTCGCCGAGACCCCCGGGGTCGGTGTACTTGCCGATCTGGAGGACGACGTGCCAGCCGGGCAGGTCACCGAAGGCGGCGAGGCACTGGCGGTAGAACTCCGGTCGGTGCGTGTACGCGGAGCCCAGGGAGATCACGAGCACGTGGTCGGCGGCGACGGGGCGGGTCCAGCCGTCCGTGTCCGCACGGGTGTCGAAGCAGGGGCCGACGAAGGTCACCGCGTCGGTGTCGACCCGGTCGGCGTGCGGTTGCATCGCCCGCGGGATCAGGGCGAGGGCCCGTGCGGGCGAACCGGAGAAGGCGTCCACGTCCAGGGTGGTCGCCCCGGAGCCGGCGAGCCACTGCGCGAATCCGGCTCGATACGTGTCGGCGCCCGGCAACTTCTTCAGATGCGCCGCGACGTCCTCTTCGTAGCCGTCCCAGCCGACGAACGTCGGGGACAGTTGCACGAGGGGACGCCCCTGCGACTCGGCGAGGGCGCGTGCGGCGTAGGCGCCGATGTCGTAGAGGTAGAGGTCGGCCGGGTCGTCGTCGTAGGCGGCGCGCAGTTGTGGGAGCGCCTGGACGGCGTCGTCGAGGAAGAGGCTCGCCGCGGCGATGGGGTCGTCGGGCCAGTTGTTGTCGGCGAACGGCAGAGTGGAGGTGCAGGGCACCAGTTCCGCGCCGACGGACGTGATCCGGTCGGCCACGAACGGGTCATTGGCATAGGTGACCCGATGGCCGCGGGCCACCAGCTCGCGGATGACCGCCAGGCTGGGCAGGACGTGGCTGACGACGGGTACGCCGGCCATCGCGATGTGGGCACGAGGGCGGGGCATGGTCGATCACTCGTTTCCATGGGCGGGTGGCGATCAAAGGGTGCTGCGGGCGGGGCGTGTCCGCCGGTAAAGGGTGCTGCGGGCGGGGCGTGTCCGCCGGTAAAGGGCGCTGCGGCCGGGGCGTGTCCGCCGGTAAAGGGCGCTGCGGCCGGGGCGTGTCCGCCGGTACGACGACACCTCCCGGATGTCAGGGCCGGCCGGTCTGCGAGGCGACCGCCTCCAGTTCCGCGATCGACCCCGACATGATCGTCCGTACGTGCTCGGTGATGTGCTGCACGGGCCAGTCCCACCACGCCACGGCGAGGAGGCGGGCAACGTCCGCGGCCTCGTAGCGGGTGCGGATGAGCCGGGCGGGATTGCCGCCGACGATGCCGTAGTCGGGGACGTCGCCGGTGACCACGGCGCCGGAGGCGATGATCGCGCCGTGGCCGATGCGTACACCGGGCATGACCGTGGTGCCGTGGCCGAACCAGACGTCGTTGCCGACGATCGTGTCGCCCCGGCCGGGCAGGTCCGTGATCAGGTCGAAGTGCTCCGCCCAGGAGCCGCCCATGGTGGGGAACGGGAAGGTGGACGGGCCGTCCATGCGGTGGTTGGCGCCGTTCATGATGAACCGGGTGCCCGTGCCCAGCGCGCAGTACTTGCCGATGACGAGCCGTTCGGGCCCGTAGTGGTACAGGACGTTGCGCGTCTCGAACGCGGTCGGGTCGTCGGGATCGTCGTAGTAGGAGAAGTCACCGACCTCGATCAGCGGCGACTTCACCAACGGCTTGAGCAGGACGACGCGCGGGTGCTCGGGCATCGGATGGAGTGCGGTCGGGTCGGCCGGGACGGGCTGCATCGTGGAGGCGGTTCCTCTCAAGCGGACAGTTAGAGCGACATCTGTCGCGTTAAGATGCTGGCACACCCCAGTCACGTTGATCAACCGGATACTGGATTCCCGATGACAGATCTGCCGGCCACGACGCCGGATCGCCGTCCCGGCGGTCGCACCGCCCGCATTCGCGCCCAGGTTCTCGACGCGGTGCGCGCCGAACTCACTGAAGGCGGTCACGAAGGACTCACCGTGGAGGGTGTCGCGACGCGCGCGGGCGTGCACCGCACCACGGTCTACCGGCGCTGGCGGGATGTCGGCGGTCTGCTCATCGACGTCATCGATGCCGCCGGCGAGATCGACTGGCAGCCGCCGGACACCGGCTCCCTGCGCGGCGATCTGACGGCTCTCAACCAGGAGATCCAGGAATCCTTGACCGTACAGCCGTCGTTCGCCGTCGCTCTGATGGCCGTCTCGTTCCACTCCGAGCAGGCCGCGCGGGCGCAGAAGAAGTTGTGGGCGGACCGGTACGCCCAGTGCGAAGTCCTCGTCGACCGCGCGGTCGAGCGGGGCGAACTCCCCTCGCGGCACACGGACGCGCGAACCCTGCTGATCGTCGCCACGGCGCCGGTCTACCACCAACTGGTGCTCCTGCGTGCCGATCCCGACCCGCAGCTCCCGGAGCGATCCGCCGCGGCGGCGGTGTCGGCAGCTGCCGCGGGTGCCTTTTCCGTCCTTCGGGAAGAGGATCCGGCCGGTCGTGACGCTCGTTGAGTCGACGACCACGGACCGGAACGCGTACGTGGCAGCCCGCGCCCGGGTACTCCTTGTTCGCCCAGCGGTTGATCCCGGCCCCGGCCCTGGCCAGGGGGCACGGCCCCGCCCCTCCCGGCAGTGGCGTCAGGAGGCCGACTTGCGTGGGCCGTCGGAGTGGTGGCTGCTGAACAGCCGCTGCGGCCGGTGCCCGTGCCTGCCGACCCGGCCGCCTGTCCTTGAGGTCACAGCCGGGTGGCCGCCAGCCATACGGTCACGGCCGCGGTGAGGATGAGCGTGATGTTGAGGGCGATCCGGTGGTCCCCGATGCGCAGGTGGACCACGGTCGCGCCGATCTGCAGGATCACGAAGCCGGTGGCCGCGGCGAGGGCCGTCCAGGGACCGATGTTGCTCAGTGGCGGGAGGAGGAGCCCTATCGCGCCGAGCACTTCGATCAGCCCGAGGCCCCTGACGGCCGGCATGGGCACGGCGTCCACCCAGGCCATCATCGGCCGGAGCCGGTCACGACTGTGGACCAGCTTCACCCCGCCCGCGTAGAGGTAGAAGAGGGCAAGCAGGCCGGCGACGATCCAGTATGCGGCGTTCACGGATGTCCCTTCATATCGAGCAGTTGCAGGTGAGCGCGCGGGCGTGGCCGGTGTTGCTGCCGTTTTCGAGGACGCGCGGGCGTGTGGTGCCCCGAAGGACGGTCCCGCCGTCGCCCGGGCCGACCGCCGATACGGCGGGGGCGGAGTCCGGGAGCGGCGCACCGGCCCTCTCTTCGTCGGTCATGCCTCGATTCCACGGCCCGGGCACCGCGCTGTCCAGGACTCGTTCCGCGACGTCGATACCGTATGGGTATCGTTCCTGTATGGAGCTACGGATGCTGCGCTATTTCGTGGCGGTGGCCGAGGAACTGCACTTCGGCCGGGCTGCCGCCCGGCTGCACATGAGCCAGCCGCCGCTGAGCCGGGCGATCAGACAGCTGGAGACGGACGTCGGCGCCACTCTGTTCCACCGGTCGTCCACCGGTGTTTCGCTCACCGCGGTGGGGGCGGTGCTGCTCCAGGAGGCGCGCGGTCTGCTCGACCAGGCCGACCGGGTACGCGAACGCGTGGCCGCAGCGGCCGGTGCCGCATCCCTCACCGTCGGCCTTCTGGGCGACAGTACCGATCCCGGCGTCCGCCGGCTGGCTGACGACTTCCGCCGGCGGCACCCGCATGTCGAAGTCCGCATCCGCGAGACCGGCCTGGACGACCCCACCTGCGGACTGCACGCCGGGCGGGTCGACATCGCCCTGACCCGTGCGCCGTTCGACGAAACGGGCCTGACCGTACGCGAGTTGTGTGCCGACCGAGTAGGAGCGCTGCTGCGCGCCGACGATCCGCTGGCCGGCCGTGACGCTGTGCACCTGGCAGACCTGGCCGATCGCCGCTGGTTCGTCTTCCCGGAGGGCACCGACCCCCTCTGGCAGTCGTACTGGAACGGCGGAGAACCCCGCGAAGGACCGGTCGTGCACGCGGTCCAGGAGTGCCGTCAAGCCGTGCTCTGGAACGGCACGGTCGGGATGACGCTCTTGACCCACGAGCCGGGAGCGGGGCTCGCTGTCGTGCCGCTGGTCGACATGGAGCCGAGCCGCGCGGTGGTGGCATGGAGCGACGGCGACACGAATCCGCTGGTCCGCTCGTTCGCCGCGGTCGCGATCGCCGCCCATGACCGCAGTGCGTCGCACCGCCGCACCGGCACGGTCAGCTGAGTCGCGGTAACGCCCAGTGCTTTTCGGGGGCCACCTGAAGTGGCGCGGCGGAGACCATGACTCCGGTGACGTGCGTCCGGTCCGACGGTGACGATGTGGCGGACGCGGGCCTCCCCACCGGACAGCGGCCGTGCCCCGGCGCCCGGGTACCGCGTCATCAGCCCATCTGATCCTGTGCCGACAGGTGCTCCACCGTCACGCCGGTCTCGGTGAACGTACGCGTCACCGTCCCCGACGAGTAGACCCACAGGATGCGGAGTGGGCCGTCGCCGATGTTCCTGAAGAGATGAGGGATGGGCGAGGGGACGTACGTGGTGTCGAACTGCTCAAGCTTCGTGACCACACCGTCGACGACCACCTCCGCCACCCCCTCGATGATCGTCACGTGCTCGTCGCAGTTGTGCGAGTGCAGTGGCGCACCCGAGCCGACCGGATACACGCTCATCCCGCTGGTGATCCGGTTTTCGCCACCGGCCGAGGACGTCGTGATCAGTGGTGTCGTCACCACCGCTCCGCCTCGGTCGAGCAGGGGTACGGACGCGGTCTTGATGATGGTGGTCATCCGGGAGTTCCTCTCCGCCGAACGGTGATGCGTCGAACGACGGTAGGTGGTGACCCCCAAAAACGGGGGCCCTCCGGCATGCAGCTTTACCTTGCAATCCACGAGGGGTGAGCTCTCTGAACCTGGTTGTACCGTCGGCTCGCATCGCACGGCGTTCCGTTCCGTGCCTGAAACGCTCGGGAAAGAGAAGGCAGGTACCGGACCGATGAGGCTATCCGTTCTCAGCGATGAGGAAATGAGTCCGCGGCAGCAGGAGTTGGCTGCTCGCATCGCCGGCCGCCGGGGTGCGGTCCGAGGCCCGTTCCGGGTCTGGCTGCACAGCCCGGAGATGTGCGAGCGTGCTGAGTCTCTCGGCGCCTTCGCCCGGTTCGACTGCGGCCTGCCCAAGCATCTGCGTGAGTTGGCGCTGCTGATGGCGGCCCGCAACTGGGACGCGCAGTATTCGTGGAACGCGCATGTGCGGCAGGCGATCGACGCCGGTGTTCCGGAGGCTGCCGTGCAGGCCATCGCCGAGAACCGTGAGGCCGTCTTCGACGACGAGGCGGACGTGGCTTTCTACCGGTTCTGCCGGGAGGTTCTCAGGGATCACTTCGTGTCCGACGAGACCTTCGCCCGCGCTCATGCGTGCTTCGGTTCCAAGGGACTGGTCGATACGATCGGCGCGCTCGGGAACTTCACCATGCTCGGCATGTGCCTGAACACCTTCCAGGTGGACCTCCAGCCCGACCGGACCCCGCCCTTCCCGGACATCCGCGGCTACGGCCGGGTCGTCCCGGGTGGCGATCAGGCACAGCCGTGACTTCCCTCAGGACGTCCGAGGCCGTGGTTCGGGTGCGGGGCATCAGCAAGAGCTTCGGCGGGGCGGCGGCGCTCAAGGAAGTCGACCTCGATCTGTACCCGGGCGAGGTGCACGCGCTGATGGGTATGAACGGTGCCGGGAAGTCGACCCTGGTGCAGATCCTTTCCGGGGTGTACCAGAGCGACAGCGGCACCATCGAGGTGAACGGTGACCGACAGGCCGGGCTGACCGTGCGCAGGGCACGCCGCCTCGGTGTTTCCTGCGTGCCGCAGCGCCGGGAACTGGCCATGGGGCTGACCGTCGCCGAGAACGTCATGCTGGGCGACCTGCCGACCCGCCGCGGCAGCGTCCGCTGGAAGACGGTCAGGGCCGAGGCGCGCAAGGCGCTGTCGCACCTCGGTATCCGGATCGACGTCGACCGGATCGCGGGCTCGCTCACCGTCGCCGAACAGACCATGGTGGAGGTCACCCGAGAGGTCCGCAGGGGTGGCCGCGTCCTCATACTCGACGAGCCGACCGCCTGCCTGAGCGCGGGGGCCGCGGGCCAGATCAGGGATCTGGTGCGCACCCTGCGCGACGAGGGCGTCGCCATCGTCTACATCTCGCACTACATCGACGAGGTCATGGCGATCGCGGATCGCATCACGGTTCTGCGGGACGGCGCCCGGGTGGGCAGCGCACCCGCCTCGGAGATGGATCCCGCGGGACTGGTGCGGAGCATGGTCGGCCGGGACGTCGTCTCGCAGCGCCCGGAGCGGCCCGCCCCGAGGGCCGAAAGGGGTCTGGCCGTACGTGGTCTGAGTCATGGGCGGGCCATCCAGGACTTCACCGTCGACGTGCGCAAGGGCGAGATCGTCGCCGTCCTGGGCCCCGCCGGGGATGCGCAGTCGCACCTGTTCGACCTGCTCTCCGGACGGCGGCGACCGGACGCCGGCCACCTGTCCGTCGACGGCCGCCCCGTGCCGTTCGGCCGGGTCTCGGCCTCGCTCGCCAGCGGTCTTCGCTGCGTGACGGGTGACCGAAGGGCTCTGGGACTGGTTGCGGGACTGTCCCTGGACGAGAACCTGATGCTGGCCGACGACCGGTTCTCGCGCCGCAGGGTGCACCGCCGCAGTGAACTCGCGGCCCGCGCGGCGCCCGTGCGCCGCAGCTACGGCGTGGTCGCCCTCACCGGCAACCCTCCGGTGGGCACGCTGTCCGGGGGCAATCAGCAGAAGGTCCTGCTGGGCAAGTGGCTGGAGACCGAGCCGGTCGCCTGCTTCCTCGAAGACCCCACCAACGGTGTGGATGTCGCGGCCATGGCCGACATCCACGCCCTCGTCGACGACCTCGCCTCGCGGGGCGTGGCCGTGCTGCTCGCCTCTTCGTCCGCCGAGGAAGTCATGCGTCTGGCCGACCGCGTCGTCGTTGTCAGTGCCGGCCGCACGGTCGCCGCACACGACATCGACGCCGTCACCCGCGACGAGCTCGTCGCCACAGCTCTGGGAGGTCAACCGCAGTGAGTCTCAAAACCCCCACCACCGTCCCCGATGCCGTGGCCGGGCCGTCCGAGCCGACAGGATCCCGCCTTACCCCGCGGGCCCTCTTGGCGATTCCGCACGGCGGACTGATCCTCGTCCTCTTCCTGGTGGTGCTCTTCACCGCTCTTCAGGCGGACTCGTTCACCACCTCGCAGAACCTGCTCAACGTGCTGCGCCAGGTCAGTGTCACCGCCGTGATCGCGGCCGGGCTCACTCTGCTGATGACCGCCGGCGGCATGGACTTCTCCATGGGCAGCAACGCGGCCGTCACCGTGGCCGTCGCCGCGCAGATGGTGTCCCACGGCTGGTCCACCGCCGTCACCGTTGTCCTCACGCTGCTCCTGGCCACTCTCATAGGACTGGTGAACGGCCTGGTCGTGACCTTCACCGGGGTCGCTCCGTTCGTGGCCACACTGGCCTCGGCGCTGCTGCTGGACGGCGTTGCCCTGCTCGTACTCAACGGCATGAGCATCTCCATCGGTGAGAAGATGTCCGCCCTCGGCGGCTCCAGCATCCTCGGCATCCCGTATCTGCTGGTCGTGGCGGTGCTGGTGTTCGTCGTGATCGGCCTGGCCATGCGGTTCACCACCTTCGGCCGTGACGCCTTCGCCATGGGAGGCAACGAGCATGTGGCCCGGCTGAGCGGCATCAACGTCTCCGGGCGCAAGCTCGCCCTGTACGCGCTCGCCGGCGGCCTCGGGGGACTGGCCGGGCTGATGCTCCTCTCCCGGCTCGGGGCGGCCGCACCCAACACCGGCGGCCTGCAACTCCAACTGACCGCCGTCGCCGCGGTGGTCATCGGAGGCACCTCCCTGGCCGGCGGTCGCGGAACCGCCGTGGGCACCGTCTTCGGCGTGGTCCTGCTGGGCGTCGTCGCCAACGCCCTCAACCTGCTCCAGGTCAACAGCTATTACCAGTACGTGGTGACCGGCGGTGTGCTCCTCGTCGCGGCCGTCATCAACGAGTTCCAGCGAAAGCCCGAGCCGGGGCGCTGAAGCCCTCGGGCCGGCGGCGCTGCTCCTCGTACTCCCTTCTCTTCAAAGACGCAGGAATGGACACCTCATGAAGCCCACTGCCCTGTCCCGCCGCGCCGTCGCGGCCTCGTTCGCCGGTACCGTCCTGGTGCTCTCCGGCTGCGGTACGGGCTCCGACACCGGCGGTGCCGAGAACGGTTCGGTCACCCTCGGGTTCGTCAACGGCGCCAACACACACTTCCACACCTGTCTGCTGAAGTCCGTCGAGCAGACGGCGAAGGAGGCCGGAGCCACGATCTACTCGGCCAACTCCAAGCAGGACGCGGGGACGGAGCTGTCCAACATCGAGGACATGATCGCCCGGAACGTGGACGCCCTGATTGTCCAGACGGTCAACGTCGACGCCCTGGAGGGCGACATAGCCAAAGCCAAGGCTTCGGACATCCCGATCTATCTGACCTCGGTGCCCACGGACGACATGTCGGACGTCCTGGGCGCCGCCGTGGTCGACCTCAAGAAGGTCGGCGGCCTGGACGCCGACTGGATCGAGAAGGACGCCGCGGGCAAGCAGGTCGACGTCGGAGTGATCGCGGGCGCTCCCGGAGCCGCGTCCGACCTCCTGGTCACCGGCTTCACCAGCGGCCTTCCCGCCACCGCGAAGGTGGTCGCCAACCAGCCCGCCATGTTCAACCCGGCCAAGGCGCAGGACGTCGCCGAGAACATGATCCAGGCCCACCCCGGCCTGGACTACGCCTTCGTCGCCAATGAGGAGATGGCCCTCGCCGTGCGCAAGGCATTCGACACCGCCAACGCCAAGGACGTCAAGATCGTGACCGTCAACGGCACCGAGGAGGGTGTGGCCGCCGTCAAGGACGGTCGCTTCTCCGCCACCGTCGCCAACTCGGCCATGACGCTGGGCCGGACCGCGGTCAACAACACCATGGGTCTGCTCGACCACGACAAGACTGTTGACAAGATCGCCAACATTCCTCTTGTCTTGGTCACCAAGGACAATCTGAGCGAGGCACCTCAGTACTGCCCGAAGTAGCAGATGCCCACCGGGCCGCGGTGTCTGCTGTGCCATGTCCCAGCGGCATGTTCGCCTGTCACCGGAATGTTCTGCGCAAGCCGCGCCACAGAGCGCTCCGGTGAAGGCGGTCCCACGTACCCCCGGTCTCGGTGTCGTCCGAGCGCGAGGGAACCTCCGGAGGAACCATGGATCGCTTGCTCCTCATGCACAGTTTCGTGACCGTCGCGCAGTCCGGAAGTTTCAGTGGGGCCGCCAAGAAGCTGGGTTCGTCCGGCTCGCTGGTGTCACGTCACGTCGCCGAGCTCGAACGACAGGTGGGAGTCCGCCTGGTCAATCGCACCGCCCGGTCGGTGAGTCTCACGGAACCGGGGCAGCGGTACGCCGAGTTCGCCGCGCGGATTCTGGAGGAGATAGAGGCCGAGGACGCCGGCATCGCGCACCTGCACGACCGCGCGGAGGGCACGCTCAGCGTCATCTGCCCCAAATGGATCGGCAGTCTGGATCTGGGCGACGCCATAGCCGCCTTTTCAGCGGCGCATCCGAAAATTCTGATCCGCTTCGAGCTCGGCGGCATGTCCGACCGGACCTACGATTTCCTGGACAGCGGATTCGATGTCGCCTTTCACACACGGGATCTGCGGGATTCCAGCGTCCGGCTCAAGAAGATCGCCTCGCTCCCCTTCGTGCTGTGTGCGTCGAAGGCGTACCTGGACCGGCACGGGCCGCTCGCCGAACCCAACGAGATCGCCGCGCACGCCTGCCTCGTGCACGTCAACGACCCCGTGTGGCGCATCGGTCACGGACACGCCTCCACGCTGCACAAGATCCGCAACGTGGCCTTCTCGTCCAACTCCTACATCGCCCTGCAGAAGGCGGCCGTGCACGGCCGCGGCATCGCCCTCCTGCCGCAGCGTCCGGCCTATGACGACCTGATCTCCGGTGCGCTGGAGGTCCTGCTCCCCGAGCTCGCGGTCCCCGACCGCCCGCTCTTCGCGATCTACGGCCCCGGACAGGCCACCCCGCGAAAAATATCCGTATTTCTCGACTTTCTCGCCGAATGGTTCTCGGGCAATCCCATTCCGACGATCGGCAGATGACCCGGCCCTGACCGGGCATCGGCCGGGCCGACCGGACGCGCAAGAAACGCTTGCGATACCTGCGCGACCAGGCTGTTGATGCGGCCGAGCAGCCGTTCCTACGATCGCCGGTATCCGGTGGCCGCTCACGTCCCGCAGGTGAGACCCGTCAAGTGAGGAACCATGGGAATCCAGAGAATCGAATCGGTCACCTACAGCATCGACGACCTCGCCGCATGCGGACGGTTCTTCGACGACTTCGGTCTCTTCCTGGTGGAGAGGACCGACGAGCACGCGGTGTTCGAGACGCTGACCGGACAGACGCTCCGGCTCGACACCCGACCGCACGCGCTGCTCCCGGCGCCGGTCGAGTCCGGACCCACCCTGCGCGAGGTGGTGTGGGGCGTCGACACCGGCGAGGAGCTGGACCGGCTGGTGAGGGAGGCCGGCCGTGACCGCGAGGTACGGGCGGACGCCGCCGGTGTGCATCACACGGTCGACGAGAGCGGATTCGGGGTCGGACTCACTCTCGCCCGGCCCCGGTCCGCGGACGCCACCCCCCGGCCCGCCAACGCGCTCGGCAGCGTCAGCCGCTGGAACAGCGCCCTGGACGCCATCACCCGGGTACGCCCGCTGCGGATGTGCCATGTGGCACTCAACATCCGCAAGCAGGGCAAGGAGGAGGCCGTCGCCTTCTACGTGGAGCGACTCGGCTTCCGCCCCACCGACGTGGTCGAACCCATGGGCGTCTTCATGCAGGCCCCCGGCGACGACGACCAGCACACCATGCTGCTCTGCCACCGCCCCGACCGGGCAGGCGTCAACCACATCGCCTACGAGGTTCCGGGCTTCGACGACGTCATCGAGGGCGGCAACCACATGATCCAGCAGGGGTGGCGAGAGGCGCGCCGGCTCGGCCGGCACACCGTCGGCTCGAACATCTTCCGCTTCGTGCACGCGCCCTGCGGAGGACGCGTCGAGTACGCCGCCGATATGGACCGGGTCGACGACACCTACGAGACCCGGGTGCACGAGACGACCCCGCCGCACCACATCTGGACGCTGCGCACCAACCGTGAAGCGCCGGACGCATCGGCCTCCTGACCACCAACACGCCAGCCTGGAAGGGCACTTCATGACCACCGACCACGGCTACCCCACCGTCCGCATGTACATCGCCGGCGAGTGGTGCCAGGGCGGAACCGGCCGCACCGCCCCCGTAGTGAACCCGGCCACCGAGACGGCGGTCGGAGAAGTACCGCTCGCCACCACCGAAGACCTGGACCGCGCTCTCGACGCCGCCACCGAAGGCTTCACGGTGTGGCGGAGGACGCCCATAGCCGAGCGCACCGCCCTTCTGCATGCCGCCGCCGACCTGCTCACCGAGCGCAGCGCGACGATCGGCCGGATCATGACCCTGGAGCAGGGCAAGCCCCTCGCGGAGGCCACGGGGGAGGCCCGTCGCGTCGCGGACACCCTGCGCTGGCACGCCGACGACGCGCGCCGCGCCTACGGCCGCATCATTCCCTCCGCGCCCGGCACCCTGCTCTCCGTGCGCCGCGATCCGGTCGGCCCGGTCGCCGCGTTCGTCCCGTGGAACTTTCCCGCGGGCGGCCCGATGCGGAAGATCTCCTCGGCGCTGTCGGCCGGCTGCTCGATCATCATCAAGGCATCCGAGGAGACGCCCGCCACCGCCGCCGCCCTGGTGCGCTGCTTCGTGGACGCGGGTCTGCCCGCGGGGGTGCTGAACCTCGTCTTCGGCGAGCCCGCCGAGGTGTCGGCCCACCTGATCGCCTCCCCGGCCATCCGTCTCATCGCGTTCACCGGCTCCGTCCCGGTCGGCAAGCTGCTGGCCGCCGAGGCCGGCAAGGTCATGAAGCCCTCGCTGATGGAGCTCGGCGGCCACGCCCCGGTCATCGTGTGCGCGGACGCCGACCCGGTCGGGGCCGCCCGCAAGGCCGCAGGGGCGAAGTTCGCCAACGCCGGCCAGGTGTGCACCTCACCCAGTCGCTTCCTGGTCCACGAGAGTCTGATCGACGTCTTCACCGCCGAGTTCGTGAAGGCCGTGGAGAACCTCGTCGTCGGCGACGGCCTCGACGAGGGCACGACCATGGGACCGCTCGCCAACGAGCGGCGGCTCCGGGCCATGCAGCGCCTGACCGCCGATGCTGTCGGCCGTGGCGCCACGGTCCGTACCGGCGGCGAACGTCCGGACCGCCCCGGCTACTTCTTCGCCCCGACCGTCCTGACCGACGTACCGGCGGACGCCGAGCTCATGCACGAGGAGCCGTTCGGCCCGCTCGCGCCCCTCGTGCCCTTCACCGACCTCGACGAAGCACTGGCCACCGCGAACGCACTGCCGTACGGTCTCGCCGCCTACGGCTTCACCGAGTCCGCCGCCACCGCCGAGCGCCTGGTGCGCGAGCTGGAGGCCGGGATCCTCTCCCTCAACCACTGCGGCGGCTCCGTCCACGAGGCCCCTTCCGGCGGCGTGAAACAGAGCGGTTACGGCCGGGAGGGCGGGCCCGAGGCCCTGGACGCCTACCTGGTCACCAAGCGCGTCTCCCATCTGCTGGCGGGCTGAGGTGCATGAGGTACACCCGCGTCTCGGTCGCAGGACAAGCGCTCTGGGGCCAGGTGGGGGAGGGGAACATCGAGTTGCTGTCCGCGTCCCCCCTCACGGGCGAGCCCACCGTCATCGGCACGGTGCCCCGGGCCGACGCGACCTGGCTGCCCGTGGTCGATCCGCCCGTGTTCTATGCCGTCGGCATGAACTACCCGCGGCACATCGAACACGCAGCCGCACTCGGCAACGCCGCAGCCGTACTGCCTGACCGCCCCGAGGTGGGATACCGGGCCAACAACGCCCTGACCGGGCACGGCTCGCCCATCGTGAAGCCGGCCGGCGTCGAGGGCAGGTTCGAGGCCGAGCCCGAACTCGTCGCCGTCATCGGCCGCACCCTGCGGTACGCCACGTACGAGGAGGCACGCGAGTCGGTCTTCGGCTGGACGATCGGAAACGATGTGAGCGCCCGCTCCTGGCAGCACCAGGACCGCACGTTGTGGCGCAGCAAGAACAGCGACACGTTCAAGCCGATGGGGCCCTGGATCGAGACGGACGTCGACGCCCTGGCCCAGACGACGACACTGCGCGTCAACGGTGAGGTGCGCGCGGCCTTCCCCACCGGTGACATGGTCTTCGACCCCTTCGACCACATCGTCGAGATCACCAAGCACATCACCATGCACCCCGGTGACGTGCTGTGGATGGGCGCCGAGTCCACCTGCCCGATAGAGCCCGGGGACACCGTGGACATCGAGATCAGCGGCATCGGCGTCCTGTCCAACCCCGTCCGATCAGAAGACACCGAAAGGCAGCAGCGATGAGCAACGCCCCCCGCTACATCCACCACGTCAACTTCCCCACCACTGACCCCGACCGGACCGCCGAGTGGTACGCCAAGGTCTTCGGGATGAAGCGGATCATGCCCAAGTCCAACACCCGCGTGGTGCTGATGACCCGCGGCAATTTCGACCTGCACTTCACACCGGTGGAGGTGATGGAGCGCATGGCGCCCTACCACTTCGCCGTCGAGGTCGACGACTGGGACGACTTCCTCGCCCATATGAGGGAGTTGGGCATCCGGCACACCCGCCCCGTCGAGCGGCCCGAGAACCAGTCCAAGTTCTGCTACATCCACGACCCCGACCACACCATGATCGAGCTGGTCTTCCACGGCAAGCGCCCGAACTGACCCGTCACCACCAGGAGTTATCCACATGCCTTTCGTCGACTCCGACGGCGCGTCCCTCTACTACGAACGCCACGGCAGCGGCCCCGCGATCCTCTTCGTGCACGGCAGCGGTGGCAACCACGCCGCCTGGTGGCAGCAAGTGGCGGCACTGCGCGATGAGTTCACCGTCGTCACCATGGACCTGCGCGGCTTCGGCAAGTCCGACTCGTCCATGCCCGAGTTCGACGGGCAGGACTTCCCCGGTGATGTGGTCGCCGTCCTGGACGCCGAGGACCTCACCGACACCATGCTGGTGGGACAGTCCATCGGGTCGGTGGCCGCCCTCCGCGCAGGTCTGCTCCGCCCCGACAGGGTCGGCTCCGTCACCCTCGGCCACTCCCTCGGCGGCATCAGTAACCCCGAGCTGACCGAACTGGCCGCCGCCGACCGGGCGGAGGCGGTCAAGCTCCCCGTCATCGACCGCCTGCTCACCAAGCGGTTCCAGCAGGAGCGCGCCGATCTCACCTTCCTGTTCCAGCAGATGGGCACCTTCAACGTCGCCAAGATGGCCGACCTGCGCAATCTCGATGCGGGCGGCCCGTCCCTGGACGACATCCGCGACTCGGACGTCACGGTGGCCTTCCTGTCCGGGGAGAAGGACGCCGTGCTGAGCGTGAAGACCGTGACCCGCGCCCACGAACTGCTGCCCGGCTCGCACCTGGCAGTCGTCCCGGACGCCCCGCACTCCATGTACTGGGAGGCGCCGCACCAGTACAACGCGGCCGTCGCCCACCTGCGCCGCACACTCACCGCACAGAAGGAAGCCGCATGAGCAGCCTCAGCCTCGACGCCGCGGAAGCGATCATCGACGCCGCACTGAAGCGTTCCGGGTCGATCGGGAAGGCGGTCAGCGTCGCCGTGGTCGACACCGGCGGCTTCGTGATCAGCGTCCGGCGCTCCGACGGAGCACGTCCCCTGACCCCGGACATCGCCCGTGCCAAGGCGTACACCGCGGCCGTGATGCAGCGGCCGGGCAAGATGCTGAAGAAGTGGCAGGAGAGCCAGCCGGTGTTCTTCTCCCAGCTCTCCCAACTGCCCTCGGCGGCCCTGCCGATCATGGCCACCGAGGGCAGCGTCACGATCAAGAAGGACGGCGAGGTCCTCGGCGGGCTCGGCATCGCCGGCGGCACCGCGGACGAGGACCAGCAGGTCGCCGACGAGGTGCTCGCCTCCCTCGGCTACGAGCTGGACTTCGACGCATGGGGCGTCGCGGGCAAGCCCGCCGGAAAGGACGACTGAACCATGGCGGACACCTTCAACTACCGCATCGACCACCACGGCAGTCTGATCCGCCCCGCCTTCCTCACCGCCGCACGCGAGAGGGCCGCAGCCGGTGAGATCGACGCCGAGACCCTGCACCGGGCGGAGACCGAGGCGGTCGAGGAAGCGGTCGACTACCAGCGCAGACTGCGCTCCACCGTCGTCACCGACGGGGACTTCCCCCGCGAGGACTTCCGCAGCGCCGTCTTCGACGCCGTCTCCGGCTTCCGGCGCACCGGGCAGGACGCGGACGGCCTGCCCCGGTGGGTCGCGGAAGCCCTGCCCAAGGCCCACGGCCCGCTGCTCGCCGACTGGGCGGCGCGGCTCGCGGGGCTGACGGTGATCGCCCCGAAGGCATCGCTGCCCTCGCCCGCCTACCTCGCCGCCACCACCTTCGACCCCGAGCTCATAGCGGCGGGCGGCCCCGCCACCGCCCGTGAACTCGGCGAGGCCCTGGCGGAGATCATCCGTGCGGAGATCGAGCTGCTGGTCTCCCGCGGCGTCCGGCTGATCCAGCTCAACAACCCGCTGCTCCTCGGGCAGGTGGCGGCCGAGCCCACCCCCGGCGGCGCGCTCTCCTTCGAGGACACACTCGCCGTGGAGGCTCTGGCCGTCCCGCTCGACGGGCGCGGCCAGGGCGTGCGGATCGGCGTCAGCCCCGGCTGGGCGGCCCCCGCCGCGGTGGACCGGGCCAGGGCCGAGCGGCTGTACGGTCAGGTTCCGGCGGACCGGTGGGTCCTGCCGTACGACCAGGGCACCGACGCCGAACTCGACCTCCTCAAGGCGCTGCCGGAGGACCGGGACGTGTGTCTGGGCGTGGTGGACGCGACGGTGCCCGCACGTGAGGACATCGACACGGTGATGGCCCGTATCGACCTGGGCGCCGAGATCAAGGACATCGAGGACATGGCCGTCGCGCCGTCCCGCGGCTTCGCCGACTCGGCCGGCCGGCCGCTGCTGAGTGCTGAGGAGCAGCGCCGCAAACTGGTCCTGGTGGAGACCCTCGCCCGCTACTGCTGGGGCAACGAGTTCTGAGCACGAGGACTGCCGGGAGGCGCGCCCGCGCTTCCCGGCAGAGTCCTTCGCGGGATCAGCGCCACCCCGCGCCGGTCCCGACAGATGTGCTCTCAGAGGACCTCGGCGAAGGTGACGGAGCGCTCCGTCAGCAGCGGCCACACGCGGTCCACGATCAGTTCGCCGAAGTGGCCGGCGGCCTTGTGCGCATCGAAACCGGCGCGGTCCGTGTATTGCTCGTACAGCACGAAGCCACCCGGACGCTCCGCCTCGGCGTGCACCTCGTACGCCAGATTCGCCGGCTCGGCGCGGGTGTGCTCCCGCACCTTCAGCAGCACGGCACGCACCGTGGCCTCGTCGACGGGGTCACAGCGGTAGTGGGCGACGACTGCGTACGCCATGTGTGGTCTCCTCACGCTCTCACGGGTTCCGCGCGGCCCAGCTGGGGCACCGGTTCCCGACGGCACCGAAGATGCTCTCCGGACCGCTGATTCCAGCACGGATCATCCGCCCCGCGACCTACGCGCGGTGCAAGCAATGACTGCCTGTGCGGGGCTGGTGGCACCGCCCCGACATGGTGTGTTGTCGCATCCGGCCCTACCGCCGCTCTCCGCAGTCCGCGGAACCCGCACCGCGGCGGACGAAGGAAGTGATCCCATGCGTACCTTGGAAACCCTGTCCGGTGGGGAGTGGGTGACGACCGGTGAGTGGATCGATGTGCATGACCCCTCGGATCTCCGCACACCCGTCGCCCGTGTTCCCGCGCTGAGCGCCGCCGACGTCACGCGCGCCTACGACCACGCCGAGCAGGGCTTCGCTGTGTGGAAGCGCACCGGCCCGTTCGAGCGCGCCCGGGTCATGACGGAGGCCGCCCGGCTGTTGCGGGAGCGCGTCGCGGAGATCGCCGACGACCTCAGTACGGAGATGGGCAAGACCCGGGCCGAGGCGACGGGCGAGACCGTCAAGGCCGCCGACTTCCTGGAGTACTACGCGGGCGTCGCCCGCCAGGGCTACGGGACGCTCCTGCACGACGCCCGCCCGGACACCCGCGTCAGCCACCAGCGCGAGCCGCTCGGCATCGTCCTGGCCATCACGCCGTGGAACGACCCGCTCATCACGCCCGCCCGAAAGCTGGCGCCCTGCCTCGCCGCAGGCAACGCGGCCGTCCTCAAGCCCGCCACCGACACTCCGCAGGCCGCCCTCCACTTCGCCCGCGCCCTGCACGATGCGGGCCTCCCCGCCGGCGTACTCAACGTGGTCACCGGCCGCGGGTCGGAGATCTCCGATGCGCTGATCTCCGACCCGCGCATCGCCGCGCTCACCTTCACCGGCAGCAACGAGGTCGGCGAAGGTCTGCGCGCGCGGCTCGCCGCACGCAACGTCCGCTTCCAGGGCGAGCTCGGCGGAAAGAACGCCACCGTCGTCCTCGCGGACGCCGATCTGAACGCAGCCGCCAAGGCCGTGGCCGCCGCGGGTTTCGCCCAGGCCGGCCAGCGCTGCACCGCCACCAGCCGAGTGATCGTCGAACGGCCGGTGTACAAGGAGTTCACCGGCCTGCTGCTCGCCGAGACCGCCGCGCTGCGCGTCGGCCCGGGCCTCGCCGAGGGCACCACGATGGGTCCGCTCGTCTCCGCGCGGCAGCGGGACGGGGTGCTGTCCGACATCGAACGCGCCGTCCGTCAGGGCGCGTCGGTCCTCACCGGCGGTGACAAGCCGGCCGACCAGGCGCTGCACCACGGCTGTTACGTCAACCCCACCGTGCTGGGCCAGGTGAGCCCGGACATGGACATCTGGCGTGAGGAGGTGTTCGGCCCCGTCGTCGCCCTGCTGCCGGTGGACTCCTTCGAAGAGGCCGTCGAGGCCGTGAACGACTCCGTCTTCGGTCTCGCGGCTGCCGTGTTCACCCAGAGCCTGGGCGCCGCCCACCGATTCGCCGACGAGGCCGAATGCGGCCAGATCGCGGTGAACACCACCACATCGGGCTGGGACGTGCACCATCCCTTCGGCGGCTTCCGCGCGTCCGGCTCGCCGTTCAAGGAGCAGGGCGAGGAGGCCCTGCGCTTCTACACCCGCGTCAAGACCGTCGCCCTTCATTTCGGCTCCTGACGCGGGCAGTTCGGCAAGGAGAGCGCGGGCAGCCCGGCATGCAGTGCGCGGGCAGCCCGGCAAGGAGAGACAGAGCAGAGAGAGGAGGATGCCCATGGCTGACGAGACGATCTGCGTCGTCGGCGCAGGCATCGTCGGTCTGGCCACGGGCCGCGAGATCGCCCTGCGCCGCCCCGGCACCCGTGTCGTGGTGCTGGAGAAGGAGCGGGAAGTCGCCGTCCACCAGACCGGTCACAACTCCGGCGTGGTACACGCCGGCATCTACTACAAGCCGGGCAGCCTCAAGGCCCGCCTGTGCACCCGCGGCATGGGAATGATCCGCGAGTACTGCCAGGAACGCGGCCTGCCCCACGAGGAGTGCGGCAAGCTGGTCGTCGCCGTCACCGACGACGAAGTGCCGCGTATGGAGGCGCTGTACGCCAACGCCCTGGAGAACCGGGTGCCCGGCGTGCGCAGGGTCGGTGCGAGCGAGATCGGCGAGATCGAGCCGCACGCGGTGGGCAAGGCGGCCATCCACTCCCCGCGCACCGCCATCACCGACTACACCGCCGTCGCCATGGCATTCGCCCAGGACATCGAGGACGCCGGCGGCGAGGTGCGCACCGGTTCCCCGGTCACCCGTGTGACCCGGCGGGCGGGCGGCGGGGTCGAGGTCGTCGCCGGCGGTGAGAGGCTCGACGCGGACCGTCTGATCCTGTGCGCAGGGCTGCAGAGCGACCAGGTCGCCCAGCTCGCCGACGACGGCGACGAACCGCGGATCGTCCCGTTCCGCGGCGAGTACATGGTGGTCCGGCCGGAGAAGACGCACATGGTGCGCGGTCTCGTGTACCCGGTTCCCGACCCGCGGTACCCCTTCCTCGGCGTGCACTTCACCCGCCGGGTCGACGGCGGGGTGGAGATCGGCCCCAACGCGGTCCTCGCCTTCGCCCGCGAGGGCTACCGCCCGTCCGACATCGACCTGCGCGAACTCGGCCGCATCGCCGCCTTCCCCGGCTTCTGGCACCTGGCCAGGGCGCACTGGCGCACCGGCATCAAGGAGATGCGCGGCTCACTGTCGGTACGGGCCTACATGCGGGCCGCGGAGGTCTATGTGCCGGGCATCCACGCCTCGGACGTGGTGCGCGGCGGAGCCGGGGTGCGCGCCCAGGCACTGGGCCGTGACGGCTCCCTCGTGGACGACTTCGCCATCCACCGGATGGGCGACATCACATCCGTCCGCAACGCCCCCTCGCCGGCCGCCACGTCATCCATGGCCATCGCGGAGCACATCATCGACACCGTCTTCGAGGATGCCTCCGCAAGCTGACACGCGCCGCGCGGGGCGGCTCCCGCGCAACTAGTGCTTGCATCCCCAGCTCTCGGCAAGGCCGCGCCGCTCGCCTAGCGTTCCCACCACCCCACCCCTACCGCTCTTGAGAGAAAGAGGCACACCATGTTTGTTGTCGACACCCAGATCCACATCTGGAAGGCAGAGACTCCGGACCGCCCCTGGATCCCGGGTGCGCGCGAGCGGATCCGCCTCAACGGCCACCGCGAGGACCCCTTCTCGTACGAGGAGGCCCTTGAGCTGATGGACGAGGCAGGCGTCAACCGGGCGCTGATCCTTCCCCCTTCGTGGGAGGGCAATCGCATCGACTACGCGCTGGAGGCATGCGAGGCGTACCCGGACCGCTTCGGCATCATGGCCCGCGTCCCGCAGGACAACGAGGCCGAGGGCACGGCCATGCTGAAGGACTTCGCCCAGAACCCGCACATCAAGGGCACTCGCCTCACGTTCCACCGGCCGCAGGACCGCAACTGGATGATCGACGGCACCAACGAGTGGTACTGGCCGATCGCGGAGGAACTCCGCATCCCCACCATGGTGCATGCGCCGATCTGGAAGCGTGAGCTCGGCGAGATCGCCGCCAGGCACCCCGAGCTGAAGATCATCATCGACCACATGGGCATCATGGCCCGCTGTGTCGACGACGCGATCGGCTACTGGGTCTCCGAGACCGCCGACCTGCACCAGCACCCCAACATCTACGTCAAGGTCTCCGCACTGCCGGGCTACTCGACCCAGCCCTTCCCGAACAGGAACATCGAGAAGTACGTGCGCGAGATGGTCGACAAGATGGGCCCGCAGCGCTGCTTCTACGGCACCGACATCACCCGCCTGCTCGGCCACGGCATCACCTACACCGACACCATCGAGCAGTTCACCAAGCACTACGACTTCACCGCCGACGAGCTCGAATGGATGATGGGCCGCGGCATCAGCGAGGTCCTCAACTGGCCGATCGAAGGCTGAGGAACACCGAGATGACGGATACCAAGAAGACTCCGGGCGCCGACGGCGGGGACGCCGTCGTCTCGGCCCTCAACGCCGTCGGTGCCGACTACATCTTCTGCTCGTCGGGGTCCGAGTGGGCCCCGGTGTGGGAGTCCCTGGCCCGGCGCCACCGGGACGGTGAACCGGCGCCCCAGTACCTGGACCTCACCCACGAGACCGTGGCAGTGGGCATGGCCACCGGCTACGGCCTGGTCGCCCGCCGCCCGCAGGGGGTACTCCTGCACGCGGCCCCCGGGCTGCTCCAGGGCTCGATGGCGGTGCACGGTGCGCTGCTCGCCGGCGTCCCGATGGTGGTCACCTCCTCGGAGTCGAGCACCTACGGCGACGGCCCCGGGCAGGACCCGGGCGGCCAGTGGTACCGCAACCTGTCGATCGTGGGCGGTCCGCACCACGTCGCCCAGCCGTTCACCAAGTGGTCCAACGAGGCCGCCGGCGTGCACACCCTGCCCACGATGATCACGCGGGCGGCGGAGCTGGCCTGGCGGGCCCCGGCGGGCCCCGCCTACCTCAACATCCCGCTGGAGATCCTGCTGGAGGAATGGGACGGCCGCGAGGCCAGACCCCTCGTGCCGCCGGGCTCCACGCACAGCTCGCCCGAAGAGGTCGATCGCGCCGCCCGGATGATCCGCGAGGCGAAGAACCCCGTGATCGTCACAGAGACCGCAGGCCGCGAAGCCGGCGGCTTCGAAGCCCTTGTCGCCTTCGCCGAGGCGTGGAACATCCCGGTCGTCGAGCCCGACTCGACCGTGTGCGGCAACTTCCCGCGCACCAGCCCGCTGCACGCGGGCAGCGACATCGGACCGTGGATGGACGAGGCCGACCTGATCCTCCTCGTCAACTGCCGTGCCCCCTTCTACCCGCCGAGCCGACGCCCCACCCACGCCGAGGTCGTCGTCATCGACGAGGTGCCGCAACGACCGCACATCGCCTACCAGGTGCTGTTCGCGGACCAGTACCTGGAGGGCAACGTCCCCCATACCCTGCGCCAGCTCACCAAGCGGGCGAAGGACCTCGACGCCACCGCCGTCACCACGCGGCGCGCGGCGCAGGAGCAGCGGTACGCAGACGAGCAGGCCGCGATCGCCGCCGCCGAGGCGAACGCGGAACAGGCCGAGGGCATCGACCCGGTGCTGGTCGCCGCGACGCTGCGCAAGATCCTCGACGGCCGGGACGGGATCGTCGTCGACGAAACCATCACCCACAGCCGCGTCGTCAAACGACACGTCCGGACCTCCCGCCCCGACTCGTACTTCTACGTGCAGGGCGGACTCGGCCAGGGCATCGCGGTGGCGCTCGGCGTCAAACTCGCCGCCGGGGAACGCCCCGTGGTGCTCACCGTCGGCGACGGAGCATTCGCGTACAACCCGGTGATCCCGTCGTACGACGCCTCCAGGACATACGAACTGCCGCTGCTCATCGTCGTGTTCAACAACCGCGTGTACAAGTCGATGAACCTCAACCACCGCAGGTTCTATCCCGAGGGCGCGGCGGCCGAGACCGGCGAATGGCTCGGCACCGACCTGCACCGGCTGCCCAGACTCGCGGCATTCGCCGAGCCCTTCGGAATGCACACCGAGACGGTCGACACGTCCGACGCCCTCGCGCCCGCTCTGGAGCGCGCCCTCAAGGCCGTGGCGGACGGCACCACCGCCGTCGTCGACGTCCTCGTCACCCGCTGACCCAGGAGGCACCCGCCACCATGAGCGACACCCCCACCCCCAAGCCGGGGAAGGTCCTGATCCCCGCCGGGGACCTGCGCACCTTCTCCGCGGCCCTTCTCGAAAAGGGCGGCCTCAGCCCCGAGCGCGCGCGGACCACCGCCGACGTCGCCGTATGGGCGGCGCTGCGCGGGGTCGAATCCCACGGCATCGCACGCGTTCCCGCCTACCTGGACCTGCTGGCCAAGGGCATCGCCAACGCGGACGCACAGATCGAGATCGAGTCCACCGCACCGGCCACCGCCGTCCTGGACGCGGACCGCGCACCCGGCCCGGTGGCCCTCACCGCAGCAGCGGAGGAGGCAGTGGCCCGGGCCAGGTCCTGCGGCGTCGCTGCCGTGGGCGTGCGCCGCACCGTCCACACCGGCGCCATCGGCTACTACGTGTCGAAGATCGCCGAGCAGGGCCTGATCGGCATCGCCTTCGTCGCCGGGATGCCCAACATGGGCTACACCGGGGTCAAGGGAGCCGCAGTGGCGACCAGCCCGCTCGCTGTCGCCGTCCCGGCCGGCAGCCACGCCCCGCTGCTCCTGGACATGGCTACCGCCACCATCGCGCTCGGTAAGATCCGCCAGGCCAAGGCGAGTGGCACTCCGTTGCCGGAGGGAGCCGCCGCGACCGGCGACGGAACTCCCACCACGGACCCGGAGAGGGCGGTCATGCCGCTGCCGCTCGGCGGTGCCAAGGGGTCGGGTATGTCGCTCGCCTTCGAGTTGCTGACGAGCGTGCTGGTCGGCGCGCCGATCTTCTCGGCGTTCCATTCGGATGATCCGCAGGGCCGCAAGCACCGTCAGAACGCCACTCTGATCGCCCTCGACCCGGCGGCCTTCGGCGACGCGGTCGCCTTTACCACCGCGGTCGATGCGGCCCTGGGCACCCTCAAGGGACTACCGCCGGCGGACGGTGCGTCGGGTGTGTTCTACCCCGGCGAGCGCAGTGCCGCAGTGGCGGTGGAGCGCGGCGAGGGCGGTATCCCGGTGGCGCCCAAGGTGTGGAGCCAACTACTGGAGAGGGCAGCGGAGTTCGGTATCGAACCTCCGGCGGAAACTGAGAGAGCTGACCTGCGCCGAGTGTGAGGGGACAGCTCAGGCATCGGTCTTCCTGCCCGCTGTCAGGCATGCGTGATGCGCGTTCTTCGGCGGACCCGAGGAGACGCCTGACAGCGGGCCGGGGGCAGTGGCCTGCCAGGAACACGGAGTGCGGAACACGGACACACGGAAACGGGGCGTGGAGGGGAAGCGGCGTTGCATCCCGTGTGACCGGAGCCGCGGAGCTTCGGATAAGGAACTCTCGTAGGGTCGGCCGCCTCTGGCGATCCGCGTACGAACGCGTCGCCTCGCGCCCTGTGGGTCGATAAGAACTCTTGTTCTTGTCCTGGCGTACTTTTGTTCCTATGGCAGGGATGGGAGCCCCCCAGGGGTGGCCCGTGCCATCGGACCTTGACCGTTCGCCAACCTGTCCGGCGCTCTTCCCTCGGTGAGAGGTCCGGTGGGCAGGAGGATCTGCCGGACGAGAGCGGCTCAGCGGGCGGCGGTGATGGTGACCTCGAAGTCGCCGCTGGGGCGGGCGAACTGTTCCATGCCGCTGGCGAATTCGCCGATCTTGACCAGGCCGTCAGCGTGGTGGAAGTCCTTGTAGAAGATGGCCAGGTTGCCCCAGGGCGCGTAGTACGTCAGGTCTCCGGCCGTGGCGGCGGTCCCCGTGGGGGAGCCTGCGGTGGTCAGTTTCTGGGGCAGTTCGCTGACCTTTTCCGTGCCGGCGTAGTCACTGAGGTTGAGTGTCAGCGGCAGCAGGCCGGCGAAGTCGCGGGCGGCGGCGCTGTCGTTCAGTGTGGCCTCGAAGGTTCCGGCGTCGGTGGTCATCCGGATCTTCATGATGTCCTTTCCCTCGGGTGCGGTGGCGGGCGGCAGCACTGTGGCGGAGGTGTGGCCGGTGGCGGTCGGCCCGGGCCCGGGCGCGTCCTGGCCGGTGTTGGTGGTGCAGCCTGCCGCTGCAAGGACGGTGGCCGCCACGGCGGCGGGAAGAGCAGCGCGGGGCGCACGGATCCGGGCCCGGGCCCGGGCCGATGGCATCAGGTGTCCATCGGTGAGGCGTAGTGCCGGAAGCCGCCGCGCTGCTTGTGAAGAGGCCACAGGGTGTCGGCCAGGCGTACCGGGTCGGTGTGCGGGTCGCCGGTGGCGATGGCGCCGGGGATGATCAGCTGGGCGACGTGCACGCCGTCGGTTGCCAGGCTCTCGTGGAGCATGCGCGCGTAGGCGTTCTTGGGCGCGACGCAGGAGGGCGCCGGGCGGTCGCCTTCAGCGGCTGCCCGACGCCCATGCCTGGTGTGTCAGCCGTTGACCAGGCTCATGTGGTGTTCGTTGTAGCGGTCTCCGTGTACACCGACGCTCGCGGCCAGAGCATTCAGCTCGGCGACTTCGTCGGCGGACAGTGCGACCTCGGTGGCGGCCGCGTTCTCCTGCACCCGTTCGATGCGGCGGGTTCCGGGGATGGGGACGATCCACGGGTGCTGGGCCAGGAGCCAGGCCAGCGCCACCTGCCCGGCTGTGGCGTCCTTGCTGCGGGCGAGGGTGGTCACGTGGTCGACCAGAGCCTGGTTCGCGGCACGGTTGTCCTCGCTGAACCGGGGGATCGTGCGGCGGACGTCCGCATCCGTGAAGGTGGTCGTCGCGTCGACCGTGCCGGTGAGGAAGCCCTTGCCGAGCGGGCTGAAGGGGACGAATCCGATGCCGAGTTCGGCCAGCGCGGGCAGGATCTCGGGCTCGGGGTCGCGGGTCCACAACGAGTACTCGCTCTGCACGGCGGTCACCGGGTGAACGGCGTGGGCGCGGCGGATGGTGGCGGCGGATGCCTCGGACAGGCCGAAGTGCCGTACTTTCCCGGCCGTGACGAGGTCGGCGACGGCGCCTGCGACCTCTTCGATCGGCACCTGGGGGTCGACGCGGTGCTGGTAGAAGAGGTCGATGGTCTCGGTGCGCAGGCGGCGCAGAGAGGCGTCGGCCACGCGCCGGATCTGTTCGGGGCTGCTGTCCAGGCCGGTCGTCTTCCCGTCTTCGATCCGCCAGCCGAACTTGGTGGCGATCACCGCCCGGTCGCGTACCGGCGCCAGCGCCTCGCCCACCAGTTCCTCGTTGACGTAGGGGCCGTAGACCTCGGCGGTGTCGAAGAACGTGACGCCGCGTTCCACGGCGCCGCGCAGGACGGCGATCATGTCCTGCCGGTCACCCGGGTTGGGACCGTAGGACTGGGACATGCCCATCGCGCCGAGCCCGATGGCGGAGACGTTCAGGCCCTGGCCCAGGGTGCGCGTATGCATCTCAATTGCTCCTCGCGTAGCAGGTAGGTGGTCGGGTCAGTGGGCGGTGAAGCCGCCGTCGACGGGCAGGGCGACACCGATGACGAAGCTGGCGGCGGGGCTGCACAGCCACAGCACGGCGGCGGCGATCTCCTCGGCGGTGCCGAGACGGCCGATCGGCTGCTGCTTCATGATCTCGACCATGGCCTCGGTCTGGCCTTCGAGCATGCCGGCGACGGCCGACCCGTGCCGAGGTGGCCCTCACGTCTGGCGTCACTTGCCGCTGTAGACAGGGAAGGCGCTGTGCTCGCCGTAGTCCACGTCCCGCAGGTCTCGCAGGACGTCCATGTCATCGCCGGAGATGTCGAAGTCGACCTCGGCGTTGGCCCGCATGTGCTCCGGGTTGGCCGTCTTGGGCAGCGACACGGCGCCCAACTGCAGGGTGTAGCGGATGCACAGCTGGGGGACGGACACGCCGTACTTCTCTGCCATTGCCTGGACTTCGGCGTTCTGCAGGATCGCGCCGTGGGCGATCGGCGAGTACGCCTCGACGAGGATCTGCTTGCTCTCGCAATAGGCCAGGAGGCCGGAAGGGGTGTTGCCGGCGTGCACGAGCAGCTGGTTCACGTGCGGGACGACGGTCGCGCCCTGCAGGATGTTCTCCAGGTCTTGCTGCTGGAAGTTGGAGACGCCGATGGACCGGATCTTGCCGGCCTGGTGGGCCTCCTCCAGGGCACGCCATGCCTCGCGGTTGCCCTGAGCGTAGTCGCCGCCGCGGAAGTCGTCCCACGGCTGCGGACTGTGGATCAGCATCAGGTCGATACGGTCCAGGCCCAGCTTCTCAAGCGAGCCGTCAATCGCGGCGAGTGCCTGGCCATAGTCCTTGATCTCCGCAGCGAGTTTGGTCGAGACGAACAGCTCATCGCGGGGCACTCCCGATGTGCGCACCCCCTCGCCGACGCCGCGCTCGTTGCCGTACGCCTGGGCAGTGTCGATGTTGCGGTAGCCGATCTCCACGGCCGCGCGGACCGCGTCAGCCGCCTGGTCGTCATCGATGAACCAGGTGCCGAGCCCCAGCCTGGGAATCTCGACGCCGTTGGACAGCGTGTAGGTTTCGTCCAGGATGGTCATGCGTTCGCCCCGTTCTTCGGCAGCGTGCCGTACACCTCGTCGGTGACCGGCTCGAGCCATTCGTTGCTGATGTCCTCGCCCGGCGTGATGAAGGCGACGTGGGAGAACCACGAGTCGGCCTTCGCCCCGTGCCAGTGCTTCGTGCCCGCCGGGACGCGGACCACTGTCCCCGGCTCCATGCTGACGGGGTCCTCGCCCTCGGCCTGGTACCAGCCACTGCCCGCCGTGCACAGCAGAATCTGATCCCCGCCACCGCCCGTGCCGTGGTGAATGTGCCAGTTGTTACGGCACCCCGGCTCGAAGGAGACGTTACTGACGGGAACGCTCCCCGAGGCGAGCGGAGCCAGGTAACTCTGGCCGATGAAGTACTGCGCGAACGCGTCGTTCTTCCCCCCGAGAGGGAAAATCTGATCAAAACCGTTGACAGCCATCTCGTTCTCTCCTTGATCCAGTCCGCCCCGCTGACTACGCGGGGCATCGTTGTGCTGCTCTCGCGGTGATCAGACGGAGCGCTCGTCCGCGATCTTCTTCAGCAAGGTGATCGCGGTCATGCCGTTGGGCCATCCGGCGTAGAACGCCAGGTGCGTGATCGCCTCGGACAGCTCCTCCACGGTCAGCCCGTTGTCCAGGGCCACACCCAGGTGGTACGGCAGCTGCTCGCTGCGGTACAAGGCGGCCAGCACACTCACCGTGACCAGGCTGCGGTCCCGCGGCGACAATCCGGGCCGCTCCCACACGTCCGCGAACAGCACCTCGTTGGTGATCTCGACCAGCTTCGGCGCGATGCCGACCAGTTCCTGGGGTGCGGACTGCTTCGCCATTGGGTGACTCCCTGCGATGATTCGAACATGTGGATGCGCTTCTCACCGTCGCCCCTGCCGGGCCGGGCGGCATCCGCAGACGGATTCCCACCGCCCACGGGCTCGGACCGCATCCGCTGCCACCATCGAGGAAACCGCAGCTCACAGCCGTGCGGAAGGCACTGCTGTTACAGGTACTGACAGAACACGCCAGCTCTGTTCCACCACGCTCAGCCTGGCAAATATGGACACCGCCCACGAGATCCGCGAGTTCCTCGCCACCCGCCGCGCCAAGATCACTCCACAGCAGGCCGGCCTGCCCGCCTTCGGGGGCAGCAACCGCACCTGCCCCGAGCAAGCACCACGGCCCGGGGCGCAGGACAGGCGCTCAGCCCGTCCCCGCCGACGCCGCCAGCGACGGATGCATATCGGCCCAGTCGGACAACAGCCGCACCCGCTGCTCCGACTCGCTGCCCGGATCCGGTGTCAGGACCGACAGCATCAGATCCGGCCGTCCCGGCAGCGTCAACGTCTCGAACGGCAGGCTCAGCCGCCCCACCGCCGGATGCTCGTACTCCTTCACCCCGCTCCAGTGCAGCCCCACATCATGATCACGCCAGCACTGGACAAACGGCTCGCCGGCCGTCGACAGCTCCTCGATCAGGGCCTTCATCCCCTGATCCCCGGCATCATCCCGGCCCCCGTCCGCAACAGGGCGACAGTGTTGCGGATCGACTGCTCCCAGGCGTAGAAGAACGACCGTGCCGCCGGATCGAGGAACTTGAACCGCGCGATGTTCACCGGCCCCGCCGACGGCTTCTCGAACAACGGGTTCGGACGGTACGGCGGCGGCCGTGCGGCCGACGCACGTGGTCTTCGCCGCCCTCATGGCCGCATCCGTCACTCCGGCGGGCGCCGCCCGCACACGAGGACCCGGCCGACGCCAACGACGCCGCACCCGCTCACTCAGCACAGCAAGGAGAACTCCATGCCGACCGGCACACCCGTGCTCTCGGTCGGTCAGTGACACCGAACTGCACGACCTCCGCGCCCGGTTGCGGGCCACCAGATGGCCCGAGCCCTGGCCGGTCGACGGCTGGGAGGCCGGTACCGACACCGCGGACCTCCGCCGCGGCCCGGCGTGTGAGACGCACCGACGTCCACGGAGGGACGCCGCACGAGGAGAATCCCAGGCGTCATCGCGACAGTGGATGCCGGACCGCAGCTCGGTCCGGCGATCGGACGGTGGTTCGCCGCGGAAGGGTTCGGCGGACTCACCGAATGGCGGACCCGCTGAATGAACGGGGATCCCACAGGGGATCCCCCACCTCTCGAATCGACGGGGGACACGTCTCTGGGCACGTCCATTGTCAGTGCGGTGCGCTTGGCTGTCCGCCATGGAGCTCACGCAAGCGACCGTCAACCACCTGCTGGCCCGACTCGGCCCGGGAGACGGCTACACGTACCTTCCCCACGACCTGAACCCGCGGGACCTGACCGACCTGCTCGACAGCAGGTACGGCACCCCGCGCACCCTCGTCCTCGACGGCTTCACCGATCCGACGGTCGACGAGTCCAGGGGCGCGGCCCTCCTCGTCCCCTTCGAGGACCGGGCCGTGACGATACGGGCGTGGGCGTACGGGGGTCAGTGGGTCGGCGCGGGTACGGCACGGGACGCCGAAGGGGTCGAGCGGCCGGTGTTGGTGGTCGCTCACAGGGAGGTGCCACAACCCTTGGCGGTCGCTCCGGACACGGGCGGGGACGTCGACTGGACGGAGCGGCTCAGAGGGATCACGGGGTGGACGCGGCCCGCCCAGCGGCCGGACGTGGACTGGGCGGAGGTGGAGTCGCGCCTGGGCACCGCGCTGCCGAGTGACTACAAGAGCATGGTCGAGACGTTCGGCGAGGGTGCCTTCGACGGATACCTGGACCTGAACCAGGAGCCGTGGACGAGTCTCAGGGCGGACGGTCTGCTCATCTGGGCGGGCACGGAGCACGAGGACCTGTACTGCTGGAGGGCCGAGGGCGACGACCCCGACCGATGGCCCGTCGTGGTCCGGTCCTTCGACGGTGAGACCGTCCCCTTCGACTGCCAGGCCGCGGAGTTCGTCTGCCGCATCCTGATCGATCCGCACCACTCGTTCACCATGGCCCGCTATTTCGACACCCACTGGTTCATGAGCTATGGCGAGGACGACTGACCGCCGGCCGGCTCGTCGGTCACAGGCGGGCCTTCACCGTGTATGAGCGGGAAGGGGCCGGGGCTTGTGCCGACGGCCGACAGAGGCCGCCCGTGACCGCCCGAGACCGCCCGAGGCCGTGCGCGCTCGCTCAGCGGTCAAGCAGGGCCCGGAGGGCTTGGGCGATGTCGGTGGGAGCCTCTTCGGCCATGAAGTGGCCGCAGGTGACCGTGTCGTGGTGCAGATCAGTGGCCCAGGATGCCCACAGGGAGGCGGCTTCGAAGCCGAGGGCCGTGCCCCAGTCCTGCTGGAGCACGGTGACCGGCATGTTCAACCGATTACCGGACGCCCGGTCCACCTGATCGTGCTGAACATCGATACCGGCGGAAGCGCGGTAGTCGGCGACGATGGAGGGAACCGCTTCCCGGCAGGCTTTCAGGTACGCGGCGCGGATGTCGGCAGGAATGGCCCCCGGGTCGTTGGTCCAGATGTCGAGGAAGTGGCCGAAGAACGCGTCGGGGGCGGCCGCGATCATCTGCTCGGGCAGACCCGGGGGCTGGGCCATGAGGTAGAGGTGGAAGCCGACGGCTGCGGTCACCCCGTGCATGACCTCCCACATGTCGAGGGTGGGCAGAACGTCGAGGCTCGCGAGGTGGGTGATGCGGTCGGGGTGATCGAGGCCGGCCCGGACGGCGACCAGGGCGCCGCGGTCGTGCCCGGCCAGAGCGAAGCGGTCGTGCCCCAGGGCCGCGGCCAGTGAGACGATGTCCGCGGCCATCGTGCGCTTCGAGTAGACGGTGCCATCGGTGTCGACGGGCTTGTCACTGTCTCCGTAGCCGCGCAGGTCGGGGCAGACCACGGTGTGGTCGGCCGCGAGATCGGCGGCAACGTGGCGCCACATCAGATGGGTCTGCGGGAAGCCGTGCAGCAGCACGATCGCAGGGCCCGAGCCGATGACGGCCGTGTTCAGGGCCACACCGTCCGCGACGGTGATCCGCCGGTAGTCGAAGGCGGCGGTGGTGAGGGTCATGAGCAGGCTCTTTTCTTCCGATGAGCAGGTATCTCGACCGGGCAGGTATCTCGATCCTGGACGCCGCGAATGAGTAGCGAGTGAGCGAGCACCGGCGTGATCAGCGACAGAGCAGAGAGCAGGTCAGGGGTGTGAGCGTCACGTTCGGGATTCTGGGGCCGGTGGTCGCCTGGGACGGTGACGGCGGGGCCGTCGACCTGAAGGGGCGCCGCCACCGTGCGGTACTGGCCCGGCTGATCGTCGCCCGGGGCCGCGTCGTGCCTGTCACACGTCTGGTCGAGGATCTGTGGGTGGATCCGCCGGAGGGCGCGGTCGGCGCGGTGCGCACCTTCGTGTCCGCGCTGCGGCGAGCCCTGGAGCCGCAGCGCCGGCCTCGCACCCCGGCCCGTCTCCTGGTCACTGAGGGCCCGGGATACGCGCTGCGCGCCGACCGCAGCGCCGTCGACGGCCGGCGTTTCGAACACCTGCTGGCCGTTGCCGCCACGCTGCCGCCCCAACAGGCGTGCGCCAGGCTGGAGGAAGCACTGGGGTACTGGCGCGGCCCGGCCTTCGCCGACTTCTCCGAGGAGCCGTGGGCCCGCGCCGAGTGCTCCCGCCTCGATGAGCTGAGGCTGCACGCCGTGGAACGACAGGGCGAGGCCCGGCTGGCCCTGGGGCACGGCGCGGAGGCGGTGGCGGACCTGGACGCGCACGTGGCCGAGCACCCGTGGCGTGAGGAGGGCTGGCGGCTCCTGGCACTTGCGCTGTACCGCAGCGGCCGTCAGGGCGACGCGCTCGCGGTACTGCGCCGGGCACGAGGACTCCTGGGCGAACAACTCGGGGTGGAACCCGGCACGGCACTGCGCCGCCTGGAGGCGGACATCCTCGCCCAGGAGCACCACCTCGAACCGGCCCATGAGCCGGGCGGCCCGGCGGAAAGAGTGTGGGCGGAAGCGGCGGCCGACTACGACCGGACCCTGGCCCACGGTGCCCGGGCCCGGCTGGAGTCGACGGTAGGTCTGCTGCGCAATCTCGCTGTGACAGGGGGTGGTGGCCTGGAGGTCGCACGCCGTCACCGCTCGGCCGCGATCACCGCGGCCGAAGGGCTGGGTGATGTGGAACTGACCGCCCGCGTGATCGGCACGTACGACGTTCCGGCGATCTGGACCCGCGTCGACGACCCGCAGCACTCGGCGAGTGTCGTCGCCGCGGCGGAGCGCACGCTGAAGGCCCTTCAGCCGGGGGAGCACGAGACCGCGCGTGCCCGTCTGCTCGCCACGATCGCCCTGGAATCACGAGGGGCGCGTTCGGCCCGGGGGGTGCAGGCTGCCCGACAGGCGGAACACATCGCGCGCCGTCTGGACGACCCGGCGCTGCTGGCGTTCGCCCTCAACGGCGTGTTCATGCAGACGTTCCACCGGGCAGGTCTGTCCCCGCGCCGAGACAGGACAGGTGCGGAACTGATCGCCCTGTCCGACAGGCACGGCCTGGTCACCTACGAAGTGCTCGGACACCTCATCCGTGTCCAGTCGCGCAGTGCCCTCACGGACTTCTCGGGAGCCGAAGGACACGCGAGGGCGGTGGACCGCCTGGCCGACCGCAACGAACTCCCGCTGGCCCGTGTGTTCACCCAGTGGTTCCGGGCACTGCGTCTGGCCGCGACCGGCCCGGCACCAGCGGCGGAGGCGGCCTACCGAGCCGCTGCGGCCCGACTCGACGGTGTCGGCATGCCCGGTCTGGAACGTGGCCTGCTGCCACTCGCTCTGCTCTGCCTCCGCGTGCAGGACGGCCGGCCCGCCCAGACCGACGAACGGACCGACTGGGGGCCTCACGAACCGTGGGCCGGCCCCTTGGTACTCCTCGCGCAAGGCCTCCGCACCGAGGCCGCAACGAGGCTGCGTCAGCTGCCCGACCCCCCTGTCGGTCTGTTGTTCGAGGCTCTGTGGTGTCTGGTGGCGCAGGCGGCGATCGCCGTGTCCGACCGGGCCATGATGGAACGAGCCGTCAGCGCGCTCTCGCCCGCGGTGGCGGAACTGGGCGGCGCGGCCAGTGGTCTGCTGACCGTCGGTCCTGTCTCGCGGCATCTCCACGAACTCACCACCGCACTCCGGAACGCGCCGTGACCGCAGGGAGGCCCCGGAACCCAGGCCCCCGGCCTAGAACTTGTCCAACCACACCACGATCCCGGTGTGTCCCGTCAGTACCGCTGCCGCGCCCGCCCGGATGGCGGCCGCACAGCGGGCGTCGGTGAAGGAGGCGGCGTCGTACGTCGAGGACATGCCGAGCCCTTCCCCGCGGAACGAGGCCCCCGACCAGTCGACCGCCGTCACGTTCTCGGTGGGTTCGGCGAGTTCCGCTCCCACGACCAGGAACTTCTGGTCGAGATGGTTCGGGCTGACCGTCGCCAGGGGGTCGATGAGGTCGTTGCCCGCGCTGACGACGAGGTCGGGGCGCAGGTCCAGCGCGCGGGTGACGGCGGGCATGAGGTCGGCGGCGTCGGACGCGGTCACGGTCCGCAGGTCCACGTCCTCGTCCTTCGCCCACGCCTTCACCGCCTTCACCAGGGCCTTCGTCGGCCGGTCGCGGCCCGCGGTGAGCAGGACGACGCGGGTGCCGGCCCGGGGCCGTACTCCTGCCCACGAATCCGGGCCCGGCGTGACGGTCGACTCCGGTGCGGGCGGCTCGTCCGGATCGATGAATCCCGCGCCCAGTTGGCCGACGGCGGACGGGCCGGGGCGCGGCTTCGACCAGTCGTCACCCGAAGCGCATCCGGAGAGCAGGGCGGTGGCCACGACCAGTACGGCGGCCAGGAGCGGGCGGTGCAAGACGATCGTCCTCCGGGAAGGGGGCCGTAGCGGCGGCCCCGGCGGAACGCCGGCCGGCGGCCCGGCGGGGTGCGGGGCGGAGCCGATACGGAGTGGCTTTTCCCACATCCTGCTCTTCCGTCCCCCGTGATCTCCATCGACGCGAGCTCCATCGAACGTTTGTTTTCCCATGATTCGCTGATCAGTTGTCATCGGTTCATCCGCGACCAGCACGGTGCACGGGCAACCCCAAGGAGCCCCATGTCACACCGTGTCCGCCGCCTTCTGCTCGCTCTCGCCGCGGCGGTTTTCCTCTTCCTCGGCCTCGTCCGGCCCGCTGCCGCCCATGGCCTCGCCTCCACCGTCTACGCGCACGTCACCGCCGACGGCCCGCTCCGGACCGAACTGAAACTGGAGTACGACCTCCTCGTGGTCTCGGCCGCCGACGCCGGTTCTGACGATGCCCTCTTCCGTGCCGGAACCGACGCGTTCGAAGCCGGGGACACCCAAGCCCAGGCGGCGGCCCTCGACGCCCACCGCGCGGCCGCAGTCGGCTACGTCACCCAGCGCTTCTCGGTCACCGCGGGCGGCAGCGCCTGCGAGCCCGTCGCTGTCGGCGGCTTCCGGATGGGCCGTGAGGAAGGCGTGCCCTACGCGCTGCTGACGCTCGACTGGACCTGCGCCGAACACAACGCCGACGACCATGAGATCCGCAGCGCCCTCTTCCCCGACTCGGAGGGCTATGTCACGGGGACCAAGACGATCGTCACCTACGCCGTCGACGGCCGCACCGGCAGTGCCGCCCTCGACGCCGGACATCCGTCCTTCTCGGTCAGCCAGTCCTGGACGGAACGTTTCTGGGAGTTCTTCCGCCTCGGCGCCGAGCACCTGCTGACCGGTACCGACCACATCCTGTTCCTGCTCGCCCTCATCGCCGGATCCCGGCGGCCCCGCGAAGTCGTCCTCGCCGCCACCAGTTTCACCCTGGCCCATTCGGTGACGTTCCTGCTGGCCGCCCTGGGGCTGGTCGACGTCCCCGCGGGCCTGGTTGAGCCCGTCATCGCGCTGTCCATCGCCGTGGTCGCCGGCTGGCACCTGTGGCGCATTCGCGAGCGAGGCACCCTTGCCACGGACATCCAGGCGCCGGCCGGGAACCGGTTCGCCCTGGACCGTGCCGGATGGACCCGTCTCTGCGTCGTGTTCTGCTTCGGTCTCGTGCACGGTCTCGGCTTCGCGGGCGCGCTCGGCATCGAGGCCGCGTGGTCATGGACTCTGCTGTGGTCTCTGCTGGTGTTCAACATCGGCATCGAAGCCGTCCAACTCGCCTTCATCGCCGTGCTGTTCCCGCTCCTCCTGCTACTCGGACGCCGCTCACCGCGGGCCGCCCTGTGGGCCACCGGGGCCCTGTCCGCGGGAGTGGCCGCCATGGGGCTCGTCTGGTTCGTGCAACGCGTGACCGGATCGTAGGAACCGCAGGTCAGCAGTGATGTTCAACCGCTGCCAAGATCAGATTCGAACGGTGTTCATCTGATGCCGAGAACGTGGCGTCCGCCCTCGCATGCGCACTGCATGCACACCGTTTGCACACAGAAGAAACGACACTTCATGAGACCGAATCCTTCTCAGCAGGCCCGAGGGCCCCTGCGGCACCGTGTGGCCACCGGCGCCACCGCCGCCTTCCTCGGCCTGACCGTGGCCTTCGGAAGCGGACAGGCCACGCCCGCCGCCGCGGCCGAATCCTCCTCCCTCTCCGGCATCGTCCTGGGCGTCGGCGCCAACGAGACCCAGCGCACCGTCAGCTGGTACTCCTCGGCCGGCACCGCCCAGAAGGTCCAGCTCGTCCCCACCGCGCGGCTCGCCGCGGGCGAGTTCCCCGCCGACTCCGCCACCTTCGACGCACTGGGCGCCGCGAACATCGCCAGCAGCGGCGGATACAACCTCCACGCCACCATCACCGGCCTCAAGGAGAACACCGCTTACTCCTACCGCGTCGGCACCGAGGGCGACTGGTCCCAGGCGTACTCCTTCACCACGCAGGACTTCGAGGGCGAGTACGACTTCCTCTTCCTCGGCGACCCGCAGATCGGCTCCTCCGGGGACCTCGCACAGGATCAGGCCGGCTGGCAGGACACCCTGGACGTGGCCACCAAGGCCAACCCGAAGGCCGAACTCCTGGTCTCCGGTGGCGACCAGGTCGAGAGCGCCAACAACGAGTCCCAGTGGAACTCCTTCCTGGCGCCCGACCAGCTGCGCCAGTACCCGTGGGCGGCCACCATCGGCAACCACGACGTCGGCGGCAAGGCGTACGAGCAGCACTTCTCGACGCCGAACACGGACCGCTCCGGCTCGCTGTACTCCAACGGGGATCCGGCGTCCAACACCTCCGGCGGCAACTACTGGTACATCTACAAGGATGTGCTGTTCATCGACCTCAACAGCAACAGCTACGCCACCTCCCAGGGCGGCGGGGGCGACGAGGCGCACACCAAGTACGTCACGGACGTCATCAACCAGCACGGTTCCGAGGCCAAGTGGAAGGTGCTCGTCTACCACCACTCGATCTACTCGCCGGCCTCGCACGCCAAGGACAAGGACAACAAGGCCCGCCGGGTCGACTTCCCCACGACCTTCTCCAAGCTGGGCGTCGACCTGGTCCTGCAGGGCCACGACCACAGCTACTCCCGCAGCTACCTCATCAAGAACGGTGAGAAGGCCGACCCGGAGGAGCAGCCCGGCGCGGCCGATGTCTACCCCGGCCCCGGCGGTGTCCTGTACGTCACGGCCAACTCGGCCTCGGGCTCGAAGTACTACGACATCACCGCACCCGACTCCAGCGGCACCAGCGGCGCGGGCAACGGCGCCGACCCGCTGAACCCGGACAACTACTGGTACAACTCGGTCCAGAACCAGGAACACGTCCGCAGCTACGTCAAGGTCCAGGTGCGCGACGAGAAGCTCGTCGTCGAGAACCTCCGCAGTGGCACCTGCGACGCCCCCAACTCCCAGGTGTCGCACGGCGACTGGTGCAACAACACCACCGCCGCCCAGCCCGTCGGCTCGATCGTCGACAAGGTGAGCGTCCACCCGTACAACGGTGATGGCCAGTCCCTCCAGGTCGACGTGCCCAACCCGGCTCCGGGCGAGTTCGGCTGGACCATCGACGGCTACAACGGCCTGGTGGACCTCGGTACCGCCAAGGAGAAGGACGGCGACCACTTCACCGCCTCCGGCAAGATCAACCCCATCCTCGTCTCGGACACCCGCCGCTCGCTCTCCCCGTGGTCGGTCTCGGCCGACGTGAGCGCGTTCAAGGACGCCGAGAAGACGTTCGCGGGCTCCTACCTGGGCTGGACGCCGTACGTCCTCGACCAGGGGGCAGGCGCCCAGGCCGGTTCGCCGGTCGCCTCCGGCTACGACGACAAGGGACAGGGCCTGTCGGTCTCCCGGGGCCTCGGCTCCGCGTCCCAGGGCCATGCCCGTGGCACGGCCAAGCTGGGTGCCGATCTGGACCTCAAGATCCCGGACACCGTTCAGAAGGGCGGCTACCGGGCGACCCTCACGATCACTGCGCTGAGCAGCTGACCGTTCCCGCTGTACCGGCGTGGGGGGGGGGGGGGGCCGCCCCCCCGCGCCCCCCCCCCCCCGAGGCGTGCCCCCGCCGGGGGAGAGTGCCACAACGCCCCGGCGCCCGC
>NZ_JBHVRW010000027.1:83287-114923 GCF_042885475.1 Streptomyces sp. NPDC058051
GCACCGCTTTCTGTGGGGGCTCTCGGGCCCCACCCTACTATGCTGGGGGCTTCTGGGCGCGGGGGCCCGGGGCGGGGGGGGGCTGGGCGCCGGGGCCGCCGCCCCCCCCCACGCCCCTTTCCGAGAGAGACCCCATGTACGCAGTGGCATCACCTCGCCGCACGACCGCCTTCCTCGTCCGCACAGCCGTCCTCGCCCTGTTCGCGGCCCTGACGCTCACCGGCGCGTTCACCGCCCCGGCCCGGGCGGCCGAGGGCGACGTCACCTGGACGGTCCGGACGGCCGCGAACGAATACGGTGACGACCGGTCGAGCTTCAGCTACGGCGTCAACCCCGGCGGTGAGGCCGAGGACACGATGGTCGTCGCCAACCACGGCACCACCCCGCTGCGTCTCGCGGTCTACGCCGCCGACGGCTACACGACCGAGAAGGGCCAACTCGACCTTCTCACCAAGGAAAAGAAGTCCCGCTCCATCGGCTCCTGGGTCCACACCCCCCAGGAGAGCGTCCGGATAGCCCCGGGCAAGAGCGCCGAGATCCCCTTCACCGTCAAGGTCCCGCGCGACGCGACCCCCGGCGACTACGTGGGCGGCATCCTGACGTCGCTCAAGCAGTCCGACAACGCCGAGGGCATCGCTGTCGACAGGCGCCTGGGCATCCGGATCAAGCTGCGTGTCAGCGGAGCCCTGCGGCCCGCACTCGCGGTCGAGGACGTGCACATCGGCTACGACGGCTCCGCCAACCCGTTCGCCCAGGGCGACGCCACGGTGACCTACAGCCTCCACAACACCGGCAACGCCCTGCTCTCCGGCACTCAGAAGGTCACCCTCACCGGCCCGTTCGGGACGCTGAGCACGGACGCCGGCACCATCGCCGCGTCGCCGGAACTGCTGCCCGGCGAGCGCTGGAAGGTCACGGTCCCCCTCCACGACGTCACCCCGGCCCTCCGGCTCACCGCCGCCGTCACCGTCACCCCGCTCATCACGGACGCGGCCGGCTCCACCACCGCCCTCGAACCCGTCCGGGCCACCGCCCACGGCTGGGCCGTTCCCTGGACCCTCCTCCTGCTCCTGATCCTCGTCCTGGCCGCGGCCGTCGCGGCGTTCGTGCTCGTCCGCCGCGCTCGCGTCCGGCGCGCACGGCGCGAGGAGGAGCGGGTACGCGAGGCAGTCGAGCAGGCCCTCCGTGACAAGGCCGACCTGGACGCCTGAGAGCCTGTCAGGTGACTTCCGATCGGGCGGCCACGGTGCCCGCCGGAGCCGGCACGGCTCCGCGACCGACCGGCCGGTGGGGGAGCCGTACCGGAACCACGCGGACGGCGAGCGGCCGGGCTCTACTCACCGGCAGGCCCGACGGTGCTGCCGGGCTCCGGGGAGCCGATGATCACGGCACCGCGGAAGCGGTCCGACGAGAGCGTCGACATCGCGTCGAGCGACGCGTCGGCCACGGGCAGCAGGTGGGCGTCGACCCAGGTGTCCCCCGCGGCAGCGTTGGTCCACGGGTCCTCGATCACGACGGCGCCCGGAACAGCGCCGTGGCAGAGCACCCAGTGCGGTACGTCGAACCCCTGCATCTCGGCGAGCGAGACCAGGAGCAGCACGTGCTCCCGTCGGCCGAGCGCGCTCCGGATCGCGGTCATGGACAGGTGATGTGAGTCGATCGGGACACCGACCCGTCCGGCTTCCGTCCGCGACGTGTGCTGGAGCACGGCGCGCCACTCCCGCTCGCTCTCCGGGTAGTGGTCGAGCAGAACGGGCCGGTCCACGTCGAGAAAGATCGTGACCGGGGACGACGGCCACGCCCGACGCACGGCGACGCCCAGTCCGACGGGCTCGCACGCGGGGTGGTTCGTCGCGTCGCGCCACAGCGTCAGCTCCGCCGGGCGGTCGAGCGACTCCTGCGGCAGCGCCCCCGCGTGCGCCTGCGCGACCAGGGCGGTGACGGCGCCGCACGTGAAGTGCGTCGTCTGTCCGTAGTACGGGGGCTCGGCCACCGCACCGTCGCACAGCCAGCGCACGTAGCCGGCACCGGGCCCGCTCGCGTCCTTTGCGTGCGCGCGCGGAACACGCAGCGGGGCGAAGCCGGCGGCGACGGCGGTCTCGCGGCTCGCCGTCCACCCTTCCCACTTGACCTGCGCGAGCCCCCGGTGGCGTGCGTGGGAGACCACGGCTTCGACGGCTGCCGACACGTCACCGACGGCATCGACGATCTTCAGGTAGGCCGTGTGCGGGCGTGACGTCACGAGCGCGGCAGCGGTCCAGTCCTCGCCGTCCTCATCCGGAACGGCCACGATGTGCGGGGCGTGGGCGGAACGGTCTACCGCGCCCCAACGCTCCAGCACGTCGTGGTGTCCGAGACGCCTCAGCCGGGCCGGCGGCTCGGTGGGATCGAACGGGACGACGGTGCTCTTCACGAACGTGTCCTGGTGAGGCGGCATTCCGGCACTCCTGATGGGTCGGAGGGGGCGAGGGGCGGGGCGTCGGTCGCAGGTCCCCACGACGGCGCGGACCCGGACCCGGAGGTCCGGGGCGGCCGATGGCCCTGGTGGGGCGAACCCCGGCCGGGGGCGATGGGTCGCGCGGTAGGCCCGGGGCCTGTCGGCGCGGGTGCGCCGCTGCTCGGCGTCATGCGCGGGACTGCCGGAGCACCCAGATGAAGTACGGGGCTCCGACCAGGGCGATCATGAGGCCCGCCGGTATCTGGGACGGTGCGATGAGCGTGCGGCCGAGGGTGTCGGCCACGCAGACCAGCAGTCCGCCGAGCAGCATCGCGATCGGGATCACCCGGCCGTGCCGGCCGCCCACCAGTGACCGGGCGAGGTGCGGGGCGACGAGCCCCACGAAACCGACGACACCGACGGCGATCACGCTGAGCGCCGCGAGCACCGCGGCGATCGCCAGTGCGACGAAGCGCGTGCGCTCCAGCCTGACGCCGACCACACGCGGGGTGTCCTCGTCGACGGCGAGCAGGTCGAGCTGGTTGCGCATGCTGAGCAGCAGGGGGAGTGCGAGCGCCAGCGCCACCGCGACGGGCACGACGTCGGGCAGCGAGCGCCCGTAGGTCGTGCCGGAGAGCCAGGTGAAGATCCGGGGCGTGTTCCACGGGTCGGCACGCAGCAGGAGGAACGTGGTGATGGAGCTGAGGCCGTATCCGCAGCCGATGCCGATCAGTACGAATCGGTCGGGCAGGAGGCCGCCGCGCCAGGCCAGCAGGGCGATCACCGCGAACGTGGCGAGCCCCGTCACCACCGCTGCGGCGACGAGCAGCGGCTGTCCGCCGGGCAGGCCCGACGTCACGACGCTCGCCGCACCCAGCCCGGCGCCGGCCGTGATGCCGAGCACACCCGGCTCCGCCAACGGGTTGCGCACCGCGCTCTGCACGACGCTTCCGGCCAGTCCGAGCGCCGCGCCGGCGAGCACGGCGGCGGCCACGCGCGGGATCCGGTCGTCGAGCGCCTGGCCGATCAGGTCCGGGGCTGCTCCCCTGACCCAGAGTGCGATGTCCCCCGTCCGCAGCCAGAGGCTCCCCGCGAGGACCGCCACGAGGACCGCCGCGGCCAGGAGTACCACCGCGCCGAGCACGAGGAGGAGGAACGACCGGCGCGACCAGGTGCCGACCCGCGCGTGCGGTGGTTGCCGGAGCTGGCCCGTGTCGCGGAGGCGGAGCGCGAGGATCACGATCACGACGGCGCCGAGCAGCGCGGTCGGTACGCCCGTGGGAATGGAGGCGGCCCCGCCGGCCCCCTGGATCGCGCGCAGCGACGCGTCCGCGAGCAGGATGAGCAATGCGCCGAGCAGCCCGGACACGGGCACCAGGAGGAGATGCCGGCGCAGCGCCCGGACCCGTCCCGCGATCAGGCGGGTCAGGACGGGGGCGCCGAGTCCGACGAAGGCGATCGGGCCCGCGAGCGTCACCGATGTGCTGGTCAGGAGCACCGCGCAGAGCACGGCGGTCACGCGGGTGCTGCGGATGGGCACGCCGAGGGAGGACGCGGTGTCGTCGCCGAGGTTCATCACGTCCAACCTGCGGGACAGCGCCAGGGCGACGCACAGCACCACGACCACGAGCGGGAAGGCGCGTACCGACGCGTCGATGTTCAGTTGCGCGAGCGAACCGCTTCCCCAGGCGTAGAGACCGGTCGTGTTCTGCTGGAACAGGATGAGCAGCATCCCGGTCGCCGAGTCCAGGGCCATCGCCATCGCCGATCCGGCGAGGATGAGGCGCGTGCCCGCGGTGCCCGCGGCCCGGCCCGCGAGGGCCAGCACGAGCGCCGCCGCGAGCAGACCGCCGGCGAAGGCGACGGCGCCCGACGCCCACAGCGGGACGGTGAGACCGAGGGCCGCGACGAGCGAGAGCGTGAAGTAGGCCCCGGCCGAGACCGCGAGGGTGTCGGGAGAGGCGAGCGCGTTGCGTGTGACGGACTGCAGCAGCGCGCCGGCGCAGCCGAGGGCGAAGCCCACCGCCACCCCCGCGAACAGGCGCGGCAGGCGCGAGCCGGTGAGAATCTCACCGACCGGCGCCCCGTCGGCGTTCTCCCGGTCCCCGGTGAGATACCGCACCAGATCCCAGACGCCCACGCCCGACGTCCCCTGCGTCAGGTGCCACATGCCCACCACGGCGATCCCGACGAGAAGCACTGCCAGGACGGCCATCCCGGAGGAGCCGCTGCCGTGATCGGTGTGCGGCTGCGGGCTTCCTCCGGGGGCCGATGTCTGCGGTGTGTTCACTTCTTGCTGAGTACGCTGACGTACGCGTCGATCGCCTGCGCGCAGGAGCGCGGGCCGCCCGCGCCCCACACCCGCGCCGGGAACGAGTGCGCGCGGCCTTCCTTCACGGCCGGAAGCGACTTCCAGATCGGGTTCTTGCCCAGTGCCTCGACGTACCCGCCCGCTCCTTCGTCATTGGCGTAGAAGAGGTTGGCGTTGCCCACCGCGGTGAGTCCCTCGACGTCGGTCTGCGCGAGGCCGTACGAGGGATCGACGCCCCCGTCGCCGTGGGCCTTGTTGATGTCGTCGGTCCACGCGGGGTTCATACCGAGCTCCTTGCCTATCTCGGTGAACAGCGCGCCGTCACTGTAGGGGCGGACGGTGAGGTTGCCGCCCTCCAGCCAGCCGTCGAAGAACAGGAAGTCCTTCGTCGGCAGACCGGCGGCGCTGACCTGCTTCTTGGCCGTGGCGAGGTGATCGTCGAACTCCTTGAGCACCTTGTCGGCGCGCTCGGTACGCCCCGTCGCCTTGCCGATCATGCTGAACACGTTCCGCATGTTCCCGATCGGGTCGTCCGGATCCGCCCCCCGCGTGGCCACCACCGGGACGCCCCTCTTCTCCAGCTTCGCGATGATCTCGTCGTCGGCCTTGAAGGCCTCCACGACGACGAGGTCGGGCTTCTGCGCGAAGAGCGTGTCGAGGTCGGGCTCCTCACGGGTGCCGATGTCCTTCACCCCGTCGGGCAGCTTCTCCGCGCTCACCCAGGTGCTGTAGCCCTTCGGGTCGGACACCGCGACCGGGGTGACGCACAGGGTGAGCGCGTCCTCGATCTGCTGCCATTCCAGGACCGCGATCCGTTCGGCGGGCTTGTCGAGCTTCACCTGCCGGCCGACGCCGTCCTTGAAGGACACCGGCCCCTTCGACGTCGTCGTGGTGTCCTGGGCGCAGCTCTCCGAGGAGGGCGCCTTCTTCGCACTGTCAGCCGAGGGCTTGTCGACAGTGGTCGTGCCGCAAGCCGTTGCGGTGAAGGCGACGGCGAGCCCTGTGGCGGCTGATGCCGCCAGGCGACGGGCACGGTTCATGGAGGATCCTCTTTCTAGCGAATGGTCGGAGCAGCGGATGCGCCGCTCCGGGCGGAGTGCCGCCCGAGTGGGTCGATGCGGAGACGGCCCGTGCGGGGATCCACTCCGACCTCGACACGGATGTCGTAGACCTCGCCGATGTTCTCCGCGGTGAGGACGTCGGCGGGTGCGCCCACCGCGTGCACGCGGCCGGAGCGCAGGAGGACCAGCGTGTCCGCGACGCGGGTGGCGTGGTCGAGGTCGTGCAGCACGATCCCCACCGCGACGCCGTGTTCCTCGACGAGGTCGCGCACCAGGTCGAGCGTCTCGATCTGATAGCGCAGGTCCAGATGGTTCGTCGGCTCGTCCAGCAGTACGACGCCGGTGTCCTGGGCCAGGCAGGCCGCGAGCCAGACACGCTGCATCTCCCCGCCGGAGAGTTCTCCGACCGGTTGGCCGGCCATGTCCCGCACGCCGGTGACACCCATGGCGTGCTCGATGGCGCTCCGGTCCTCGGCGGACAGGCCGGCGAAGCCACGCCGGTACGGGTGGCGTCCGAACGCCACGACCTCCGAAACCGTCAGTCCTTGTGGCGCGGGCCTCGACTGGGAGAACAACGTGACCTCGCGCGCGAACCGGCGCGCGCTGAGCAGGGCTGCCGCGCGCTCGGGGTGTCCCTCAGGGGCACCGAGCGTGACCCGGCCGTCGTCCACCGGGTGGAGTCGGGCGAGCGCACGCAGGAGCGTGGATTTCCCACTGCCGTTCGGTCCCACCAGAGCGGTCGCGCGACCGGGCTCCAGGGTCAGTGAGACGCCGTGGACGACCGGTGTCCTGCCGTATCGCAGCACCAGATCGTGGCCGCTGAGGGCGGCCGGGGGCATGGGAGGGCCGGCGGCACGTGGAACGGCGCGCAGGGAAGAGCTTGTGAACATCGGTGGGTCCGGGTGACTGGAGGGGCAACGGCTGCGGCACCCTCCGTCCGGCCGTCGCCGACCGGGCCGCAGACTCGCCGGCGCACGGAACGACCGCACGCGGTGAGCAACAACTAAGGGTTACCTAACTAGGGGAAGGTTATATTCCACTCGCCGTGTCGACAATCAGGAGTCCGGGACACCCGATACGGGATTCCGGACACCGCCCGGGGTGCCGTCGGCCGCGTCGAAGAAGGCGCCCGGCGTGGTGCCCATGACCCGGCGGAAGGCGGCGATGAAGGTGCTGGGCTGCGCATAGCCCAGCACGTCGGAGACGGTCTGCACGTCGAGCCCCTCAGAGAGGAGCGTCAGAGCCCGATGGGCGCGCAGCATCTGCCGCCACTGCGCGAAGGAAAGCCCTGTCGCGTGGCGGAACGCACGTGCGATGGTGCGGTCGCTGATCCCCAGCGTGCGTGCCCACTCGTCCAGCGAGCGGCAGTCGGCGGGATCGTCCAGCAGGGCTTCGGCGATCGCGTCGATCCGGGGATCGCCGGGCAACTGCAACGCGAACTGGCGCTCCGACGGCTGGAGCACGTCGAACACGACCGACTCCGCCCGCTCCCTGGCCGCGGCGTCAAGATCCGTGCGGGCCAGATGGGTCAGCAGTGACTCCAGCACCGGCGTCATCGTGATCGCTGTCGGCCCCTCGAAGGCGAACGGCGTGCGGTCGGGGGCGAAGAAGGCATTGTGGAATTCCACACCCGCTGTCATCCGCCCCCCGTGCACCGTTCCGGCCGGCATCCACAGCCCGTGCCCCTCGGACACGGTGAAGACACGGTCCTCCACACGGGACGTCAGCGTTCCCCCGCGTACCCAGACGAGCTCGTGCGGAGGATGCGAGTGAGGCGCCCACTCCGTGGGAACGCGAGAAACCTGTGATTCGGCGACGATGACAAAGGGTGCCGCCCACTCCGGAAGTGCCGCGGCTCGACGCACCACGGTGCCCGTCTCGCGCCGCCACATCCCGGGGCTTGCACCATTACGGGACGATTGGGCCATGCGTGCGAGTGTATCCAGGGCCTGCGCCGAGGTCGGACGACCCGTGGCCCGGGCGAACGGGTGACCCCCTCCGTGACGCACACCCCACAGCACTGACCCAGCCGGCGGCGAACGTACTGCTGCGGCCGTCCGGGCCGGTCGTGGGCCGTCGCGTCCGACTCGTCCCGGCACCGCCTCCTGCGGCTCCTCGCCGAACGGACGCCTGGGCCGATGCCGGGGTGACAGCTCCGGCCGGGGCCGCCGCACGCCCGCCGGGACACGAGATCGGCACGGCCGCGGCCACCGCCCGAGGGCACCCGCGTCAGGGAGCGGCTGAGGGCCCGGGAGCCGTGTCGGACACCACACGCATGCCCAGCCCGCGCACCCGGTAGATGCACGTGTCGTCGCCCCACAGCGACGCGTCCGCCGTCGCGTAGGGCCCCCGCGCGTCCGTGCCGCTCTCCACGATGTCCATGTCCACCCGGATCAGCCGGTTGGCCGGGGTGATCTGGCCGCGGTACGTCCAGGTCGTCTCGCGGCCGGGCAGCACCGGCTCGAACCGGGGGTGCGGAATGCCGTCCGCCGCGCCGCGATCGAGCAGGTGGTACTGGAGCAGCTGGCACATGGCCTCGACGCCCAACGACCCCGGCTGCACCGGGTCCTGGAAGAAATGGGCCCGGAAGAACCACTCGTCCGGGACGACGTCCTTCTCCGACCGCAGCCGCCCGAGCCCCCTGCTGCCCCCGTCCGGCCAGGAACCGGTGATCCGGTCGAGCATCAGCAGCATGGGGCCCGGCAGCCGCGGTTCCCCGGCGCAGTAGCGGGCGGGCCGGGCGGTCAGATCGACCGCGCGGTCGCAGGGCTCGTCGAGACGGGCCCGGTCCTGGGCCGACACCGTGAGGCCCTGCTGGTGGTCGAAGGCCGACGGCGGGAAGTAGCCGAAGACCGTGGAGAGTTCGAACAGCGGCACGCCGTCGGCCGTGCACCTCACCCGGAACGACTCGATGATCATGTCACCGCTCCGGGAGACACGCGTCAGTTCGGCATGGGTGCGGACCGTACCCGTCGCCGGAGTGACCTCACCGGTCACCGTTCCCGCCCCGTCGAGGTTGCGGAACAGCAGATCCGTGCCGGTGGTCAACGCGCTGCCCACGTACGAGGCCAGCCACCCGCAGGGCTGCAGCGCGATCTCCATCAGGACCGCGAACGGCATCGTACGGCCGCCGCTCTGCTCGAAGTACCAGGCCCGCGCGGGCACGTCGTACTCCGCGACGACACTGCTGCCCTCCCGCATACCGCCCTGCGGACCGTCCACCGAGACGATCCGGCTCATGAAGTGGTAGGGGGGACCGGGCAGCCGCGCGACCTTACGGGTGCTGTCGAAGGGCTCGTACGCGGTACCGAACGCCTCACTCGGCCGGCCCCAGGCACACGCCAGCAACGAGGCGTAGTCGAAGGGGAATCCCTCGGCCGCCGTCGCCACCGGCCTCCTCTCCCGGTGCCCGGACAGCCCGCCGAGCAGGGGGAGCGGCACCGGTGCACCGCTGCCCTGCACGACGGGCGGACCCGAGTGCCGCCAGTGCGACAGCGGCCAGTCGGGCACGAGCCGCAGCGCCACGTCCCGGCCCAGGAACGCTCGCGCCCCGTCCACCGAGCCCAGCACATCGGCGTACAGCGTCGGCACCGGCCCCGCCGAGACACCGCGCACGAACACCTCGTAGACGACCCGCCGTCCGGCCGGAGTCGCCTGGCCGCGGCACATCGCCTTGCAGGGGTGACCGCCGACGGGCTCGAAGCGCCAGCCGTCCCGGTTCACGGTGAAGCCCATGGCCGCCAGGTAGAACGCCATCGCCTGGAGACCGCCCTGGAGCATCAGGGTGCCCGGCATACAGGGGTCGTTCTTGAAGTGCCCCGCGAAGAACCAGTCGTCCGGTGACAGCGGGGTCTCGGCCCGCAGATAGCCGCGGCCCCACGGCCCTCCGGCCGGGTCGAACGCGGTCACCTCGTGGAGCAGCCGCAGTCTGCCGTCGTCGAGCCGAGGTGAGCGGACGTGGGCCGCCGTCGCCTCCCAGCCGCGACCGAAGCAGTCCGCCGGCCGCCCCTGGGTCAGGGCCCGCACCCGGTCCGCGTCGAAGCGGGTCCGTCCGCAGCGCACTGCGGGCGGGTCGAGCGGCAGGTCGTCGCCGGGCGGCTGCCCGGCGGGATCCCACCGCACACCGCCGCTGCCCGCGAGCTCCTCGGGGGTGAAGAACCCGGCCTGGCCCTCGCGGATGCTGAGCCGGAGTTCGCCGTCCACATAGGCGTCGTAGTGGAAGAAGGCCAGCCGGATGCCCTCGTGCTCCGCGTGGCCGTCGATGTGGATCTCGTAGCGCAGGACGTCGCCCGCTTCCGGCGGGCTGCCGTGGTACGTCACCTCGCAGCCCAGCAGCCGGTAGGCGCGCTCCCCCCGGTTGAGGAGGTCCACGCCCAGCCAGCTGAGCAGGAGCAGATCCGCCTGACCCGCCTCGATCAGCAGCCCGGCCGGGATACGTCCGGTGGAGTCCAGGAACCAGCTGTCGGGCCGGACATCGGTCTCCGTCCAGATCGTCCCGTCGGTGCGCACCGGGCCGGGCGCGGCGAGCGCCGCCGGCACGGCGTCGATACCGGTGACCCGGTCCGCGAACAGCATCGGCGGCGCGGGCATCCGCGTCTGCACCGCGTACGCGTCCTGCTCGGCGAACCGCGGGCCGAACAGCGTGGAGATCTCCCGGGAGGCGAGGTGCTCCAACTGGGCGCGGTCGAACTTCGGCCCCGGCCTCGGGGGTGGTGCGGGTGCCGCTTCCGGCGGGGGAGCGGGCAGGAACGCCGAGCGGAGCGTGGGCCGTACGGGGACCGGCGGCGGCCCGGCGGCCGGACGCGGGGCAGGGGGGCCCGGCGGCCGTACGGGAACGGGCGCGGTGCTCCGCAGCGCGGTGACGGCGAGAGCGGACATCTGCAGGAACCGCTGATGGGCCTCGGTGTGCCCGGCGACGATCTCCTGGTGGAGCGCGGCGACCCGCAGGCTCTGCCGGACGACTGCGGCGCGGACGCCCGACGTCCGCGGATCGCGCCCGTCCGAGCCTGCCGGCCGGACGTCCGGCAGCGGGCGCGGCTCCGCGGTGTCGGAGCTGGGCACGGCAGCGCCGCCCGGTGCGTCGGACCGGCCGGCCTCCCGGTCGGGTACCGGTGCCAGCTCGGGGGCCCGGGGCAGCGTCACCAGGGCCGGCTCCAGCGGCGGCAGACACGGAGGCGCGAGTACGGGCACGGTGACGGTGGGCCCGGGACGCGGCATCTCCGTGGCGGCTTCCGCGAGCCGGGCGAACAACGCGTCGGCGTCCACCGGCACACCCGCGACGACGAGTTCGGCCACCGCCAGGCAGGGCTGCCGCAGCCCGGTGTCGCCCGGGGCATCGAGTGCGACGGCCACATGCTCCCGGTCGCCGAGTACCCGCTTGATCCAGCCGGTGCACAGCTTGCGCGGCCCGTGCTCCACGAAGACCCGGACACCGTCGGCCCACGCCTGCTCGACCGTGGCCGCGAAGTCGATCGTGTTCAGTCCCTGCGCGGTGAGCGCCTCGGCGGCCCGCTCGGCCGTCGGCCGGTACGACTGCCCGGTGGCCCCGCTGTAGAACCGCACACCGGGCACATCGACGGTCGGACGACGGTGGACGGCACGCCATACCTCTCGGATCTCCGCCAACTCCGGTGCGTGGGCGGCCATGTCGTAGTCGAGCTCGATCGTGCGGTCGGCGCCGATCCTGGCCACGACGGCCGCGCACGCGCGGGACTCACCGCCGATCACGCAGACTCCGGGGGCGTTCACCGCCATCAGATGGACCGCGACCTCGGCGGCGAGCTCGGCACGGACCGCTTCCAGGGGCGCACTGACCAGATGGCTCGACCAGCGACGGCCCCGGACGCCCAGACGCTCCCAGTGGCGTCGGACCGCCCGGAGTTCACCGGTGAGCCCGGTCGTGAACAGACCGCTGTCCCGGGTGGCGTCGTACAGCCCCGCGGCGTCCGGCCAGGCACCCAGCGCCACCAGAGCGGCCGACTCGCCCGAGGAGTACCCGAGAGCGGCCTCCGGCCGGAGCCCGAGCACCTCGCGCGTGAACACGGTGTGGTGGACGGCGAGTTCGGCGGCACCCCAGATCTGGTCGAGCACTCCGCGCTCCGCCCCGGACCGCGGTCGTGCACCGATCACCCCGTGCCGGGCACGGACGGCCTCGCCGAGCGACGGCAGCGCGAGCATCAGCTCGTGACCCATACCCGGGTACGCGGCCGAGCCGTTGGTGTACACGAACGCCGTCTGCCCCGTGACCGGCCTGTCCCGGTACAGCACATCGGCCGGACGGGCTCCGCCCTCGGCCAGCCAGCGGCGGGCGGCCTCCTTCCGGCCCGGCAACGCGTCGTCGTCGGCCACGAGTACCAGCCGGGCCGGTCCGGCGTCGGACTCCGCACCGGACTCCAGCGCGGCCAGCACCTCCCGGCGGCCGGGCCCGGAAAAGACGTGCAGCCGCGGAGCCGGGCCCCGCAGCCACGGCCGGGCGTCCCCCGCGCGCAGCCGGACACGCGCGGTGGGCCCTTCCAACGGTGTCACCGCGGCCTGCGCGGTGTGCCCGACAGCCGCCGTATCCGCAGGACCGCCCGGACGCGGCACCGCGCGGTGCTGGAGCGAGAGCGCCGCGACCGCGACGGAGACCAGCCCGTACGCGGCGTGGGCGCGCCCGAAGGCCGACGCCGGGTCGAACACCGCGTCGGGGCCGTCCCCGATGACCATGTCGGGTGCGCCGGTGGCATCCTCGTCGAGCAGGGCGACGACGGTGTCGCCGTCCCTGCGCGCGGTGTCCAAGGACTTGAGGACCAGGACGACGGCGGCGTCCCCCGGTTCGTCCGCGCGGCCGAGGTCCCGCTGGGCGGCCCGATGCACCGCCTCGCAGGACAGGTCGGTGGCACCGACGAGCGCGGCGTCGACCTCCCCCGACCGGACGGACCGGGCCGCGAGTTCCAGCGCCACCAGCCCGGACGCCTCCTCCGCCGAGACCGCGAAACCCGGTCCCGCCAGGTCGAGTTGGGTACTGATCCGGTTCGCCACCAGGTTCGGCATGGTGCCCACCACCCCCTCCGCGGTCACGGGCGGCAGGAACGCGTCCCGGGCGAGGTCCACCGACCCGGGTGTGGTGGCAAGCCCGGCCTGCTCCAGCCAGTGGGGAACCCTCCAGCGGGCGCCCGCCCGGGCCACCTCGGGATCCACTCCCATGCCGATGACCACCATGGTCCGCTCCCGGGGCAAGGACACCGACCGGACGGCCTCCCGGGCGGCCTCCAGGACCAGGAGCTGATGGCGCACCGTTCGCTCCAGGGCCAGTGGCGGGAAGCACAGGTCCTTCAATTCCACTGAGATCCCGGAGGCGGGGCCGCGCCGCTCACCGCCCAGCACCGCCCGCCGGAAGTCCTCCGTACAGGTTCCGTCGCCGACTCGGGCGCCGAGGGCGACGATCGCCACCGGTGTACGGCCGCCCGGCGATTCCCGCACCCGGGCCGGGGCGGGCACGGCGGCGGCCGGGCGGATCGGCCGCGGTCCGGCGGACACCGGGTCGCCGTCCGGAAGGTCCACCACCAGATGGGCGTTGGTCCCGCCGAACCCGAAGGCGCTCACTGCCGCCCGGCGCGGCCCGGACCACGGTTCCGGCGCGGTCAGCACCCGCAACGGCGTGCCCGCCAGCGCCTCCAGCGGCCGTTCCGCACCGAGCGTCGCCGGACGGATCCCCGCACGCAGCGCGCCGAGCACCTTCAGCAGCCCGGCCACGCCCGCCGAGGCCAGCAGGTGCCCGACATTCGACTTCACCGAACCGATGGGCACGTCGTCACCGGTCCCGAAGACCCGGGCCATGCCGCGCGCCTCCACCGCGTCCCCGACCGGCGTCCCCGTCGCATGGCACTCGACGAGTGACACGGTCCCGGGCGCGATGCCCGCCGCGTCGTACGCCAGGCGCATGGCACGGACCTGTCCCTCCTCGGCCGGGCTGATCAGCCCGGCGCCGCGCCCGTCGTTGGACAGCCCGACACCGCGGATCACACCGAGTACGGGCAGATGGGCGCTGCGGGCCTCGGACAGCCGCATCAGGGCGACGAACCCGGCGCCCTCGCCGTGCACCAGCCCGTCCGCGTCCCGGTGGAAGGGCCGGCTGCGCCCCGTGCGGCTCGTCGCGGACAGCCCGCAGAAGCCGACGTGCAGATAGAGGGGGTCCGCCCGGCTGACCGCACCGGCCACCATCAGGTCCGCCGTGCCGTCGTGCAGCCGGTCGCACGCCAGCTTGACGGCATACAGCGACGACGCGCAGGCGGCGTCGAGGGACCACGCGCCCGCGCCCAGCCCGAGGGCTCGGGCCGCGAGCCGGGCGGGCAGCCCGGACGAGAAGCGGTTCCGGGCGTCGGGCCGTTGGCGGCGCTCTCCCGTCAGCAAGGCGTCACGGAGCGGGGGCCGCTGGGCGGACAGCCAGACGTGCTCGGCGAAGGCCGCCCCCGCGGGCGTGGGATAGGACAGGTTTCCCAGCACCAGCCCCGCGCGCGGCAGAGGGCCTTCGCGGCCCGCCTCCGTGAGTGCCTGCCGGATGCCGTACATGACCCAGTGGAAGAGCGGGTCCAGCGACAGGATCCGCTCCGGGGCGATGCGGAAACCGGTGGGGTCGAAGACGGACGCGAACCCCCGTACGTACCCGCCGACATCGGTCCAGGTCCGGTCGAGGTGGTCGTCCACCGAGCCGACGGCCCAGTGGCGCGGCAGCCGCCACCGGCCCTCCGGGACGGCCGACAGGCTGGTGCGGCCCGCGGCGATGTTGTCCCAGAACGTGTCCGGATCGAGCGCGTCGGGCAGCACGCAGCCCCGGCCGACGACGGCGATCGGTTCGAATTCCATGCAGGTCTCACTTCACGGCAGGGCAGGGCTGGTTCGGAGGAGGCGGGGCCCTCAGGAGGGGGCCTGGGCTCTCAGGAGAGGGCGGGGCTCTCAGGAGGGGCGGCGGACGAGTTCCACGCCGAGCAGTTCCAGACGCACGGCCCCATCGGCGTCGATCAGCGCCGCATCGCAGCGCGCCCCCGTGCTGTGAACCTTCCGGCCTCGCAGCACACACCGCACCGTGTCGTCCACCGGGCCGCGCCGGTACACCCTGCACTCCGCGACGGCCATCGGCAGCGTCGCCGCATCGAGTACCTCCTGCGCCCAGACCAGGGCGAGTTGGAGCGCGCCGTCCACGGCGGCCGGGTCGAGCGGCCAGCGCTCACCGGACCATTCCAGGACGCGCACGCCCGCGACGATCGCCTCGGCCCCGTGTTCCGAAACACCGTGCAGCGAGCGGACGGAGTGGAAGCGGGGGCCGTGGAAGAGGCTTTCGCCGTCGTACAACTCGGTACGGTCCAGCGGCTTGAGGCCGTCCGGGCTGCCCCACGTGGCCGGATCCGGCTCTTCGGCCCCGGTGTCCAGCACGGCCCGGAAGTGCGCCACGCCGCTTTCCCCGCGCAGTTCCGCCTCCAGCCCCGTCGACGAACCGGCCGCGCCCCGGCTGCCGTGCACGGTGAGCCGGTGGCCTGTGCCGGCCAGTTCGGGCAGGGCGCACTTCTGGTACACGCGCAGGTCGCGCAGGACGAGTGGGCCGGCAGTCGGCAGCCAGGCGGTGGCCGCCCCCGCGAACCAGTTCAGGACCATCGCCACGGGCAGCACGGGAACCCCGGCGAGCGCGTGGTCGGCCAGCTGCGGCAGGTTGTCCGCCCGGACCAGCAACTGCGCCGGACGCGGATCGCCGGCCGGGGACAGGGCCGCCGGATCGTCCCCGGCCACCAGCACGACGCGGGCCTCACCGGCCGTGCCGTCCAACTCGGCCGTGAAAGCGGCTGCCCCCTGCTCCAGGGGAATCAGCGGAACCCCGGACCGGCCGAAGTGCCCGGCCAGAGCGGGCGTGACCATGCCGCCGCGCCACGGCCCCCAGGCGACGCACCGCACCAGGCAGCCGGGGCGGCGGGCCTGTTCCGCCGACGCGACCTGACCCAGGATCTCGTTGGCCATGGCGTAGTCGCTCTGCCCCGTGTTGCCGAACACGGCGGCCACCGAGGAGAACAGGCAGATCACGTCCAGCGGATCGTCCGCCGTCGCGGCCAGCAGCGCGCGCAGGCCGTCCACCTTGGTGGACATCACCAGCTCGACCTGCTCGTCGGTCTTGTCGGCGATCCGCTTGTCGGCCAGTACTCCCGCACCGTGCACGATGCCGGTGACCGGCCCCCACGCGTCACGTACGTCGTGCAGTGCGGCGGCGACGGCGTCGCCGTCGCGGACGTCCACCTGGATGTACCGGACGGGGGATCCCGCCGCCTCCAGCGCCGCCAGCGTGGCCCGCACCTCGCGCGCGGCCAGGATCTCCCGGGCCCGCGCCGCGATCCGGGCGGGCGAGGGGCTCTCCGCGCCCCCGGTCGCACGCTCGGCGAGCAGACGGGTGAGCGCCGGTTCGTCGGCGGCCGACGCGAGCCCTGCGGGCTCGGCGGCCGGTGCCGTCCTGCCGAGCAGCGCGATCCGCGGACGGTGGGTCCTGGCCAGGTCCAGCAGCGCGGCGGAGGTCACCCCGCGGGCCCCTCCGGTGGCCACGATCACCGACTCCGAGGTGATCCGCCGGGTGCTGCCGGGCACCACCGGCGCGGGAACCGTCCGCAGGGTGGTGCGGGTGCCGTCCGCGCGGAGACCTGCCTCCAAAGCCGGGCCGCCTTCCAGCAGTTCCCGCACGATCGCCTCGGCGACCTCCTCGTCGCTCCGGCCGCCCCGCTCGCAGTCGACGGCCTTGACCGAGACACCCGGCCACTCCTTCGCCACGGTCCTGGTCAGACCTGCGACGCCGCCCAGCCACGCGCGGTCGGGTGCGTGCCCGCCGAGCCCGAAGTCGCCTCCGGTGTCCTGCACGGTCACGAACAGTCCGCCGCGTTCGGCGGCCTGCGCCGCCACCGCGCGCGCCGCGCGGAACACCGACCGGTGGACCTCCCGCGCACGGTCCGGCGTGCCGTCCCCGGTCAGCCCGCCGAGGTGCACGACTCCGTGTGCGTCCTCGGGCACCTCGGCCACGGTGGTGGCGTCCACGCCGTGCTCCGTCAACTTCCGCGCGACAAGGGCGGTGATCGCGTCGTCGTCGGCGCCCCCGCCCGCCACTACGAGCGGCCCGTCCAGGAGCCCTGCCGTCGCCAGGCCGGAGGCCGGTGACTCCACCGCGCGCGGTGCCAGTCTCGTCAGTGCCGTGCTCTGCCCGGACCCGGTGCGCAGGGCGGGGATCTCCGGGACGGCGGGGATCTCCGGGACGGCGGGGGGTCCGGTCGCAGCCGGGGAGTCCGGCTCAGGGGCCCCCGGCGGCCGGCCGGCCGCGGTGAGCGCCTCGACGATCTCGCGCAGCGTGCGGAGCCTGCCGAGCTGTCCGATGTCTCCCGTCGCCACGTCGCCCACCTTCCGGCGTACGGCCGACAGGATCTCGACGCGCTTGATCGAGTCGACTCCCAGATCCGCCTCCAACTCCATGTCCACGTTGAGCATCTCTGTCGGGTAACCGGTGAGCCGGGCCACCACCGAGAGCAGTAGTTCCTCCAGTTCCGGCGCCGACAGCGGCGCGGCATCGGCGGCCGGTGTCGAGGTGGCCACCGGGACGGCGGCCGGGGCCCGTTCCTCGGCGGCGACCGGTGCGGGCGACGGTGCCTCGCCGGGCCCGGCGGGTGCGAAGGCGGGCCCGGCGGGTACGAGAGAGGGCGCGGTGGGCATGAAGGCGGGCACAACTCCGGGGACGTCGACCGCTGCCGGGGGCGGTGTCGCGGGCTCCGGGGTCCGCCGGGGTGCCGAAGGGCGGGGGAGAGGCAGCGGTACCGGGGGAGCCGGCGCGTCGAGCACGGCGCCGACGCCCTGTGCCCCGAGCATCGCGGCCAGGGTGGTCTCGGTCATCCGCAGAAAGGCCATATGACTGTCGGTCAGCATGCGTTGGCAGGCCGCGTGGGCCTGTGCCGTCTGCCGCTGGACGCTCTCCACCGCGGCGTACCACCCGGGGCCGACGGCGGCATCGGGCTCGGCCCCGTACGCGGGCACGGGGTCGTGCGCGGGCTCGCCCTCGTACGCGGGCACGGGGTCGTGCGACGGCTCGGCTCCGTACGCGGGCTCCGGTTCCTGGGCGGGTGCCGTCCCGTAGGCCGACGGCTCCGGAGTGCGCGCGGGAGCGGGTGCGTACGCGGACAGGGGAACCGCCAGGATGTCGGACGAGGGAGCGGGATGCGGGTGGAGTTCCGGCCCGTGTTCCGGCGCGGGCGGCTGCGGTGCGGCGGCTTCGGTGCGCGGCGGGTGGAGCCGACCGTAGTTGGCTCCGCTGATCTTCACGGTCATCCGGGGCTTGCGCTCCTTCACTGAGGTTCCGGGCGAGGCGTACGGCGCCCAGAGGGGATCGAAGTCGAGAGGAATACCGCGTACGGCGAGTTCACCGAGCGCGGTGTGCAGGGTGCTGACCGCGGACCGGTCCGCCCGGTCCAGGGGCACGGCCGCGTGCTCGCGGTCACCCAGGATCTGCCCGACCAGGCCGGTCAGCGTGGTGCCCGCGCCGACCTCGACGAAGGTCCGCACCCCTGCCGCGTACATCGCCTCGATCTGGTCCTGGAAGAGCACGGGTGAGGCCAGGTGGTCGGCGATCCGGCGGCGTACGGCGTCGGGCGACGACGGGTACGGTTCCGCGTCCGCGTTGCCGTACACCTCGATGTGGGGCTTCGTGAGCGGGACCGTGCGCAGGAACGCGGCGAGCGGCTCACCGGCCGGGGCGACCAGCGGGCTGTGGAAAGCGGTCGAGGTGGTCAGCCGGCGCGTGCCGACACCCTCGGCCGCGAACGCCTTCTCCGCGCGCGCGACAGCCTTCCTCGTACCCGAAAGCACCACCTGACGCGGGGAGTTGAGGTTGGCCGGCCAGATGTCGCCGAAATCGTCACCGGCCAGCACCGCCCCCACGTGTTCGCGGTCCGCCGCCACGGCCAGCATCGCGCCCGGTACGCCGGCCGCGTCCCGCATCAGCTCACCGCGCCTGCGGGCCAGACCGACCAGCGCACCGGCGTCCAGGGCACCCGCGCAGTGCAGCGCCACCAGCTCACCGAAACTGTGGCCCGCCACGCAGTCCGGGCGCAGCCCCAGATCCCGCAGGACGGCCAGCAGGGCGAGCGCGTGCACCGCGAGCGCGGGCTGCGCCCACTCGGTGGCGGCCAGGAGCGCGGACCGGGCCGCGCGTTCCTCGTCGGCGAAGGCGGGCGGCGGGAACACCACCCGGTGCAGGGGCCGCCCGTCGAATCCGGTACCGCCCAGCCGGTCCCACACGGCCTGGGCGGCCGGTGACAGCATCGCGAGGCCGGCGCCCATCCCGACGTACTGGGATCCCTGCCCCGGAAACAGGAACGCGAGACGGCCGGGCGCGGGATCCCCGAAGGCGTACCGGACACCGTTCGGTGTCGAGAACGCCGAGCCGGGCCGCTGCCGGATCAGCGTGAGCGCCTGCGCGTACTTCTCCCTCAGGTCGTCGGTGTCCGTGGCGACGACGGCCAGCCGGACCGGATCGGTGGGCGAGAACGCGCTGTGGCTCTCCCGGGCGAGCGCCGCCAGCGGACGGTCGCCGTGCGTTTCCGGCGGCACCAGGCCGGACGGCGACGCGCCGCTGAACAGGACGAGTTCGCTCGGCGCGGAGCGATGGCGCGGCGGCACCCGGGCCGCGGTGCCCGAGGGCACGTACTCCTCCAGCGTGACGTGGAAGTTGCTGCCCCCGAAGCCGAAGCTCGACACCGACGCCCGGCGCGGATGACCGGCGGACCGCACCCACGGCCTGGTCTCGGTGTTGACGTAGAACGGGCCGTCCGGGGCGGCGGCGGCCGGCATCGCCCGGTCGACCTTGATGGTCGGTGGCAGCACCTTGTGGTGCAGGGCCATGACCGCCTTGAGCAGCCCCGCCGCGCCCGCCGCGCACTTGGTGTGTCCGATCTGCGACTTGACCGAGCCGATCGCGCACCATTGCCCGTCCGTACGCCCTGATGCTTCGAACACCTGGCGCAGCGCCGTCAGTTCGGCGGTGTCCCCGGCCTTCGTGCCGGTCCCGTGGGCCTCGACCAGCTCCACGGTCTGCGGACCGTAGCCCGCCTCCTCGTAGGCGCGTCGCAGTGCCCGTGCCTGACCGTCGGGAAGCGGCGCGTAGATCGCCGTGGCCCTGCCGTCGGACGAGGTGCCGATGCCCCGGATCACGGCGTGGATCCGGTCGCCGTCCCGCTCCGCGTCGGACAGCCGCTTCAGTGCGTACATGACGACCGCTTCGCCGAGCATGGTGCCGTCCGCCGCATCCGAGAACGGACGGCAGTCACCGGTGCGGGAGAGCGCGGGCGTCTTGGAGAAGCACAGGAACATGCCGATGTCGTTCCCGGTGTCCACACCGCCGCTGATCACCAGGTCGGTCCGCCCGAGCGCCAGCTCACCGACCGCCGTGGACAGCGCCGCCAGGGAGCTGGCACAGGCGGCGTCGGTGGTGTGGTTGGTGCCGTGCAGATCGAACCGGTTGGCGATCCGGCCCGCGACGACATTGCCGAGCAGGCCGGGGAAGGTCGACTCCTGCCACGGGCTGAAGTGCGCCGAGATGCGGTCGCACACGGCCTGCGCCTCGGCCTCGGCGATACCGCTCTCCCGCAGCGCCTTCAGCCACACCGGGCGATGGGCACGCCCGTACATGTGCGGGAGCAGTTCCAGGGAGGCCGCGCCGAGGACGACGCCGACCCGGTCGCGGTCCATGCCCGACAGGCCGCCGGCGTCGGCCAGTACCTGGTCGGCGACCATCAGGGCGAGCAGTTGGGAGGTGTCCGTCGCCGACAGGCTGGCGGGCGGCACACCGTAGGCCAACGGGTCGAAGTCCACCTCCGGCAGGAAGGCGCCACGGCGGGCGTACGTCTTGTCGGGGGCGGCCGGGTCGGGGTCGTAGTGGTCCGCCACCAGCCAGCGGGAGGCGGGCACTTCAGTGATCAGGTCACGGCCGCCGGTCAGGATCCGCCAGTAGCCGGCCGCGTCCGTCGCGCCGGGCACCAGGGCGCCGACACCGACCACGGCGATGGGCACCTGCCCACGGGTGCGGGCGGACACGCTGTCTCCTCGGGGCCGGACGACTGCCGCTGACGCCTCCGGGGCGCCGGGGCCGCTCATGCCAGCCCGCGCGGGGTGTAGGCGAATGCCTCGGACGGCAACGGGACTCCGTAGGTGCGCAGTTGATGGGCGCGGGTGAGTACCGCAGCGCCTTCGAGCAGGTTGAGCGCGATCTGCACCACGGACCGGTTCGCCGGTTCGGCCAGGAAGGTGCCCGCAACCCAGCGGTTGAACGCGCCCGTCGCCGGCCCGCACCAGATCTGGTAGTCGGTACGTCGGGCCGTCTCGCCGGTGATCGCCCACCGACTGGAACTGCCCAGGTACCAGCGGAAGACCAGCGCCATACGGTGCTTCGGATCGGCCTCCGCACGCGTGATCTCCGCGGGATCGCGCTTCTCCCAGAACGCGCGCGTGTGCTGCCAGACCTCGTCGAACGAGGCGCGCAGCACGTCCCGTTCGATCGCGGCGCGCACCGTGGGCGGGATCTCCTCCAGCGAATCGTGCGCCCGGTAGGCCGCGTGGAGCCTGCCGGCCCGCTGGGCGAACATCGTGCCCCGGGACAGTACTTGCAGCGTGACACCCAGCTCGAACATGTCCGCCGCCGGTGCCATGGCCACATCGGCGACATCCGCCTCGCAGAGCATCGCCTTGGCCTCTTCGGACAGGCCCGCCTCGGTGGCCGTCTGGTTCACCGATCCGACGACCACGTAGGACGCGCCGAGAGCGAAGGCGGCGGCCACCGCGGCCGGTGTGCCCAGCCCGCCGGCCGCGCCGATCCTGACCGGTCGGTCGTAGCCGAACCGCCGGCACAGCGCGTCGCGCAGCAGGGCGATCCTCGGCAGCAGGGCCGACAACGGCCGGTTGTCGGTGTGGCCTCCGCTGTCGGCCTCCACGGTGATGTCCTCGGCCACCGGCACCAGGGCCGCCAGGCCGGCCTCCTGCGGGGTCAGCTTCCCCTGGGCGACGAGCCGGTCCAGCAGCGCGGGCGGGGCGGGCGAGAGGAACCTTCCGGCCACCTCGGGCCGGGAGACCTTGGCGAGCATCCGTGTGCGCCGCACGACTGCGCCGTCGGCGCCGCGGCGCAGCCCCCGGGCCGAGCACAGCACCACGGCGGGGGTGAGCTCCATGAACGCCGATGCCGAGATCCGGGGCACACCGCAGCGCAGCAGCAGCTCGGCGACGCGGAACTCCAGCGCGGGTTCGGCCGGTGAATGGATGAGGTTCACGCCCCAGTTCGAACGGGACCGCAGTTCCCCGGACAGTGCGTGCACGGCCCGCTCCACTTCGGCATACGCCAGGCCACCGGCGCCGAAGAACCCGATCATCTCCGCCCGGGCCATCGCGGACACCATCCGGGTGGTCGCGATGCCGTTCGCCATCTCGCCCGCCACATAAGGGAAACGGACGCCGTGCGCCTCGCAGAAGACGCGCCCGCCGAGCCACTCGGGGTACAGCGGCGGCAGCGTCCCGAGCACCGGGCCGTCGGGTACGGGACCGGCCGCGAGCCCCAGTTCACGGCCGCTCGGCCCGGTGACGATGTGTACGGGTTCCCGGATCCGCCGGGCCCGGGCGGCGATCTCCTCGGGGGAGAAGACCGGCGGGGAGGCGGCGGAGGCGGCGGGAGCGGAGAGGACGGACACGGAGGGGCTCCAGCGGGAGAGGAGGTGTGCGGATCAGGCGTACCGGGCGGACGGGAAGGAGGCGGTGGGCGACGGCCCGGCGGGAATCCGGTCCCTCGGGACCAGGCCGGACCACAGGTAGTCGAGGTCCACCCGGTCGGAGGCCGCCGACGACCCGAACAGGGCCCGGACCCGGGTGTCGTCGAAGCGCCGTCGGTGGGTCAGGTAGGCCGTCAGACCCGGGTAGAAGGCCACCAGCGCCTCCATCGCCGACGGGTCGTCCGGCTCCGTGGCGACCAGGTCGATCGACAACTCGGCCAGCCGTTCCAGCAGGGTCGCGATCGTCGGCACGGACACGTCGCGGTCGTGGACGACGTGGTACGTGTCGACTCCGCCCGACGGCGTCCGGTCGGCCAGCCGCACCATGACCCCGGCCGCGTGCTCCACCTGCATCAGGTTCAGCCGGCCGTGCGGATGACCCACCAACCGGACGCGGGGACGGCCGCCCCGGTCGGCGTCGTGGGGGTCGCCGGGTCCGTCGCCGTCGTGGCCCGGGCTACCGGGGCCGGCGGTGCGTCGCGCGTCGCGCAGGATCCGCTCGACGACCTGAAGCGGATGCGAGGGCAGTTCCGGGTGCGGCGGCAGGTCCGTGACGAGGATGCTCGGCCGCAGCACCACGACCGGGCGGCGGTGTTCCCGCGACCACGCGTGGATCAGCACCTCCGCCTCGTACTTGGAGCGTTCGTAGGCGTTCTCGAAGCCGTACGCGTCGTCCAGCTCGTCCTCGTACGCCACCCCCTCACGCCGGCTCCCGGCGACGAAGGCGGTACTCACGTGGTGGACCACGGGTCTCTCGCGTCCGGCAGCGGCCAACTCCAGCACATGCCGGGTTCCTTCGACGTTGGTGCGGCGCAGCTCGGGGAGGTCTCCCTCAAGGTTGATGCTGCCCGCGCTGTGCCAGATCGCGCCGAGACCGTCGGCCAACTCCTGGAACGCGCGCCTGGACAGCCCCAGCCCGGGTTGCTCCAACTCGGTCTCCACCACCCGCAGCCGGCCAGGGAGTTCGGCGACGAACGGCTCGGGCACGCCGGTCAGGGCGAAGAACCGGGTGATGCGGCGCAGCGCGTCACCCGACCCCGCGTGGACCAGGACCGTCACCGACCGGTGCGTGTCGAGCAGACAGCGCAGCAGGCGCAGTCCGAGGAATCCGGTGGCGCCGGTGAGGGCGACGTGCATGACCTTGGCTCCAAGGGCTTCCGAAAGGGACAGGACCACAACCGCGTGCGAGGGCGGTGAGCGCCGGGGCCGTTGCGGCGGCGGGGGAGGCGGGATGTATCCGGCCGTCCCACGGCGCGGCATGACACCGGCGGTCGCGGCGTGCGCGGCCTGACCCGTCCGGCCGACCCGGTGCGACGGGCGTCCGCCGGTCCCCCCGGTTCCTCCGGCCCCGCCGGGGCTGCTCAGGCCCTCTCCCGGGCTTGATGACCACGGGCGCACGGCACACAGTGGCAGACGGCGGACGGTGATGGAGCCCCCGATCCCACCGGCTCACCCGAAGGAAGTACCCACGCCACGGTCCGTGTGTGTCCTGGACGGCTCGTCGGAAATCCCGCCGTGAGCGGGGGCGCCCGGCCGTACGGACGCGACGGACGCAGTCGGGGCCGAGCGGGCCGCCCGGAGGACCTTCCCCCTTTCGGGTGATCTCGCGCGTGGTGGCCGGGAGACGGTCCCGGGCGGCTCCGCGTCCCTGCCGGCGGGCCCTGCCGGGCATCGAGCCCGGCAGGGCGGGAGGGGAGCGCGTACGTCGGGGACCGCGGGCGGGTACGGCCGTTCACCGCGGCCGGATATAAACCGTACTTATTCAGGCCGAGGTGACGCGTTCGGCGTCGCTGCGGACGCGTCCTCGTCGGCGGCCCTTCTGATCGGTGGTCCGTCCTGGTCGGTGGTCCGTCCCGGTCGGTCGGGGTGGCCGAACGCCCGGCCGCGCCCCGCCTGCCCGTCCCTTGGTACGAACTGGAGCCCCCTGATGCCCGTGTCCGACCCGTCAGCCCGGTCCGTTCCCTTCCCCAGCCACCCCGCCCACTCGGTCGATCGCGCGTTCCTCAGCATGGAGCGCCGCCACCCCGACCTCCGCTGGGACGCCGGCGGTGTCGCGTACCTGAGCGGTCCGCCCCCGAGCCTGGCGGACTTCCGCGCGTACGTGGGCTCACGCCTGGGCCGACTGCCCCTGCTCACGAGCCGGGTCGAGGGCGGTTCACGGCGCCCCCGGTGGCGGCCGGACGCGGATTTCACCGTCGACCGGCACGTCCACGAGGTGGTCGCAGAAGGCCCCGCAGGGTGGGACGCCGCTCTGCACACCGCGCTCGACGCGCCGTTCGCGCCCGGCACCTACTGGGGGGTCTGGCTGGTCCACGGCTCTGCGCCGGACGAGTACGCCGTGTGCTACCGCTTCCACCACGCCTGCCAGGACGGATCGGCCGCCGCGATGACCTTCCGGGCCATGCTGGGCGAGGGGGAGCCCTCGGCCCGCCCGGTGCCGAGGCAGCGCCGCCTGGCCGGTCTGCCCCGACGGGTGGGCACGGCAGTCGGGCTGACCACGATGTTCCTGGCCGGCTCCCTCGCCGTTCGCGGCCACCGTCCGGCCGTCCCCTTCGTCCCCACGGGAGAGCGGCGGCTGTGGCGGGGCCGGGTACCTGCGGACACCCTCCGCCGGATCGCTGCGGCACATGGCGGATCGGCCCACGACGTCCATCTGGCCGCGCTCGCCGGGGCGTTGTCGGCCTGGTCGGCCCGGTCCGGCGTACCGCTTCCCCGGGTGACGGCGCTGCTGCCCGTTGACGCACGCCGCCCGGACGAGGAACAGACCTGGGGCAACCGTTGTTTCGCCCTGCCGCTGGAGCTGCCCGTGCGGACCGCCCCGGAACGCGGGACCGGATCCCGGGACGGCGACGCGCCCCTGCGGCGGCTGGAGCACGTCATGGCCACGACCCGGAGGCTGCGGGGCGAGGCGTGGCGGCAGGCCATCCAGGACCTGGTCCACTACATGCCGGACCGCCCGACCGAGTGGTACCTGCGAAGGATGCTCTCCCCGCGCGTCACCGACGTCATGGCCACGTCCATGCCGGTCGCCGACCAGGGAAGCCTGGGGGACGGCCGGGTGACGGGCGTCGCCCTGCTCCCCCTGCTCGTGCCCGGGCACCTCTTCGGAGTGGGCCTGTCGTTCTTCGGTGACTGGACCGAGTCGTCCTTCGTGGCTGACCGCGCCCTTCCGCTCGGGGAACTGCTTCCGGAACTGTGGGAGCAGGCCGTGGGGGAACTGGAGGGAACTTCCGCGCCGGTGTGAGCGCGAGCGCGGCGGCGAGGAAACTTCCGCGCCGGTGTGAGCGCGGCGGCGAGAGAGAACGTACGCGCCGGTGTGAGCGCGGCGGCGAGGGAACCTCCGCGCCGGTTGTGAACGCGGAGGCGCCCGGGGCCGTACCGATCGCTCGGGTGCGGCCCCGGGCCGAGCCGCCTGTGTCAGAGCCTGCTCTCAGACCACCGCTTCGAGTTCTGCCAGGGCCGTCAGCCACAGCCCCGGGAGGTTCGCGCCGCGGGCGAAGGCCGTGTCGTGGACGACGGAGAGCGTGCACTCGGCCCGGTACCTGAGCAGCGTCAGATGGCAGAGCTGACCGGGCAGGGGAGCGCCCAGCCCCAGCGCGCCGTCCAACCGTGCCTCACCGAGGACCGGTTGTGGCACGGCCGCGGGGAAGTAGGTGCCGGTGAGGGAGGCGTGGCGCGGACGCGTGAGCAGCCGCAGCGTGCCGAGGCTCACCGGACGCGGCGCACGCCGCATGAGAGCACGGGAGGTGTGCATCCTCCGCTCGACGTGCCCGGGCTCCAACTGACGTGAGAGAGAGGCGAGACGGTGCAGAGGAAGGGGCTCCTCACAGGGCAGCCGGAGACGCACCATCGTGAGGAAGTTGCCCACCGCGCCCCGTTCGCCACCGGTCCGGACCGACAGGGGCCAGAGGAGTGTGAGAGGAGCCGGACGCTCTCCCTCGGCCAGGGCGACAGCCCGCATCGCCCCGGACAGCGAGGTCAGGAAGACCGCGCTGACGTCGGTGCCTAGGGCCCGGGAGACAGCGAGCAGCCGCCGGGTCTGCACCGTCCCGACGGCCGTGGAGAGCTTCCCCGTCGGCGGTCGGCGCAACATGGACCAGGTGCCGCTGCCCCGCAGGCTCCGGGCGACGTCGCCCATGATGCCCAGCACGGCACGGGAGGAGACCCGCCCCCCGCTGTCGGCGGGCGGAGGTGTGTCCTGGACGCCGGGCGACCTCTGCGGTGCGACGCGCGGGGTGAACAGCGTCCGCAGCACGTAGTGGTGCCCCGCGCCGTCTTCCAGAGCGTGGTGGATGCGGAACACCAGCACGTACTCGGGCAGGCCGGTGGTACCGGCGTACCCGTGGATCAGCCAGAGGTCCCAGGGCGGGCGGGGTGCGGCCGGCAGCGGCCGCATCAGTACGTCCTGGAGACAGTCCTGCCACTGCTCCCGGGGATCCGTCATGAGCAGATCGTGTACGTGGTGACGCAGGTCGAGGTCCGGGACGGGCACGAAGCAGGGAAGAGGCCCCAGCCCCTCCTCGACACGGTGGGTCAGCGTCGGAAGGTCCGTGAGTCCGGCCCGTACGTGCCGACGCAGGGCGTCCGGTGAGGGCGGCTCCCCACGGAAGCGCACCGCCCACCCCACCGCCAACTGGTGCGTGCCGGACATCCGGTGGAACACCTGGCTGAGCGGATCACAAGGCGTCGGCCGCCGGGGCGGGGCCGGCCACGGCGGGCAGGGCCGGGACGGCGCCGCGTGCCCGGCGTCTGCCTGCTCGGCGTTCCCGGCGGAGGGCTCTTCGGTAGGAGCGGAAGTCAATTTCGATCCCGTGGCGGTAGGTGGACACGTACGTCTTGCGATGGCGGCGCCACTCGCGCGCGATCGCCCGTGACATGTCCGTCGGCGACGGCAGCGCGACCGCGCCCTCGATCAGCTCGGCGATCCATTCCGCCTGCGGTTCGAGCAGCGGGAACGCCGCGCCGGAGGGCTGCGCGAGCCCCATGAAGTAGAGCCCGGGGATGCGGGGCGGGACCGTGCGCAGATACAGCTCCGTGCGGCCGTCCGAGGTGGCGAACACGGAGGGTTCCAGGAAGGGGAAGGAGATCCCGTAGCCCGTGGCGTACACCACGGCGTCCACCGATTCGCGGCTGCCGTCCCTGAAGGCCGCTGTGTCCCGGCCGAAGGAACTGACACCGGGCTTCGGTGTGACCGCGCCCCGGGCCAGCTGGGCGAGGAGTTCGTCGGAGGTGGAGGGATGGCCGGCGAGCGGTCCGCGGACCGGTTCGGGGAGTCCGTAACGAGCCGGGGCACCGCGGGCGAGCCGCAGGAGCAGCCGCAGTGCCGGATCCTTGAGGAACCGCGGGAGATCGGACAGCGGGCTCCACACCAGATGGTCCGCCGGACGGCCGAGCAGCATCTTGGGGAACAGAGGGGCCGCGTCGCGCGCGGAGAGGAACGTCCGCGCCGCCGTACGCGAGATCTCCGCCGCGATTTCGCACGCGGAGTTGCCCATGCCGATCACCAGCACCCGCCGGCCGGCGTACGGGGCAGGGGTGCGGTAGTCGTGCGAGTGGATCGCGGTCCCCTCGAATTCCTCGGCGCCGGGCACGGCGGGGGCCGGGAGGCGCGGATCCCAGTGGTGCCCGTTGGCCACCACCACCTCGGTGTAGCGCCGCGTCTCCTCGGCCACGCCGCCACGGCGCCGGCAGACCACCTCCCAGCCGCCGTCGTCCAGGGGCCGCACCGAGGTGACCCTCGTGCCGAACACGATGTGGCGGTGCAGGCCGAACGACGCGGCGTAGTCCTCCAGATAGGCCAGGACCATGCTGTGGTGCGGAAAGACCGGGTAGGTCCCCGGCATGGCCAGGGAGGAGAAGGACATGCTCTCCTTCGAGATGTTGGCGTGCAGGGACGCGTACACCCCCGACATGCCGTTGTCGTTGCCGTACCGCCAGAGTCCGCCGATGCCCGACCCGGCCTCGAAGCAGTCGAACGGAACGTTCCGCGAGGCAAGGACCTTGCTCGCGGCCAGGCCGGACGGACCGGCGCCGATCACGCATGTTCTCCGCATGACTGACCGACCTTCCTCGTGCGTGAGTGACCTCTCCGGCCTTCAGGTGAACGGGACCGCCGGAGGGGCGCGGCGACGGTGTCAGGACGGGCGGGCCCGGATGCCCGGGCCCGGTACCTGACCAGCGGACCGGGGCAGAACCCGGTCGGACCTGCCGCCCCCGGTCCTGGCCACGCTAGCCGCCCCGGTCGACCCGCAACCTGCTGCCGCCGGTAAAGCCGCCGCACGTGTGACGCGGTGTGCGCCGGATTGACGCCGGGGACGGCACTGCTCCCGGCACTGTTCCCGGTGCCGTTTCCGCTGCGCTGCCTGCTCGTTGGGCACGGGCGGATCGGTTCGCCGCCCATCGGAAGACGCGTACCGCTTCCGTGGCCTTCCGGAAGACCTGGCACGACGGAGCAGCGCGATGGACGTCACAGATGTGCACCACTCCTACCGGCAGCACGCCGTTCTACGGGGCGTCGACCTCCGGCTGCGGCCCGGGGTCCTCGCCGGGATCGTCGGGGAGAACGGCGCCGGCAAGACGACGCTGCTGAGGATCCTCGCCGGTGAACTCGGGCCGGACCGGGGCTCGGTGCACCACAGCGGCAGGTTCGGCTACTGCCCGCAGTCCGTGGTCCTGGACGACTCCTTCACCGTCCGCCAGCACCTGGACTTCTTCCGGCACGCCTTCGGGCTGGCGGACCTGCGGCGAGCAGAGGAAGTGATGGAGACCCTGGCCTTCACCGAGTACCTCGACCAGCGCGCGGGTGTGCTCAGCGGGGGCTCACGGCAGAAGCTGAACCTGACTCTCGCGCTCATGCACGACCCGGACGTGCTGCTGCTCGACGAGCCCTACCAGGGCTTCGACTGGGAGACGTACCTGCGCTTCTGGGAGCTGGCGACAGGGCTGCGCGACGCCGGACGCTCGGTGCTGGTCGTCTCGCACCTGGCCTACGACATCGAGCGGTTGGACCAGCTGTGGCGCCTGGAGGACGGGCGCCTCCACCGCCAGGACCGGTGCGCGGAGGCGGCGGCATGAGGCGGCACTGGTCCCTGTTCACCACGGCCTCCCGGTACGCGCTGGTCGGTCACGCCCGCAACCGGTTCGCGATGCTGCTGGTGGTGCTGTACATCCCCGTGTGGATCGCCCTGGCCTACCTGACCATTCCCGACCGGCCGGCGCCGTTCCGGCTGCGGGCCACGGGCGAGGTCCTGACCCCGCCCGGCAACCACCTCACCCAGATCACCGGCGCGCTGAACGCGGTCACCCTGATCGCCGGGTTCATGATGTTCGCCGCCACCTTCACGGGCGGTGCCTTCGACCGGCGCCTGGCCATGGCGGGGTACCCGCGTCACCACCTGGTCCTCGCCAAGCTCTCCGCGCTCACCCTGGTCTGCGCCGCCGTCGCGGCATACGCCACGGCCGCCGCCGGCTTCGCCTGGTCCCCCCGACAGCCCCTCATGCTCGCTGCCGCGCTGTTCTGCGCCGCCCTGACCTACGGCGCGCTCGGAGTGGTCTTCGGCTCGGTGCTCCGCCGTGAGGTGGAGGGCATGTTCGCCATCCTGATGATCAGCATCATCGACGTCGCCCTGCAGAATCCCCTGTCGAGCTCCGGGTCGGACAGCGCCGTCGTGCGCTTCCTGCCGTCGTACGGAGCCGTGCAGGCCAGCATGTCCGCGGCCTTCTCCGACGCGCCGGTGGCCCAGGGCCTCGCGATCCAGTTGCTCTGGCTCCTGGGGGCGGCGCTGGCCGGGTTCATGGTCTTCCGCCGACGTACCCGCGACGCGCTCCCACCGGAACGGAAGCGACGCACCCCCGACCACTCCGGACCCGGCGTGAACGCGGGCGCGTCCGCACACACGCCGGAGCCCGGCGCAGCCGCACAGCGCGTACGACCCACCTGACCGGCGGGACACCGGCCCCGGCCTGACAGCCGCCGTGACCTGCGGGCCACCGGCCGCCTGGTCCGACAGCCGCCGTGACCTGCGGGAGGCGGGGATCGTTCTGCAACCGGGCGTTGATTCGTCGCCCGACCACCACAACCTTCACGCAAGGAGCACGATTTCCATGACCCTTTCGCGTACCGTCCAGGGCGCGGTCCTCACCGCGGCTCTCCTGTCCGCCTCCGCCGTGGCCTTCCCCGCCACCGCGCAGGCCGCTCCGCTGCCGCCCGCGTGTCAGGAGGCGCTGCTCACGACCCTCGACAAGTTCCCCGTCGCGGACTTCACGGTCCCCGACAAGGTCCAGAACGCCATGCTGAACGAGGTCGCGAACCTGAGCGAGGCCGACCAGCAGACCTTCACCGAGACGGCGTGCGCGGCCTGGAACACCTGGGCCACCCGGAACGGCCAAGCAGTGGCCACGGACCTGGACACCCGCTACCGGAACGCCGCCGGACCCGCGTGCAACAAGTTCACCTCCTCCGCCATCGGGACGATCAAGAAGTACGCCCCGAACATCCCCGCCGCAACGCGGGAGTTGGAGAAGGTGGCCAAGAAGGTCTGGCAGAACGCCATGCAGAAGCTGGCCGTGGAGGCCACCAACGCCGACTGCCGTAAGGCCTACAACGGGGTAAAGGCCGGCTGGTAGCGAGAGCGGTCGGAATGACGCCCCGTCCGCCGTCCGCCGTCTGACGTTTCGGTCCGGCGCCCGACGTTTCCCGTCCGTCGTCCGACCCGACGGCCTCGGTCGGCCCCATCGACTCCGTAGCCGCCTGCAAGGGTGTCGAGGGGCCGTGGTCGTAGCCCTGGCTGACGAGACGGAAACTCCGGACGAGACCGCGCCTGTGGGATTCGTGGTGGTGTTTCCGCACCTGAACGAGTGCCGCCGCCTGTTGATGGGGGCGAGGCCCGGATCCCGGAACACGGCGGGAGCCGGGCCGTCGCGCAGAAGGCTTCGGGCTCGCAGAGAATCAACGTGTTGCTTCCGGTGATGTGGCTCGTTGACGTGGTATGGGCATACCGCAAGAGGTTCGAGGTCAACTGGCGGCGAA
>NZ_JBHVRW010000028.1:0-107645 GCF_042885475.1 Streptomyces sp. NPDC058051
CCACCCCTACCGACGTAGCCGCCTACCTCGACGCCTACGGCACCGAGCCCCCGGACAACATCAAACCCGCATGTTGATTCTCTGCGAGCCCTAAGCGTTCGTGGGCTGGCTGTACGGCCCGACCGGCCTGACCGTGGACGAGGAGCCCCCGATGTTCACGCCGGTCCCGCTCTCCTCGGCGGACACCGGGGTGGGGGCGGGTGCGCTCCCGGCTGCGGGAGGCGGAGGCGGCAGGGGGTGAGCGGCACGGGGTGAGCACGGCGTGAGCGGCGCCCGTCCGCGCGGCGGCGGCCCGCTTCCCTCCGGGAGCGGGCCGCCGCCGTCCCCGTCTCCGGACGGCCGTTCACAACGGCGCGTGCAGCGCTTCCGCGAGCCCGTCGGTGGCCAGCACCATGCCGGCCGGGGCGGAGCTGTTGAGGTACAGGCCGTGGCCCGGGGGGATCCGGCCGAGGAGGTCCACGACCGGCAGCCGTTCGAACCCCAGCCGCCCGGCGGCCCGGAGGTACTGGGGGGAGGTGTAGACCAGGACCACCGGCGTGCCGTCGGGGGCGGACGCGCTCACCGGCTCGCCGTCCGCCGTGACCAGCACCGCGACCTCGGCCCCGGCCAGGGCGGTGGTGACGTCCTCCGCCGGTCCGTACCCGGTGGTGGCGAGCTGGACGGCGCGGTCCACGTCGTCGACGGGCTCGGGCCACCCCAGCGCCTCGGGCGACGGACGGTGGTCCTCGTTGTCCTCCCACTCGACGATCCGGCCCCCGGAGTCCGACCGCCACTGGCCGACCACGGCCCACGACGGCGGCGGCCCTTCTCCCCGCCACCCGGGATCGGCCAGGTAGAGCCAGTGGTCGGGTGCCAGCCTGGCGGCCTCGACGAACTCCTCGGGCGGGACGGGGTCCAGGGGCGCGACGGGGGTCTCCGCACCGGTCTCACTCATCGTTTCCTCGCTTGCTGGGGTTGTCCGGGTCGTCCTGGCCGTAACCCCACACCGCGTGCCGGTCGGTGGAGACGGCCACCGGGGAGTCGTCCGGCGTCCCCGCGAAGCGCCTGTCGAACCGGCCGTCCGTCGAGGAGGGCAGGGCTCGTCCGGCCGGAGCCACGGCGTCACGGTCCGGGTCCGCGCCGGTGTTCCGCTCGTCGCCCCCCGCGTCCGCGGTGCCGGGCCCCGGCGCGGCGGCGAGCGGCGGTTCGACCGGGCGCGGGCCCTCGGGGGCCCCGGCCGGGTCGACGGGGCGTGCTTCGCGCCAGTCGGCGGCCGTCGGACTGGTCATGGTGGCCAGGGAGTCGGTCAGCGTGGGCATCGAGGAGCCCGCGCCGTCCGGCGCGGAGATCTCCACCGGGAACGGGCTCCACCACACGCTCCGGCCGAGCCGCTGGGCGATCACGTCCGCCACTCCGGGCGCGGGTCCGCCGAGCCCTTCGAGGACCAGCAGGACGGGGGTCTTCAGGGTCAGTTCCCGCAACGAGGCGTCGGAGGCGAGCAGTTCGGCGAACTCCGCTGCGGGAACCCGGTACGACGTGCCGCCGATGCTCACGTCGAGGTGGTCGCTGTCCTCGAAGTCCACGGACGCCCGCACCAGGTAGGGGACGGGCCTGTCCGTGCCCGACGCGTCCTTCCCGGCCCACGGCGCGTCGAAGGTCCCGTCCGGTGCCCCAAACCGCCCCAGGTCGGGCAGGAGGACGGTCTCGTCCTTCCAGTCGCGGCCGCCGCTGCTCGCGGATCCCGTGCCGGACGGCAGCATGGGCTCGCCGAAGGCACCGCGCTCCCGCAGGTCGTACGCCCCGGCCACGTCAGGGTCGGCCATGTCCCGGCCCACGGCGAAGCCCTCGGTGAGCCGGGTCAGCGCGTCGTCGCGCAGCGCGTCGTTCACCTCGACGGCGGGGTCGAGGTGCAGGGCCCTCGCGGTGAGCGTGTCCGCGTCCGCCCCGGCCGCGTGCATCGTCTCCTCGGCCCTGACTCGCGCCCAGAACATCCGCGCCCGCTCGGCAGCGCCCACCTCACCGGCGTCGGAGAGCTCCAGCGCGGCGACGGCGGCCTTGTCCACCGCCGCCGTGTCCTGGAGCCACCCGGCGGCCGCGTGAAGCACCGGCAGGTCCACGAACCCGCTCACGGGCAGGGCCGGACCCGACTGCCAGGCCAGCGCCGCGGCGGCCAGCACGTTCCGGGTGACCTGCCGGCTCACCCCGGACGCGGCCTCCGGGTGCGCGGCGACGACCCGGCGCAGCAGTTCCGTGGAGAACGGGCCGGTCCGGCCGAGGTCCGGATCGACGTGCCACATGTTGTCGAGCGCACCGGCCCCGCGGATCAGGGTCGCGAAGTCGTCGGCGTCCTCCACGTCGTGCCCGAAGAGCATCCGCAGGGCGCGGACCAGGCGCAGCGTCTCCGCCCGCCTGCCGGGTGACGGATCGCCCTCGAACCCGGCCGCCAGGGCGAGCCGGTCCAGCTCGGCCTCCCCGGGCTCGGGACGGCTGGTCTCCCACCACGTCCGTTGTCCGCGCGCGTCGTTGAAGAGCACGCGCACGTACTCGCCGTCGAGCCGGTGTGCCCCCTGCAGGGAGTAGGACAGCCGCACCGTGCGCCCCGTCACGTTCGCCAGGTGCTGTCCCAGGGAGATCGCGTCGTCCGCGAGCGGATCGGCGGCGAAGGGTACGGCGAAGGAGGCGCCGAGCTGCGAGAGGTCCTCGGTGGCCCGGTCCCGGAGGGTCGAGGCGCTGCACACCACCAGGTCGATCCAGTGGTCCTGGGGCAGGCTCGACAGGCTCTTGCGCCGCCGCAGCCACTCCCCCGCCCCGCGGCGGCCGACCGTCCTCGACGTCCCGTCGGCCATCGGCAGGGTCAGGCGGCCCGGCATCCCGTGGCCCGCCAGGTGGTACGCCTTCTCCTTCGGACCCGGGTCCTCCAGCGGGAGGCGGGGGGAGTACGTGCCCGTGGCGGGGTTGTAGTGGACGTAGACCGTCATCCGGTCGAGGTGGCTGAAGTTGTCCTCGCGCGAAGGGGCGAGCTCGCCGGGCTCGTGCAGACTGCGGCCGATCTGCTGCCCCGTCAGTGTGCTGACGATGGCCTGGGTCACCACGTCGCGGTGCCAGTGCGGGGCTCCGTCCTCGGGGTCGGGGGCCAGGCCGGGCCGGACCGGAACCCAGGAGCCGTGCGGCAGCCCGTCCCGCCGGATCACGGCGACGGTGCTCTGCCCGGCCGGGTCGGGGTGACGCCGCGCCAGGCCGCTGTGCACCCAGACGGTGTGGCCGGTGCGCTCCGCGAGCTTCCTCGGCAGTTCCAGGTACCGGTCGCCGGCGAACGGGACCGCCAGCACGATCGGGGCCGTGACCGGCAGCCCCTCCCGTGCCAGGTCGGCGGCGACCAGTTCGGCGAAGTCGTCGGCGTCGAGATCCTGCGTCGTCCTGTCGGGCAGCCGCGCCGTCACCATGTCGTGGCGTCCCTCGGCCAGGACGAGGTACGGGGTCGCCTCCCACGGCCAGGGGGAGAGGTCCAGGGCTCCCGTGGGGACGAAACCGCCGGCCTGGTCGGGCCTGAGGTCCTCGACGACGAGGCTGCTCAGTTCGGCCACGTCCGGGCCGGTCCAGGTCAGGCCCGGCAGCCGCGTTCCGTTCAGGGAGACGTGCTGGGCGCGGTCGGGAGCGAGCACGCCCTGCTCCTCCAGGTGGAACGCCGTGAGCGTCGCCGCGCCGGACGCCCGACCGGCTGCGATGGCCCGCTCGACCATCCGGTAGAAGTCCCTGCGCATCTCCGGGTCGACGAGCACGAACGGTTTCAGGTGGAGGATCCGGCGGGCCACGGCGTCCACGTCGAACCCTCCGGTGCGCAGCTCCCTGTCCTTCCAGCGCAGCGCGTCGAGGGCCTCCACCGCCGCCGCGTGCCCCGGCGACGTGACGGCGATCGTCGCCTGACGGCCCAGGTCCGCGCGGCTCACCTGCTCGGACGCCCCCACGGTGGCGCCCTGGCCGGGTACGTTCGTACGGCCGCGAGAGGTGATCCTGAAGTCCTGCGCGGTCAGCCGCGTGTGACCCGCAGGCAGGTTCTCCTGGAGGACGCGGAGCGCGTGGCCCAGCTTCTGGACGAACAGCTCGTGCGCGGCCCGCGCACGCAGGTCGCCCACCTCCCGGACTGCCTCGGCCCTCTCCCGCGCGGTGCCGCCCCGGCGCGCGTCGGCGCCGTAGCCGGCGATGTCGGTCTTCGGTAGCGGCACCCGGGTGCGCCGGTTGCGCAGACCGGCCTTCGCCACCTGGAAGGCCAGGCGTTCGAGGCTCTCCGCCGCGTCGGCCGAGGGGCTCGTCCGTTCGCTTCCGAACGTCACGAGGCTCAGCCGGGGCAGCGCGGCGAGCGGCCCGGCCGACGAGGCGGCCGCCGGTGCGACGAACACCGGCTGTCCGCTGCCCGTGGCCAGAGCCGTCAGGTCCGGGGCGATCGGGGCCGGATCGGTCATGTCCAGGTCGGTCATGTCCAGGTCGGTCATGTCCAGATTGGTCATGTCCAGGTCGGGAAGGTCCGGTCCCGGCGGGTCGGGGAAGCCCAGTCCCGACATGTCGAAGTCGAAGGTGCCGAGGTCCATGCCGTCCAGGACCGACGGGTCGAAATCGTCCAGGACCGACAGGTCCATGTCGTCCATGGCCGGCAGGTCGAAGCCGGGCATGTCCGCACCGGTCCCCGACTGCGCCGACGGCAGCGTCCTGTCCCGGGCCGTCGCCTCCGGGACGGGCGCGGCCCAGCGCTGCCGCAGGCCCAGGCCGGAGCGGAGGCTGTCGGCCAGTTCCGCGGCGGATTCCGGGACGGTCCCGGCCCCGTCGCCCAGCAGGTGACCGGCGACCCGGCGCACCGCGTCGCGGAAGTCGTCACCGGCGTACCGGGAGTCGGCGAGCACCGGGTGCGGCTCGGCGGGGAGCACCAGCGAGACGGCGGCGGCCCAGGCACGGGTGGTGTCGGCCTCCGCCGTGCCCTCGGGTGCCGTGCCCGCGAAGTCTGCGTACGCGCCCGCCCACAGCCGCCGTGACACGTTCGCGGCGGCTGTGTCCATCGCGGCCGTCCACGCGTCGGGCCGCGCCATCCGTACACGGACCAGGTCCAGCGGAGACAGCTCGTCCACGGGCAGCCGGCCGTCGCCGCGCACCATCATCTCGGTCCGCTGCCCCTGGGACGGTGTGATGCCCACGGCGCCCAGCTCGTCCAGCCCGACGGTCCCGCCCGCGTCGTGCGCCGGCGGGGCGGCCGGCAGGTCGCCCTCGGTCAACTGCCCGGCGATCCAGCGGCGTCCGCCGTCGTCCCGGGGGACGACCGGGGCGCCTTCACCCGCGCGGGGACGGTCACCCGGAGCGGCCGTTCCACCGGCGTCCCTCGCCGCGCCCAGCGCGTCGGGGATGGCCCCCAGGGTCAGCAGGCGCGCCTCGGTGTCCTCCAGCCGTCGGCGTGCCTCGTCGACCCCGGACCAGGCTTCCGCCACGGCGGTGCCGTCACCGCCGACCCGCTCCAGCGTCGCGGCTTCGGTGGCGGCCTCGGCCAGCGCCGCCAGCCCGCGTGCGTGCACGTCCCAGGCGGCGGCGAGCTCCGTGAGACCTGCGGTGGCGGAGGGGGCCGGACCGGCCGGACGGTGTGCCTGCTCGCCGGACGGAACGGTCCGGGGCGTGGCGTCGGGGTTCCGGCGAACCGCGGGATCCCGGACCGGGTTCACCGACTGCGGCATCGGGGGGTTCGCCCCGGTGGCCGGGCGGGTGCGGGCCGGGCGGTGCGGGAGCGCGGCACGGGTTACGGCGCCGTCCTCACGCGTACCGGTAGCGGACTTCGCGTCCAGTTCGTCGAGCAGGGCCTGAGCGTGCTCGTCGGGGAAGAGCCCGTCCCGCGCGACGTTCTCCCGCAGCTCCTGCTCGGTGAGGGGGTGGATGTTCCAGTAACGGCCCCAGTTGTCCGTGTAGTCCAGGGCCGGGTCGTGGCCGGGTGTGTCGTTCAGCGCCAGCTGGGCGCCGCGCATCACCTCGTGGACGGTGTGGTGGCCCACCGTCAGCGAGATGGCCAGCATCCCGGCCCGGATCAGGCCGAGGTCCAGGTCGACGCCCCACTGTTCCCGCATCCGGGCCGCCTGCAGCATGAAGCGGTACGTGGACCCCGCGGTACCGGTCGCCACCAGGCCGCCCGAGTCCTCGGAAGCGCCCTGGAAGCCGGTGTCCATCGAGAGGTCGTAGACCGCCGACGCCGGCATCCAGCTCAGCCCGGCCTCGCTGACGGCGATCCGGCGTTCGGCCGCGCTCAACGGCGGACGCGCGGTGTCCGGGTCCGCCGGGGTGACCACCGAGCGCTGCAGCTCGGCGACCGCGGCCTCCTTCTCCGCGAGGGACATGTCCGACGCCTGGACCTCCATGGCCTTCCGCATGAACTCGGCGTAGACCTCCCGCTGCCGCCGGCTCGGGCGCTCCGCGGTGATCTCCGCGTGCATCTCCTCCGCGCCGCCGAGCATCTCGGGAACGAGATCGCTGGAGATCCCCTCGTACAGCAGGCCCACGAGCTCCCGCAGGTTCCCGCTCCTCACCACGCGCTGGAGCGCCTCGCGGGACGTGCCGACGACCCCCGCCTTGGCCTTGTTGACGTCGCCGAACGTCGCCAGCGCACGCGGGTACTGCCGGCGGGCCGCCGCCCACGCGGCACTCGCCATCTTCCTGAACTCCTCGGTCACCGCCTCGTGTTCGGCCAGGTACTCGCCCAGCCGCCGGTCGAAGCCGACGGACTCCTCGGCGTAGCGGATACGCGCCAGGACCCACGGCGGCGCCTCGCTGTTCCTGCGCTCCGGGCTCGGCTGCGGGGAACGGCCCGGCGGCCGGGACGGGGCACGGTCGGTGGTGCCCGGTGACCCGGCCGTCGTGGGCCGGGCATCCGTCTGCCCGGCAGTCGTGGAGGAACCAGCGGCGGTCGCGGGCCCGGTGACCGTCTCCGGCTCGGCGGTCACGGGCCCGGTGGTGGTCTCCGGACCGGTGGTGGTCGGCCGCGTGACGGACTCTTCCGAGCGGGCCGGTCCACCGGCCGGTGTGGTGCGGCCCGACACCGCGGGCGGGACGGCACGGCGGTCGTCGATCCCGATCGTCACCACACGTCCCTGCGCCGGGTCGGTGGCACTGCGTACCCGTTTCGCGGACTTGGTGAGGCCGAAGTCCCGTACGCCGACGCGCGGACCGCTCGCTCCGGCCTGGAAAGTGGTCAGGGCCTGGGCCAGCCTGGCCGCCAGTGACGCGGTGACGGCGTCGGCGCGGGCCTGGCCGCTGGCCTGCGAGCGGTTGCCGTGCCCTGTGACGGTGACCGCGGGCATCGGCAGGCCGTGGGCCCGGTTCCACAGTCCGGCACGGGCCAGCGTCTGGGCCCATGCGTCGATCGTGTCGTCCGCGTCGGCGGGGATGTCGTGCTGCTTCTCCTCGAAGTGGACCGTCCCCTGGTGCCGCCGCGGCGCGTGGCCGTGCAGCACGACCGTGGTCAGCGGGTTGGCCACCGCGGGCGAACCCTCCGACAGCAGGGCCGCGTTGACCTCGTGCGCCGACTCCCCGGGCCGCCTGCTGTAGGACCGGAAGAACCACAGGTCCTTGCTCTCGATCACCGGTGCGACGGCCCGGATCAGATCCCTGGCGCGGGAGCGTGCCCCGTCCACCTCGCGCAGCGCCAGCGCGTGCTCGGGGCGGTCCTCGTCGAAGTACCAGGGCAGTTGCTCGGCCTGGTGGACCTCGGCGAGGGCCCTGGCCACCCGCGCGAAGCCCTCCAGTCGGGCGATCTCCGCCGCATCCGCTCCGGTCCGCCGCGCCTCGGCCGCGTGCTGCCCCATGTCGGCTGCCAGCCGGGTGAGTTCGTCGTCGCCGTAGCGGTCGAGGTTCTCGTCGATGACGTCGTCGAGGACCTCGGCGGGGATCTCGCCGCGGGAGTGGGTCTCGTTCTCCAGCGTGATCTGGTGGGTGCCGTCCTCGCTGCCCAGCACCACCTGCGCGAAGTGGTACGGGGCGTGCGGGCCCACCCGGTCGCCCGGCTTGGCGTGGTTGTGCGTGAACAGTTGCGCGCCGCTGTCGTTCGTGGTGCTGACCGACTGGATCAGGTATCCCTCCCCGACCCCCGCCCAGGCGTACTCGTTGACACCGATGCGCCGCGCGGCCGCGGCCAGCCGGGCGCGTTGCGGGTTGTCCTGCGGCTCGTAGCTCAGGGCACGGCCGTAGTGCTCCCCCGGTGTGGGGGCGCCCACCACACCGCCGGTGAAGCGGTTGTCCAGGGCCGTCCGGCGGGCGGCCCAGCGCGGGGAGATGTCGGTGGCGGGGTCCGTGCTCCCGGCTGCCTCCGCCAGGGCCTGGGCCAGGTGGTGGGTGCCGGTGACCTCGCGGCCGTGGAGCCCGTTCACCGGGGCCGTGGCGACGGCGCCGGAGGGGCTCCGGAAGGCGATGTGGGACAGGGGCGCGGCCGTCGCTCCGGCCACCATCTGGGCGAAGTCCCGGGTGAAGGCGTGCTCCGAACCACCTGAGGCCGTCAGGAAGTCCGGCTCCACCCGGAACAGCGGCTCACCGTACGAACCGTCCTCCCCGGGCAGCAGCACCCCCACCGACTCGTCGGCCTTCAGCCGCACACCCGCTCCGGCCGCGGCCAGCCGCGCCGAGGATCGCTCGATCGCCGCGCGGGTGGCGTACGCCTGCTGGCCCCGGCCGGTCCCGCCTTCGCCTGCCGCGTGCATCGCCAGGGTCCGGTCCTCGGAGATGTGCAGCGGCGGCCGGTCGGCCATGAGGACGTCCGCGTGGTCCTGGCGCGGCATGACCAGGGAGTCGGAGCCGGCCCCGACCTCACCGACGGTCCGCGGGAGCGGCGGGTTGAACAGGACTCCGGTGCCGCGCCGGTCGATGACGCCGTAGTCACGCGTCGTCAGCGGCCGCGGGCGCAAGGCCTCGATCTGCCGTTCGAGGACCGCCTGGTCGGCCAGGCGGTCGAACTCCGCGTCCCCGTCGGTGCTGGACAGGTCGTCGTCGGACACGCTGTCGGTGTCGCTGCCGCTGCTGAGGTCGCGCGCCCCGGGCAGGCCCCCGTCCTCCGGCGGGTCGGCGGAGGTCCAGCTCGCGCCGGTGTCGGCGTTGTCCAGGTCCAGCGTGAGGTGGCGGGTTCCGGCGGTCGGGTGCGTCACCACACCGACCGGCGCCTCGGGGTACCAGACGCGGCGGCCCGTCGTCGAGGCGACGAGGGGTGCCACGGCCGCGGCGTACTCCGGGGGGAGCGCCAGGACGATGTCCGCGCCGCGGGGACGCCGGGAGTCGTACGAGACGATCCTTGCCAGCTCCTCGGCGGTGTCCACCCGGAAGGTCCGTCCCGGTATGGCGAGTTCGACGCCGTGGCCGGTTCCGTCGGCCACCACCAGGTACGGGTTCTGCCACGGCGCGTGCCGCCGGATGACCCGGCCGCGGCCCCGCACGGCGTACGAGTCCGTCTCGGGGGCCGGCCGCCCCGGCCCGGTGAAGTCGCGCCCGACGGCGTTGCCTTCGTCGTCGCGCAGCAGCGTGGCCTCGTCCAGGGCGCCCCGGCCGGTCTCGATCTGCCGGTCGATGAAGTACAGGGCGAGGTCGTCGGTACTCGCGAGGTCGTCCGATGAGGCGTCGAGTGCCAGCGAGCCGAGCAGCAGGATGTCCGCGGCGCGCGGCGCCGCCCCGCTCTCCATGTGCAGGACCTGCCGGGCGACGCGGATCAGGCCGTTGCGCAGCTCGGCCGTCGCCGGGTGCGGGCCCGACTCCGCGAGGACGAGGCCGTACAGCGCCCGGGAGGTCTCCCTCAGCCGGTCACGCGGAACGGCACCGGTCAGGGAGCCGAACAGGGTGTTCAGCCAGCCGGGGTCGGCCCAGACCGGTTGCCCGGCCTCATCGTCGGAGTCCGACTCTTCGGACGCCTCCGCCAGCGTGGGCAGGGCTTCTCCGGGGGGCAGTGGGGGCGGCACGGCGCCGTCGGGACCGGTCTGCGGGGAAGGGGCGGGGAGGGACACGGGGTCGACCCACGCGGGCTGTCGGAGTTCCGCCGTGGCGCCCTTCCTCGCGTCGGCCCAGCTCGTCCCGTCCGGTGGGGTGTGCGGCGTGATCCTCCCGGCCACGGCAGCCCACAGCTGGAGGTGGCGGGGGCGCAGGCCGCTCTGCGTGAGGCCGTCGGCGGCCTGCTCGCGGAACGGGCCGAGGAGGCTGCCCGGCGCGTCGAGCCGGCGGGGGTTGCTCGCGTCGCGTGTCTCGTCCCGCAGGAACAGCTGGTGTGCCAGCTCGTGCGCGAACTCCACCGGGTCGGCGTCGGCCCACCACGCCCGCTGGTTCATCCGCTGGTCCCGGCCGACGAGTTCGACCGTCAGGTGGGGGTCGTCGCCGGGGCGGACCACCTCGACGGTGACGTGGAGCCGGTCGCCGTCGGGCAGCTTGTGCCCCGGCCGGTTGTAGAACTCCTCCACGCCGTCGAGCACCCGTGCCGCGACGGCGTCGGTGTCGGCCCGGCCGTCGCCGTGGCGGAAGGCGAGCCGCACGGTCAGGTCGGTGACGGTCTCGCCGCCGTGGGTGAAGCGCCGCACGTCGAACGCCGAGCGCACAACGATGCGCGGCCGGTCGTCGAGGCGGGCGCGGGGCGCCCGGGAGGCCGGTGCGGGCCCCGTCGCCGTGGCAGGGGAGGGCTCCGGGGTGGTGGTGGACGGGGCTGCGGGGACGTCGGAACCGGGCACATCATTGCGTGGAACGTCCGGCCCCGGGACATCGGAGCGGGGCACGTCGGAACCGGGGAGGCCCGCGCCGGGCGTCTCCCGCAGCGGGATGCGGAGGGCCGCGCCGCCGTCGTCCGACGGCACCAGGTACAGGAACGAGGAGTCCGCCACGACCCGGTGGGGGGCGGACTGCTGGTCCAGGTCCGCCATCACGAGCGAGAGGGTGTCCATGTTGGCCACGCGGCCGATCCAGCCGCTGTCGCCCCGCAGGATCACGCCCGTCGTGCCGTGGACGAAGTCGTGGCCGAACCGCGTCCACCCGTCCGGCGGGATCACCTCGCCGTCGGGGAGCCTGATGTGCCCGGTGTCGGCGACCTCGTACCGGAACGGCTCCGAGCGGGAGTCGGCGGGACGTGTGTAGGTGAACCACCGGTTCGGCGGCGGACCGGCCGTGACCGGTGCGTCGTCCGAGGTCGTGGGGGCCGGGGCGGTGGCCTCCGGGGCCTTGCCCTTACCCGTGCCGGGGATCCCCGGGTGCGGCGTCCCGGGGTCAGCGGTCCCGGAGTTCCCAGGGGCGGGCGTGCCGATGTCCCCGGTCCCGGCGTCCGGTGTGCCGATGTCCCCCGTGCCGGGGGTCAGGGGCAGGCCGGTGACGGGTACCTCGGTGACGGGCACGACGAAGTCCGGGTCGACGCCGCCGAAGCGGGGCCGCATCACGGTGACCGGGCGGCCGATCGGCCACTGCTCCGCCACCGGGTCGAGACCGTCGTCGCGCGAGCCGCCCGGCAGGCCTCCCGGCAGGGAGCCGCCGAGCGGGCCCCGGGTGGTGACCTGGCGCGGGCCGCCGCGGTGGTCCTCGACCGTGATGTTGACGGTGCCGGTGCCCGCGTCGCCGGCGGAAGCACTGCGGTCACGCACCGAGACTGGGTTCACCGTGAACTGGTCGGCGATGAAGTGCGGTTGTGGTGTGCCGTCCTGGAGCGCGGCGAGCGCGTCCGCGAGTTCCTGCCGGAACGAGGCCGCGACGGCCTCGGCACGCACCTTGGCGATGTCCCGGCCCAGGGAGCGGCCGCCGCGCAGGCCGGCGACCTCGACGTCCGGCAGCGGCAGTCCGTTGGCGGCGTTCCACAGGCCCGTCCTGGCCACCACCTTGGCCAGGTGCCGGACGGGGAACTTCGCGCTCTCGGGCGTCTGCTGGACGCCCTTGCCGAAGGTGACGGCCACCGGCAGTGCCTGTTGCCCGCGGAGCACGACGGCGGTCAGCGGATTGGCCTCGGCCGAAGGTCCTTCCCCGAGCAGAGCGGCGTTGGTGTCGTGGACGGACTCGCCCGGACGCCGGGAGTACATCCGCATGTACCACTGGTGCTTGCCCGGGATGACCGCTTCGACCTGTCCGATCCGGAGCGCGGCGGCGCGGGTCGCGCCCTCCAGTGTCCGCTCCGCCGCGGCTCGTTCCGGCGAACCGGCCGGTGCGGCCTGCGCGTCGATCCGGGCCTGCATCGCCCTCGCCAGGGCCAGGGCCAGGTCGAGGTGGCCTCGGAGCTCGGTGAGGTGCTCGTCGGTACCGGCCTCCTGCCGGCGCTCGATCTCCTGACGCAGCAGGGAGGCGCTCTCGCGCAGGGCTTCCAGGTCCTGGTTGCCGAGGTTCGCCTCGACCGTCCTGCGGTGCCGGTGGTTGCGTACGCTGGCCCGCGCGTGGTTCTCCAGGGAGATCTGGTGGCTGCCGTCCTCGCTGGCCAGGACCACGGTGACGAAGTGGTAGCCGAAGTGCCCCCCGTTGCGCCCGGACTGCGGTTTGGCGTAGTTGTGCTCCAGGCTCGGCTGGCCCTGCTCACCCGCCGCGGCGACGGACTGGACGACGTAGCCCTCGCCGATGTCGGCCCACGCGTGCTCGTTGACCCCGATCCGGCCGGCGGCGTCCGACAGGGCGTCACGCCGCGGGTCGACCTGGTCGGCGAGGCTGAGCGCACTGCCGTAGGAGCGGCCCGGCAGGGGGCCGCCGTCGCCGCCGGCCGGCCGGTCGTCCCGGCGGACGAAGGAGGCCGCCCACGCCGGATCCGTGGCGTCCGGCCGGGTGTCGCCGTCGGCGACGCCGCTCAGGGCGTCGGCGAGGTGGTGGGTGCCGGTGACCTCCACTCCGTCGGAGGCGTTGACCGGCGCGGTGACGGCCGGACCGCCCCCGAGGGTGCGGAAGACCATGTGCGAGGTGCGGGAGGCGTCGGCCAGCATGTCGGCGAAGTCCCTGCAGACCTCCTCCGTCGACTGGCCGGAGCGGGTCAGGAAGACGGGGGTCACGTGGAACAGCTGCCTGCTGCCCCCCTCGGCGGTGGGCAGGATGACGCTCAGGTCCTGGCCGGTCCGCAGCCGCACCGCGGCGCCCGCGCGCGCCAGCTTGGCCGACGCGCGGGCGACGGCCTCCTCGGTCGCGAAGACCTGCTGCCCGTACATGCCGTTCTCGACCGCGAGCGTACGGTCCGAGGAGATCCGCAGGACGGGCCGCTCGGTGACGAGCGTCTCGTGGTAGTCCTGCACGTGCAGGATCATTTCGGGGGCGTCCTCCGCGCCCACGAGTGCCCGGGGGGCCTGCCAGGCCGGGCGCATCCCGCCGGGCCTGCGGAAGAACACCCCTGTGTCGCTGTTGTCCACGACTCCGTAGTTCGTCGTGGTCAGCGGGTCGGCACGGCGTGGGTGGGCGTCCCCGGCATGGTCGGAGCCGCCCTCGTACAGGCCGACGATGTCCGAGACGTCGGCGTCGCTGTCGGCGTCCGAATCCGGCCGCGCGGAGTCCCACACCGTGCCCAGGCCGTCGGCGACGGGCCCCAGGGTGAGGTGGTCGGTGCCGGTGCGCCAGTCCGTGGAGGGGCGGGGGCTGTGCTCCGAGTACCAGACCCGGGCGCCGGTCAGGTCGGCGACGTGCTGTGCCAGGGACGCGATGTCGCCGTGCGGGACGGCCAGGACGACATCGGCGCCCGCGGGGCGCGCCGGGTCGCGGGCGATGAGCCGGGCGAGTTCTCCGGGGTCGTCGAGGGTCACCGGGCCGCGGGGCGTGTTCAGCTGGACCGATTCCGCGTCGCCCTGCGCGAGGACCACGTACGGGGCCTGCCAGGGCGCGGGCCAGGTGCTCAGCACTCCGTCCGTGCCCTCCACCGCGTACGAGCCGAGGGGCGGCACCTGGTCCCCGGTGCCGGTCCAGTTCCGCCAGACGCCTTCCTCCGAGACCAGTCGCGTCGCCGGGTGGAGGGCGGCGTCATGGCGCGTCAGGTACGAGGTCAGGGATGCCTCGTCCGCCAGATCTCTCGGGGACGCGCTGAGGGCCAGCGAACCGAGGAGCACGACGTGCCGCTCGTTGACCGCGTCGGCCGGGCCGAGGTTCAGTACCCTCCGGGTCAGACCGTGCAGGGCGTCGACGGCGCTGGTGTTCTCGGACGACGACTCCGCGTGCGCCTGGGCGAGTTCCCGCAGCGAGAGCGCCGTGCCGACGAGCATCTCGGGCGAGTGGTCGTGCAGGGCCGCCGGTCCGAAGAGGAGGCCGGGCCACCTCTCGTGGGCGGTGGCGTCGTCCTCGCTGTCGGAATCGCTGGTGTCGTCGGTGAACCGGAACCGCGCCAGGGCGTCCGCGTCGGGTTCGGGGGTGTCGGTGAACCGGAACTGTGCGAGCGCCTCGTCCCTGGCGCCGGACAGCGTACTCAGCTCGTACGCCTCCTCCTCGCCCAGGAGCCCCGGGAGCCCCGGGGTGTCGCTGCCGTCCGTGGGGCCCGGCGACGGGGGCAGCGGGACGGCAGCCGGGTCCTGCTCCGACACCGGCGGGGCGGGCGGGGTGGTGCCGGGGGGCGTGGCCCGCGTCTCCCGCGTCCCCGAGGTCTCAGTCGTCCCAGGTGCCTTGGACGTGTCGAGCGCTGCGGGCTCCGGTGCCGGGCTGCGCGGGAGCAGGGGCACGAAGTCGCCGCCACGGCGGCGGAGCCGGAGCACCGGGCTGTCGGCGGAGGGGCCGGGGTAGGTGTGGGCGGTGCCGTTCTCCTCGATCAGGGTGACGGTGGTGCCGGTGGCGGCGGCCGCCCACTCGGCGACGGCCTGGTCGGCCCCCGGGCCCCACGGGGCTTCGGCGAGGTGGCGCCGCAGATGGCCCTCGACGGCTTCCGGGCTCGGCGCGGGCGCGCCGGGGCGGACCTGAAGGGGCGGCGGCGTGAAGAGGGAGTCCCGCTCGGCGGGGGTGCCGGGGAGGCCGTTCAGGCGCATCAGCTGGGCGGGCGGTGCGCCTGCGCGGCTCCGCAGCCGTCCCGCCTCGTGGCGCTCCGCGCCGGACTGCTCCGCCGCCTGGTGCAGGGCGGTGGAGAGCGCGCCGAAGAAGCCGTTGCCCCGGCCGGACGGGGCGCCCTGGGTGTAGGTGGCGCCGTCGGGTGCGGTGAGGACGCCGTCGCGAGCGAGCCGGTAGCGCGGGCCGCTGATGTCGGCGGGCGGCAGCCACGGCGCGCGGTCGTGGGTGCGGTGCGCGGGCGGCTTCGCGGGCTGGGTGCTGTCCGTGTCCGTGGTCCCGGTGGCCGCCGGCGCCGGCAGGGATGCGGTGACCGGGGCCGGGGATCCAGGCGGGAGGGCGGCGTGGAAGAAGCCCCCGGTGGCGAAGAGGACGGGGTCGGCGGCCGGGTCGACGGCGGCCGGGTCGGTGCCGTGCGGGAGGAACAGCTGGTCACGGCCCTCGCCGGTGACGACGGTGAGCGGGGTGCCCAGGACCCGGGCGGCCAGTGCCGGCAGCAGGTCGGCGCCACCGTGGTCGCCCGCCAGCCGCTCGGGCGGAGGCGTCCGGCCGTCCGAGGCGTTGGCGCCGTCCTGCGTCGGCTCGCTCGCGAACGGGCGGGACAGGGCGGTGGTGGCCAGCGCCACCCGCTGTCCGGGGGTCGGCCAGACGGTCTGCGGGAGGCGCCCGAAGGTGTCGAACTCGGCCTTCTGAGAAGGCGTCAGCACGACTCCGGCGGAGTCGAGTTCGTCCTGGGTGAAGGTGTCGGCGGCGTCCAGGGCGAGGGCGTCGAGCAGGTCCTCGTTGCCGTCCTGTCCCAGCGCCCAGGCCAGACGGTCGCGAGCGGCGCCGATGGCCTCGGCGGTGACCTCCGGGCCGCCGGGGTCCGCCGCGAACCGGTCGGCGAGGTCGCTGCCGAGCAGGTGCGCGAGGCGGCCCCGGTCCTGGGCGGCGGCGAGCAGCGCGTGGAAGAACGAGGCGCCGTCGTGCGGCACTTCGTGCACCTCGCGCACCGTGGTGCCGTCGGGCGAGGTGAGGGTGCGCAGGGTGGAGCCGGTGGCGTCGGTGACGACGTACGGCTCGGGCGCCTCGGAGCGCCATTTCGGTTCGGTGTACTCCTGCGGAAGGTCCTTCACCGGGACCGAGACGGAACCCTGGTGGTGGGCGGTGAGGCGGGAGGCCGCCAGGTGCAGCCGGTGGTGGTCCGCGGCGGCGGTGTCGGTGCGCTGCTGCCAGCGGTTCACCTCGTCCCGCGCGGCCTGCCAGGCCGCGACGGCCGGGGACTGGGTCAGGGACTCGGGCAGGGTGGTCGGCCGGTGGGCCTCGTCGGCGCCGAGCGCGGTCTGTTCGTCCGCGCTCAGGCCGAGCCACGTCTCCCTGGCCCGCGCCCTGGCGTCGTAGTAGCCCTTCTCGGCTGTCGCGAGGTCACCCGCCGCCTTGGCCTGGCCGTCCCAGGCCGCCAGGACCTCGGCGGTGAACGTGGATTCGTCCAGGAGGCCGTAGTCCCGGGCGATGTCCTCGCGCAGCCAGACCAGCGCGGTGGTCTCGGCCTCGGCGGCGCGCGGCCCGCGCTCGGCCTTGCCGAGCGCGTACAGGGGGCGGCTGTCGGTGAACCGGTGGTGCACCTCGGACACCGAGAGCCAGCTCACCGGCACCGCGAAGAGCATGCTGCGGTCGGTGACGACCTTGGTGTGGGTACCGAGGGTGGTGTCGACGGTGCCCTTGAGCGTGGTGCCGTCGTTCGTGCCGCCGACCGGGAGGGTGGCACCCGGGTTGGTGACGCCCGCGTTGCTGTTGCCCGCCAGCGGCGCGGTGCCCACCGCACCCTCGACGTTGTCGGTGATGCCGGCCTCCAGCGCGTCGGAGGTCTTCGCCCGCTGCATGGCCTCCATGCGCGGCTTGTTCTCCACGGCGAGCAGGCGGGCCCCGCTGCGGTGCATCTTCGCGTAGAGGCGGGAGTCGGCGGTGTGGGACTGGCCGAAGAGGTGGGCGGATGCCCGGGTGGGCAGCTGTACGCCGTCCGCGCCAAGGGCCTCGCGGAAGCCGGAGGTGAGACCGCCCTGCGTGGTGGCCTCCTGCTGGGCCTGGGCCGGCGCGGTGCCGAGGCCGGTGAGCGGGGTGAGCCGGGCCGTGCGCACGCGTCCGTCGAGGACCCTGCCGGTGAGCCGTTTGCCGAGGTCCCCGTCGCCGAGGCCGTCGGCACGGGCGGTGGCGAGGGTCAGGGCGTCCTCCACGTTGGCCGCGCCGCGGATGTCCACGGCGAGGATGCCGGAGCCGATCCGGTCGTCGAAGGGCAGGACGTCCGGATCCGGGGCTGCGGTCGGATCCCCGGCGGCGGAGGTGCGCCAGGCGGCGACGCCGTCGGGCCGGGCCTGGCCTGCGGTCAGCAGCCGTACGGCGCGCTCGGGTGCCGGTACGTCCCGCTCGGTGAGCGCTCCGTCGGCCCCGGGCCCGTCCGGGGTGAGCAGGCTGGCCGGGAGGATCTCGTTGAGGCTGCCCACGGGTACGCCGACGGCGCGCGGGGCGAGCAGGTCACCGGTCGCGGCCGTCATGGTGACGGTCAGGGTGTAGCTGGTGACGATCTCGGCGTGCGCCTGGGTGGTGGCGATGTTCGGCATCGCGGTCGTACCGGCGGTCTGGGTCCGGGTGCTGGAGCGCTGCTTGGCCGCGACGCCCTGGAGCGAGGGGTTGGCGACGAGGAGGCCGCTGTCCGCGGCGCGCTGGCCGCCGCTGAGCGTCACGTCGGCGCCGCGGTCCAGGGACGTGCCGTCGGCGGTGTCGCGGGCGGTGGTGCGGTAGTCCTCCAGCTCGTAGCCGGTGCGCAGCCGCTCCACGGTGGTGGTGACCGGTGTCAGCTTGAACACGACCTGCCCGGGGCTGCCTCCGACGGGCAGGTGCAGCGGGCTGGACCAGGCGCGGTAGCGGACCGGCAGCGCCATTCCGTCGGTCGTCAGCTCGTGCAGGTGGGCGGCGAGGAAGTCCGGCGAGAGCCGCTGGAGCACCTGCTCCCGGTCGTGCGAGGGCACTCCTGCCTTCTCCAGCTGCCCCATCAGCTGCCGTGCCGCCGGGCCGGCGTCGAGCCGGCCGCTGGGGTGGGTGGGGAAGTGGCGGTCGCGCAGGTAGGGGGGCACGCGGTAGCCGCCGCCGAGGTTGCGCGGGGTGGTGGTGCCCATGCCGTCCGGGGCGAGCCCGGCCTCGATGACGTCCTGCATCGGAAGGTGGAACATCACCGCGTCGCGGATGCGCTGGAGCGCGGCGGCGGCCCGGCGCGGGGCGAGGCTGTTGCCCAGGCCCTCGGAGAGCCGTCCGGCGAGAGCGCTGATACGGGCACCCGCGCGGGTGCCCACCGCTCCCATCGCGGCCGTCCAGCGGTCCCGTACGGCGACGGTCTCCGCGGTGTCGGCGACCACCAGGTACATCCGCCCGGCGAAGGAGAGGGTGGTGTTGCGTCCCTGGGTGAGGGTCTGCGAGAGACCGCGGCCCTTGCCCCAGGCGTACTGCATGGCGGTGGTGTACGAACCGACCACCGCCGTCTGGCCGGGAGCCTGCTGCACCGGCGTGTCGCCGCCCTGGAGGCCGAGGGTGGTGCGCGAGACGGTGCTCGCGCTGCCGTTGACGCGGTGCTCGTTGCCGACGGTGGCCTCAAGGCTGGCGGGCTTCGGGTCGCTCATGACCCGGAAGTTGCTCAGCTGCCCGCGGACCGCCGCCTTGAGGTAGTGCGTACGGAACGGGCCCGCGCCGTTGAGCCCGCTGATGCGGGAGCCGAACGGGCCCAGGTACTGGCCGAGTTGCCCGGCCACGCTGAGGTTCGCCATCGCCCGGCGCAGTGCGGTGCGCACCGGGGCGCCGGGCGCGCTGACGTGCCAGGAGGTGCCCGACGCGTGGTCGGCGGTGTCCTGCATGAGCTGTTGGCGCTGCGGGCCGCCCTCGGCGCTGAGCACCACGTGCGGGGAGCTCAGCAGCTTCGTGGTCAGCAGCTGGTCGGCGGAGTCCGTCCTCGGCAGGGGGCGGATGCCGTCGAGGAGCTGGTCCGCCTCGGTGGACGAGAGGCGCTGCGGTGGGGCGGGCGCCGGGGCCGCGGGCGGCGGGTCGGCCGGGGCGTGGTGCTCCGAGCCGTGCGCGGCGGGCACGGCCAGCTCCACCCGGCCCACGGTCTCGTTGCCCTGGGTGAACAGGGGCCGTTCCTCGACCTTGCTGACGAAGATGCCGGAGCCCAGCACACCGGCCGAGACGAGACGGACCCAGCCGCGCGGGCGGCGGTGGCCCTCGAACGTGGCGCCCAGCTCCACCTGGTAGCTGTACAGGTCGGCGCCGGTCTGGAACATCAGGTGGTCGTGCGTGACCGCGACCGTGCTCCTGGTGGCCGTACGGTCGGTCCTGGCGTGCCGCGCCCCGACCGACACGCTGCCGGCCTGCTGCGGCAGTCCGACCCCGGGCAGCTTGTCGTGGTCGCGCGGCGAGATGCCCAGCTCGACCCCGCCGGAGAGGGTGACGGACGCCTGCTGGCCCTGGCCGGACACCTCGGTGCCGATCACCGCGTTGCGCAGTGAGCGCTCACTCATGGTGGTCTCGAACCGCCGGTCGGTGAGGCGCGCCCTGAGGATGAGCGTGTGGTGGCCGCGCCGTACCTTGCCGTCCTCGGTGAGGGTCACCGGCACTCCGGTGGTGGTCAGGTCGTCCAGGCTCTGCGCCAGGCTGGGCCGGTTCAGCGCCTCGCGCACCTGGCGGTCGTTGTGCAGCGCGGTCCGCATCCGCCCGTCGCCGTACCAGAACTTGGCCAGCCGCGGGTGCCGCAGCATGAACGGCGGGACGAACAGCGACGGGTACGAGTGGTGCAGCGTGTCCAGGACGGTGTCGGCGAAGGCCCGCATGGGGTCCTGGGGGGCCGGGGCCGGGGGCTGGACCTGCGGCTGGACCTGGGTCTGGTCCTGCCCCCGGGTCTCCCCCGGGGGCAGGGGCGGCTGGACCTGGGGCTGCGGGCGGCTGGGGACGAAGCCCTCGGCCCGGACCTGTCCGCTCAGGTGGACCGGGTCCTCCCGGGTGAGGTACCACGGCACCGGCGGCTCGGCGTCCGGGTCGGGGCCCGTGCTGCCGGGCGTACGGCTGTCCCAGCCCGCGAGGCGGCGCGCGTCCTGGGTGGACATCCAGTCCAGGCTGACCACCCGGACCGGGCGGGCCGCCGAGGGCGGTTCACCGGGCTTGCGCACCATCAGGGTGCGCTCCACCCGGTAGAGCGCGACCGGGTGGTTGCGGACGCGGCCGGTGGTCTTCCGGGCGGCGTCGGCACCGACGTGATGGCCGCGCCCGGTGGAGATGTCCGCCCGGACCAGCGGGCCGCCCTGGAGCCGTACGTCGGTCTCCAGGCCGGCGAGGGTGTAGTTCGGCCCGGCGGTGACCTGGAAGCCCAGGCGGGTGTCCCGCAGGTGGCCGCGTTCGTTCTGGTACGTGGTCTGGGTGAGGTCGCGCAGCTCCGTCGTGACCGACTCGGTGACCAGGGTGGCCCGGGTGGGCACCGACCGCTCCACGATCAGGTGTCCCAGCGGGTGCTGTCCGCTGCCGCGGGTCAGCTCCGGCCCGGTGACCGGCCCGGAGAGGCGGCCGAAGAGCGGGAGCAGCCGCCCCGGCCGGACGTAGGAGACCACGGTTCGGTGCGCCGAACTCCCGGGCCGGGCACCGGAGATCGCGAGGGCGGTGTCCTCCGGTGAGTCCGTCAGGTGAAGGCCCGTGGTGTCGGTGATCCGCGGCTCGACCCCGTCCGGGAAGGTGAGCGTCTTCGGTGCCCGCTGAGGGCCCTTGTAGGGCACGGTGAGCTCGTCCGGGAGCCGCCAGCTGAGTCCGTCGCGCATCGCGAAGTCCGCGCTGTGCACCTGGGACCGCTGCCAGCTCGGCTTCGACGGCGCCGGGGCGGGCCGGCCGGTGGCCGGCGGCGCCTCGGTGACGCGCTCCACCCTCACCCGGTAGTAGACGTCGTCCAGGTGCAGGTGCGAGCCGTCCGAGTTGCGCCACTCGGACTGGTTGTACGCCTGGGTGCCCTGGGTGTAGTCGGTCCTGCGGGTCCAGCCCAGCGAGAAGCCGATCTTCAGCAGCCAGTTGAGCGGCGGGCCCATGCTCAGGCCGCCCGCGATCCGCCGCCCGAAGCCGACGCTGCGTCCGCCGCCCGTGCCGGCCTGGCCGCGCCGCATGGTGTCCAGCCGGACGGTACCCCCGTCCACGTTGGAGAAGCGTTCCCAGCGGTGGTACGGGATGGCCTCGACGGTCATCTCATGGCCGACACCGGACTTCTCGCGGCCGACGAAGCGCGCACCGCGCGGGGCGGTGAAGGCGCCGGGCTGCTCGGTCAGCAGGCGCAGCAGGTCCGCCTCGTCGAACTGGGAGCGCAGCTTCGCCGGGAGTCCTCCCAGGATCTGCTCGGCCACCTGCTCGGGCGAGCGCAGGGTGGTCTTGCCCAGGCCGGTGAAGAGTCCGGTCGGGCCACTCCGCGCGGTCCCGTCCGTCCGGGTGCCGGGGGTGCCGTCGCCCGGTTCGGCGTCCGGGCTGATCAGGACCGTGGGCAGCCTGCTGCCGTCGTCGAAGGTGACGGTGTGCGGCACGGGGCCGGGCGGCCGGGCGTCCGGGCCGGTCAGCAGTCGCGCCGGGCGGTGCCGGTCGAGCTGGGTCTCCAGCGGCACCGGGTCGCCCCGGTCGGGCACCTCGCTGTCGGGGGTGTCGAGGTCGGTGATGCCGCCCATGCCGCGCAGCCGCTCCCCGAAGGGATCGGGCCCGTACGGGTCCTGCGTGGCCGGGTCCTGCGTGGTGGTCGTCAGGTCCTGTGTGGTGCTCTTCAGGTCCTGTGTGGTGGTCGTCAGGTCCTGTGTGGTGGTCGGCGTCGGGTCGGGGGTGAGCGGGGCCGAGGCCGGGACCAGGGCGTCGTAGTGGTCGGTGCCGTTGTAGGCCAGGTGCAGGGCGCCGCTTTGGCCGCCCGGGTTGAGGGTGGTCACGCGGGTGTTCCCCGGCTGGACGAGCCGCAGGTCGAGGTCGAGGGTGTGCGCCAGTGCCTCCGGAAGCAGGTCGGCGAAGGGCGATGCCCACAGCGCGGGGCGCTCGGCGGCCGAGGCGACGAGCTCGGTGGTGCCGAGGCGCCTCGCGTCGGCCGGGGTGGGCGCCACCTCGGCCAGGTGCGGGTAGTCGCTCTCCCGGAGGATCCGCTGCCACTGACCGGTGTCGCCGTCGCTGACTACGTCACGCGCGATCCGGTTCCAGAGCTGGGTGATCCGGTTCAGCTCGGCCGGATCCCGTACCCCGGCGACGGCGCGCATCCGGAGGTCGTCCACCACGGCGAACACGGGGTCCGGGATCGCCAGGGCCACCGTGTCGCCCAGCTCGGAGCCGGTGATCCGGTCGCGCAGCAGGCCGCGCAGACCGGCGACGTTCCGTGCGGCCCACGCCGGAGGTATGTCCCGGCTGCGCGCGCTGTCGAGCAGTGACCGGAAGAGGCAGTCCCCGCCGCCGGGGGTGTCCAGCCTCCGGAAGGCCAGGCCGTCCGCGTGCACGGTGTCCACGGGGCCCGGCGTCGTCGCGGCCTTGCTGAACACGGTCAGGTCCTGGGCGAGGCTCTCCGAACGGCTCGGCGGGGGTGCCAGATCGGGCCTGCGGCGGGCGAGTTCAGCGGCGTCCTCGGGGCTCAGGGCCAGTTCGGACACGGGCAGCGGGGCGCTGGAGAGGGACCAGGTGACGTGCGCGACGGGCGCGTAGGAGAGACCGCGTACGTCCTCCTGGGAGACCAGGGCGGTCGGCGGGAGCGCGGGCGGCGGCGGGGGCAGCAGGGCGTCGAGCGTGGTGGCGGGTCCGGCGGTGGCACGCAGCCCGGCCGCGTCACGCAGGAAGTCGCCGTACTGCTCGGCCGTGGGTTCGGCGGCCGGATCACCGGTGGTGGTACCCCGGTGATCCATGGCCATCCGGCGCAGCAGGTCCGGGGTCATACGGCCGTCACCGTAGCGGGCCGCGGCGTCCGGACTGTGCCAGCGCAGACCGTCCACGAAGGCGAGCCCGCCCAGCAGCTCCCGGTTCTCCGGCCGCTGTTCGGCGTCCGGGCCGAGTACGTCGCGCAGCGTGCGGACCTGCTGGAGGGTACGCGTCAGAGCGAAGGCGTCGGCCGGACCGGGGCCCGCGTGCAGACCCGCGTCGCGCGCCAGACCGTCCAGGGCGGCACCGCTGGGCTCCGGGGTGAACTGCCGCCACCGCCCCGGTCCGTCGGGGCCGTCGGCGAGTACCGCGCGGACGTTGCCCTCGCCGTCCTTCGCCGTGCCCACCTCGGTGGTCGGCGCGTAGACGGGGCGGCCGGTCCGGTTCGCCACGTGCTGGGCCACCGGCAGCCCCGCCACCTTCGGCTGCCGGCCCGTCTCGCAGGAGAACAGCACCAGCGGCCGGTCCTGATGACCGTCCTGTGCCCAGGAGTTGAGGACCTCGCCGAGTTGCACACCGCTGACCTCGGCGGTGGGCAGGCCCGCGTCCTCGGTCCCGAGGGTGACCGTACGGGAGGTGCCGTGCCCCGCGAAGTAGTCGGCACCGAGCTCGGTGCCCGAACCGGGCAGTGGGGCCGGCGGGCCGGTGAACACCGTACGGGGGACGGGCGGGACCGACGAGGTTCCCTGCGCCGGGGCTTCCGAGGTGGTGCGTACGCCGCGGAAGGTGTCCTCGCCCAGCAGCCCCCGGCGCCCCTCGGCGCGGGCGGTGCCGTCCTCGGACCGGCTCTGCGAGACGGTCAGGGTCTGCACGGCCCGGCCCGGGAGTGGCTTCACGGCGGCGTCCGGCATCCAGCGCCGGAGCTGCGCCACGGGCACGGTACGGCCGTCCAGGGTGGTCACGGTGGGCTGCCCCGAGGACCGTGTCGGGCCGTTGCTGTTGCCCGGGACGGCGCCGCTGTCCGCCGGGCGCACGACGATGTGGCCGCCCGGCGGGAGTGCGGGCGGCGGCGTCGCGGAGGGGTTGTCCTGTGTGGTGGTGAGCAGGGGCGGCGGCGTGCCACCGCTGCCCGGTCCTCGCCCGCCGCCGGTGCCGGCCCCCTGTCCACCGGTTCCCGGGCCGTTGGTCTCGCCCTGTCCGGACTCCAGGTGCAGGTCGGTGGCCGTCTCGGTCCAGGGACGGGACAGGGTGGCGAGCTTGGCCGGGGCGGGCGCGGTGGCGGTCGTGGGGTCCGGGCCGGCGGTATCGCCGGGTACGAGGCCCGGCGTGTCCGGACGCCCGGTCGGGCCAGTCGCCGGCGAGGTGACGGACGGAACCCCTTCGGTCGACACGCCGCTCTGTGTGGCGGGACGAGGCACCGGGCCGAGGGCGTCGGCGAGCGGCAGCAGCACGTCGGCACCGGGGAACGCGGTGTCCGTCGTGGTGCCGTCGGCCGTGGGGCCGGCGAGCGGCCGGACCCGGACCGGGGCACCAGGCCCCTCACGGGTCAGCTCGACGGCGGCGCGCATCGGACGCCCCGCCCCGCCCGGGGACACCGGGGGCCCGAGCACGACGGCCCGGTCGGTCCCGGCCCCGTCCAGCAACGCGGCCGCTTCCGGCGATCCCTGCCCGGGGGGCGGCACCTCCGACACCACGATCGTCAGTGGCGGCACCTGGGTGGACTCGGGGTTCCCGGTACTGATGGCACCGGACTTCACGTCTGCGGTACCGCCGGGACCGCGCGTGTCGCCTGTGCGACCGGTGTGGCCCGTGTCGCCCGTGTCGCCCGTGTCACCCGTGTCGCCCGTGTCGCCCATGTCGGTGAACGAGCCGACGGTGCTCACCTTCGGCGGAGTGGTGGCGGAGTCGGCGTCAGGGGCGGTGACGGTGTTGACGTCGGTATCCGGGGCGTTGACGGTGTCGGTGCCCGTGGTGCTGACCGTGTCGGCGCCCGTGGTCGTGACCGTGTCCAAAGCCGCGGTGACGGCACCGTCGGGGGCAGTGATGCCGTCTCCTGAGTCCGGCGTGGCCTCGGCCCCGGTCGGTCCGGTGGCCTCCGGGGAGGGAGCGGTCTGCGCGGACTCGTCCCTGGCTGTCCGCGAGCCGTCCCCCGGCACGGTGCCGTCCGGGGTCCGGGTGCCCTGGGGCGGTGTGGCGGAGGGTGCCTGGGCGCCTCCGGCGGGCGGGACGCCACCCGGCCGGCCGGCGCTGCCCGCGCCGGGTGCGGCGGTCGTGGGGCCGACCGTGGGGACGGGAGAGCCACCACTCTGGACCGGCGCCGCAGCCGCGCCGTCCTGCCCGGCCGACTCGGCCGGTGCGTGCGGCGGGCTCTGGACGTTGCCCCCGGGATTCTCCGGCGCCACGACAGGCGAGCCCTCCGGCGACGTACCACCCGGACCCTCGGGCGACACCACACCCGAGTCACCCGGCAACGCACCACCCACGCCCTCAGGCACGTCAACGGCCGTGCTTTCCGGGGTGGCTTCGGGTGCGGGTGCGGATCCCGGCGAGTCCTCTCGGGCGGGGCCTCCGGCCGCGTCGGCCGGCGCCGGAGCCGGGGTACCGGCACCCGGGCCCAGGAATACGGCGGGCGGGGGGTCCACGGTGACCGGGGTGCCGAAGCCGTCGAGAGCGCGGCGGACCTCGTCGACGTCGATCTGGGCGGCAGGGCTGCCCCCGGTGGGAACGACCCGTACCTCGGGCAGCTGGGACAGGTCGCCCCGCAGACTGTCGCGGACGCCGATCTCCGTACTGCCCGGAGGCTGGGCGCCGCGCAGGGTGGCGAGGTCGTTCAGAGCCTGCTCGCGCACCTCGGCGGAGCCGGTGTGGACCTGCTGCCACAGTTCGTTCTCGGCGGCGGTCACGGGCAGCGAGCCCGGGGAGTACGCCGGCGGGTCCACAGTGGTGTACGGCGGTGGGGCCTGGCCGGTGTACGGAGAGCTCTCCGCGACGTAGGGCGGGGGCGTCTCACTGGTGAAGCCGCCCTGTCCGCCGGTGGGTGAGGACGAGCCCGTAGCGGGCCCGCCGCCGCCCGTGGTGTCCCTGCGCGAGGAGCCGTCCGTGCTGTCGGAACCGTTGGCGTCGGCCGAGCGCGGGGAACCGCCGGAGTCGCTGATGCCGCCGGAGACGGTGGGCGGGTTACCCATCTTGTCGATGACGTGGCGCAGTTCGGCGCCGCTGTTCACTGCGGCGCCCGTGAGCGTGCCCTCGACCTGGTTGCTGATGCCCGCGCCGACGAAGGTGGTCCAGCTGGTGGACCAGTCGCCGTCGAACGCGCCCTTGATCAGGATCTCCCCGGCCGCCTCACCGGAGCCGGAGGCCAGGAAGTCGGTCGTCAGCTTGAGCGTGTAATACCCGGTCAGGGCGCCCGGGCGGTCGGCGTTGTCGCGCAGGATCGTGTTGTTGCGCCACAGGTTGAGGTTGTTCTGGAAGGAGAGCGGATCGTTCCGGAAGGTCACCGGCGGTTTGGGGGTGACCCCCGGACTCGTCGAGGGCTTGGGCCCGGTCCCGTACGGATCAGGACCGTTCCCGTACGGCTTGGGGTTGGGGCGGTCGTGCGGGAGGCCGTCGGGCTTCGGGCTGGGGACGGGGTCCGGCTTGGGGCTCGGGCCGTTGTTCTTCAGGTCGGGGCCCGGGGTGTTGTGCAGGTCGGGGCCCTTCTTGAAGTCGAGGTCCGGGCCGTTCTTGAGGAAGTTGTTGCCGTAGCCGTTGACGATGTTCTTCGCGAAGTGGTCGAAGACGCTGGTGAAGAAGCCCGCCGCGGCGCCGAACGCCGCGGACTTGAGGATGTCGTTCCAGTCGAAGCCGTCCGGGCGGCGGCCGTTCGGGGCGAAGTTCATCATCGCGAGCCGCACCGCGAAGGTGGTGAACGCCTCGGCGAACGCCTCGGTCAGCGAGGGTGCCAGGTGCAACCGCTGGAGCAGGTGGCTGAGCGTGGTGAGGATGAAGAACCGGCTGCGCAGCTTGGCCATCATGATCTGGCTGGCCGAGGCGCCACCGGTGAAGAATGACATCGCCAGGTAGAGGGCGATCTCGATGAGCAGCCGGATGATCTCGGCGATCACCTGCCACTTGGACTCCATGATGTCCATGGAGGTCTTGCGGCGGCCCTCGGCGATCTGGTCGAGCTGCCCGGCGAATTCCTTCAGGTAGTTCTTGCCGCCGTCGTCGATGAGCATGCCCATCGCCTGGGCGTACGACTTGGAGAGGTCGTCCGGCATGGACTCGCCGATGTCGTGGATCGACTTGTCGATCAGCGACGACAGCCTGTTGAGCTTGCGGCCCAGGCCGGAGTAGGGCAGCCGGCTTTCGAAGGCGAGGTCCTCGTCGGCGTCCATGAGCTTCTCCCCTGTGAGGATGAAGATCATGGCGTTGACCTCGGGCGATACGTGAATACTCATCCGGCGCCGCCCGAAAAGCCGTGCGCGCGGGTCAGGAACCCGTTCGGGCAGGACGGAGCGGCCGCTCCCGGCATGGCGCGGGAGCGGCCTGCGCTGCCGAGGTCAGCGGCGCCCATGCCCGCCCGTGCCGCCGTCGATGCCGTCGGTGTCGATGCGGCTGGTGTTCTTCTCGACTTCCTCGATGTTCTGGTCGCGGGTGTCCTGCATCATCCGGACCTGGCCGACCGTGGCGTCGGTGATGCCCAGCAGCGCTTCGCGGATGGACAGCATGGTGTCCTTGGTGGTCTGCCGTTCCTTCTGTTCCTGCGGCTTGGCCTTCTCCGCGAAGTCACCTTCGGAGCCGGGCCAGTTCACCGTGGGGGCCAGCCCGTCGAGGAACTCCTCGGTCATGCTCCTGGTCAGGGTGGCGATCTCCTCCAGCTGCGACGCCAGGGCCTCGATGCGCTGCGGGTCCGCGTAGTACCGCTCTCCCATCGGGTCAGTCCCCTCCCTCTTCGCCGAGCGCGTCCCGCCAGGCGGGGGTGGCCTTGCCGCCGCGTGCCGTGTCCTCGTCGTCGCCCTGCAGCACCTCGGGGCCGAAGATGCGCTCCCAGTCCAGCTCGAAGCCCTTCAGCTCCGGCACGTTGCTGCTGGGCTCGGCGAAGGGCGCCATGGCCTTCATCACGTGCCGGTTCATCTTCAGACGCGCCGCGCCCGCCGCCTCCAGGACACTGGCGGCCAGTTCCTGCGGCGACATGTCGCGGTACTTGTTCTCCAGGAACTCGATCCCCGACAGCTCACCCTGCGATCCCGCCGTGGCGCGGACCGCACGGTCCGACGAGAGCGCGGCGAACGAGGCCGTACGCAGCTCACGCTCGGTGCGCGCGATCGTCTCCTGGGCGGCCTGCAGTTCGGCCATGGCCTTCTCAAGGCGCTTCTCCAGCGGTTCCGTCACGCTCACTCCCCTCTCCTGCGTCGGTCTCTCCGGGTGTCCGGACATCCTGGCCGGGTGTCCGCCCCGGCCGCCTGCCCGTCGTCTGCTCCACCGATCTTGCCTGGTGAAGGGACTGATGTGAAAGCGGGGGCCGGGTGGGATCGGTCTCTCCGCCGTGGGTGCCGCGGACCTGAACGGCCGTCACCGCCCGATCACGGACGGGGTGCCGCCCTCCTCGGTGCCCCACACGTCCGCATCCTCCTCCAGGTAGTCGGCGGAACTGGTGGTCCTCTGACGCTGTTCCGTCTCCTCCTCGGGGGTGTCGCCACCGGTGGTCGCCACCCTGCGGGCCGGGGCCAAGAAGGTGTCGCTGTCCTCCTGTCGGTTCCAGGGGCTGCGCCGGCGGCGCTTGCGGCGCTCGCTCTCCTCCGCCGCGTCGACCAGCACGGTGCGCACCCGCTCGCCGTTGCCCTTCTCACCGCCGGCACCCATGCCGCCCATACCGCCGCCCATCGGCATACCGGGGCTGCCCGGCGTGCCCGGGGCGCCTGGCGTACCGGCCTGGGCCGTGGCGGCGGTGAGGGGTGAGCCCGCGCTGCTCGCCGGGCCGTCCGAGAGCGGCTCGACCGCGCCGAGGCCATCCGGGGAGAGGGAGCCGGTTCCGGAGAGACCGCCGCCGAGTGCGCTGGTGCTTCCTCCGCTGACACCCAGTTCGGAGAACGGCACCTCCCTGGTGGTGCCGCCACCGGACGTGCCGAGCCCCCCGGAATCCCCGAGGCCGCCGGACCCGTTGAGGCTGCCGAGGTCTCCCAGGCCGCCCGACCCGTTCAGGTCGCCGAGGTCGCCGAGACTGCCGAGGCTGTGAGAACTGCCAGACCGGCTGGGCGTGTTCAGGTCGTGCAGGTTCACCGTCTCCGTCCTGCCCTGCGGGTCAGTGACGGTCGCGATGCCGGTGTCCGGGTCGATGACCTGCTTGCTGCCGTCCGGGAACGTCGTGGTCGGCTGGCCGTTGTCCAGCACGGTGGTCGAGCCGTCCGGGTTGGTCACCGTCGCCCCGTGGGTGAGGTCGGTGGTCACGCTGGAGCCGTCGGGCCGGGTCATGGTGAGCGTCCCGGTGTCCGGGTCGAAGACGCCCTTGCTCCCGTCCGGGTACGTGGTGCTGAAGTCGTCGTTCACGAGCGAGGTGTGGCCGCCGGTCGGAGTCTCCAGGCCGGACGAGCCGCCGTTCAGGTTCCCGAGGTCACCCAGGCCACCCAGGTCGCCGATCGACTCGGTGGTCAGGTCGGTGTTGATGTCGCCGAGGCTGCCCGGATCCGCCGTACCGCCGGAGCTGCTCGGCCCGTTCAGGTTGCCGAGGCTGCCGAGGTTCCGCGTCGTGGTGGTGCCGTCGGGATCGGTGGAGGTGGCCAGGCCGGTCGTGGGGTCGACGACCTGCTTGCTGCCGTCCGGGAAGGTGGTGGTCAGCTTGCCGTCGTCACCGAGTGAGGTGATCGACCCGTCCGGGTTGGTCACGCCGGTCCCGTCGGCCAGGTTCCGCGTGGTGACGCTGCCGTCCGGGTGCGTGGTCGTGACCAGCCCGCTGTCCGGGTCGAAGGTACTGGAGCTGCCGTCCGGGAAGTCCGTGGTGAGCTTGCCGTCGCCGAGTTGCGTGCTGCCCCCGGTGGGGGTGTCGATGGAGCCGCCTGTGACGTTGTTCAGACCACCGAGACTGCCGAGGCTCCGGGTGATGGCCTCGTTGGCGTCGTTGGTGGCCTTGTTGGTGCCGCCCGGGTTGTTGAGCGAGCCGGGGCTGCCCAGGCTCTGGATCGTCGGAGGCGGGACGGCCCCGGAACCCTGCTGGACACCGTTGTCGCCACCGGTGCTGTTGATGTCACCCAGACCGCCGAGGCCCTGGGTGACGGCCTTGTTCACGTCGCCCAGGCCGCCGGAGCTGCCGCCGTTCAGGTCGCCGAGGCTGCCGAGGCTCTCGGTGACCGGCTGGTTCCCGTTGCCGTTCCCGTTGCCGTTTCCGTTTCCGTTGCCGCCCAGCAGGTCGTCGAGACCGCTGAGGTTGAGCTCGTTGCCGCCACCGGGGCCGTTGCCGGGGCCGTTGAGGCCGTTGAGGCTGTTCCCCAGCGCTTTCGCCTGCTCGTCGGCCTGGCGCTTGGCCTCGTCCGCGGCCGCCTTCTGCTCGGCCCGCAGCTTGTCCGCCTCGGCCTTGTCCTCCGCGCGCTGCGCGTTCGCCTCGGCCCGCAGCTTCTCCGCGTACGCCTTGTCCTCCGCGCGCTGCGCGTCCGCCTCGGCCCGCAGCTTCTCCGCGAGCGCTTTGTCCTCCGCGCGCTGCGCGTTCGCCTCGTCCCGCAGCTTGTCCGCCTCGGCCTTGTCCTTCGCGGCCTGGGCGTCCGCCTCGTCCTGGGCGTCCTTGAGCTTCTTGTCCTTGTAGTCCGCAGAGGCCGTGCTGGTCGACTTCGGCTCGGGCACGTTGTCGGCGAAGTCGTGGCCCAGGTCGATGAAGTGGTTGTTCAGGGCCGACTGCACCTTCGCGGCCGCCGTGCCCAGGTACTGCTCGACGCCCTGGGTCCAGAGCTTGACAGCCCTGTCGCCGACCTTCGCCCAGTTCGCCTTGTCGGTGAGATCGCCGTAGCCCAGGTCCGTGGGCACCTGGCTGAAGCCCTCCTTGGGGCTGTGGTAGATGTAGGAGTAACCCTCCCCGCTGCTCGACATGATCTCCGTCATGTCCACGTTGTGCTTGTTCACCCAGACGGCGAGCTCGTCCAGGACGTAGCGCAGCACCTCGTGCGGGTCGTAGTAGTCGGACTTGGCCCAGTCGAGCCACGCCTGCAGCAGGTCCCTGGCCGCGTTCTCCAGGTAGGTGCGGCCCAGCGACAGGGCGCGCGAGTACACCGTGTTCCCGGTGCCGCGCTCGCCGTCGTCGCCGGCCGTGGCGTCGAAGGTCTCGACGTAGTTGTCGTAGTTCTCACGGACCTTGGTCAGCAGGCTGCGGAAGACGTCCGCCGCCTCACCCTTCCAGCTCGCGTCGTCCCGGCCGAAACGGTCCTCCCAGTCCTTCAGCAGCTCTGCGTGCTCCCTGAAGAACTTGGCCGCGTAGTCGAAGGAGCGCCCGGTCTCGTCGAAGGAATCCAGGTCCACGACGTTGTCCTCGTGCACGCCCAGGTCACTGAACCGGGCGTCCTTCGTGTTGCCCGCCAGCAGCTTGAGAAGCGCCTCCCGCGGCCCGTTCATGTACTGGGCGAGCGGGATGGTGCTCATCTTGTCCTTGTTGTAGTCCGTGAACTCGTTGCCTCCGCGGACCTTCGCGTCGTTGACGTTGTCGGATTCGATGTCCGCGAAGAGGACTTCGTCACCGGCCTTCACACGACCCTCGAAGACGATGCGGGCCTGCATGATCTTCATCGTCTTGTCGCGGTCGAAGAAGTAGATGTCGTAGTCCTCGCCCTTGTTCACCAGGAAGCCGGAGTCCTTGGCCACCATGGTGAGGTCGGGCTGCTGGATGTCCATCCGGAAGAGCTTGCCGCCGTGGTCCGACTTGAGCGTGTCGAAGATCGTGCTGCGGTCCGGCACGGGATATCCGGTGATGTGGGTGACCAGCCTGGCCCACTTGTCGACCGACGGGTTGGCGTCGCCGGTGAGGTCGTTGATGCTCGTGGTGGACTTGTCGAACTCGGACTCTTCGGCCACCGGGGCGCCCTCTCTCATCGGTCGTCGTATCGGCGCTCGGCGCCTTCCTGCGCGTGTGCGGCAGGGTGTCTCTCACTCGTACGCGCAGGACGGCCCGGTCAGCGGCCCGGCCCGAACACCTGGCTCAGGTGCTCTCTTCGTCCGTCTTCCCACCGGTGCCCGACGATCCGCTGGTGAGCGTGTCGACGTCTTCGAAGGTCTGCAGCAGCGTCTCCGCGTCGATCGCGTCGAGGTTCTTGTTCTTGGTCTTGTTCGCCTCGTCGATGGTGTCGGTGAGCGCTTCCTTCATCTCCTTGAAGAGCTGCATCTGGTCACCGAGCAGTTTGTCGATGGCGGTGGCGGCGGTGCGGATGTCCTTCAGCAGCGTCGGCCCCGAGACCAGTTTGTCGGTGGCCATCTTGCCGATGCGCAGGAGTTGCTTGTCCTGGTCGAGGTTGTCCTCGGTGGTGTGCCCGTCGATGAGCGCACCGAGCGGCCGGATGTCGGACCCGTTGCCGTCCTCGCGGTACTTCCTCGCGGCCTTGTAGGCCGGCTGCACCTCGTTGTCCCGGAAGTTCTCCATCTGCTTGAGGTCGAAATGCTTGACGTCGGCCTTCTCACCGGCCATGGGACGTCCTCCTGCGGTTCGGTGCCGGACGGGGTTGCGGCGGGCCGGCCGGGCCTTTGCCGAGCGAACGGCGGCCCGGGCGGCGGGCGTGCGCGCCGGGTGGGCGCGCGGACGCCGGGGCCCGCACTCCGGACGAACGGACCAGGCCCCGGCAGGGGGCCTAACGGGCCCGCACACTGCCCCAGTTGTCGGCGCTCCTGCGCTCGTCACGGGAGTGGTTGTCGTGGATGCTCTGCACCAGCTCGCCGCTGTCGCCGAGGAGCAGCGCCATGTTCTTGGTGGCCTGGTCCCACTCCGCCTGGACCCCGCGGTACATCTGCTGGTCATCACCCTCCCAGGAGGCCACGAGCGGCTTCAGCTCGTCCTCCAGGTTGTTGAGAGCCGTGATGATCTGCTGGGTCTGGTCCTTCAGCTCCTCGATCGCGTGCCGGACCGTGGAGTACTGCACATCGATGATGCCGTCGGCCATGACGTCTCCTCTCGGGTGGCCGGGCACGGAAGCCCGGCGAACTCACGGGTTCCGGCCTCCACCGGAGGAGCCGGACCCGTGGGTGGGGGGTGGATCAGCGCAGCGCTTCGAAGACGCCTTGGCTGGTCTTGCTGTTGAGCACCTCGGTCAGGTCCTGGTTCTCCTTCGCCAGGCGGTCTGCCGAGGTCACGTTCTCCTGGAGCGCGTCGACCATCTTGCTGATCTGGACGACGACCTTCTGCGCCTCGCCGTTCCAGCTGCGGAAGAGCTTCAGCAGGGCCTGGCCCTCGTCGCCGCCGACGCCCGAACGTGCCGCGATCTCAGCGACGTTGTTCTGGATCCTCTCGACCGCGCTCCGGGCCGACTCCAGAGAGGAGACGCCCCCCAAGCCCTTGGCATAATCCGCTTTCCTCGCGGCAGTGTCCGCCATGTCGCGCTCCCTTCGTTCAGGCCAGTCTTGTTGCACCGTTGCCCACTGAGGCTAAAGAGAACCCAGCGTTCCGCGCAACGCGGCTGAGAAAGATTTGAGCATAGGTCAGGTGAACGGAATCCTTGCATGGCAGCGGAGTTGTCCCCATGTTTCCGCGGGATGAACGCGCCTGCCCGAACCGCCGGCGGCAGCGCTACGCCATCCCTCCGCAGGGCCGCGCGAGACGGCCGGGAATCGGGCGCGGACGCAGGACCGAACGGTCAACCGGGCGGCCTGTCTCCGGCGATGTGAGCGCGTCCGCCGGATTCCGCAGGCAGCGGGTGCACGAATATCTGAGCTTAATTTGAGTTTCCGTCGCACCCGGCCACGAAATACAGGCCCTGAGGCCCCGCGTTATCCGTGCGCCACCCTTTTCCAATTCTTCGACGCCGTATGCGGTCTTTGGGTCGATCAGCCCACTGTGCCCGCTGCGTCCCCTGTGTCCACTGCGCCCTTCATGCCCGCCGCGTCCGCCTTGTTGACCTTGTTCGCCCTGTCCGCCCCGTCGTTGTCCTCGGGCGCTTCGGCACCGCACTGTGGGGCCGTGACCTTCGGCTTCGCGGCGCCGGAGGCGGCGGCCGGGTCGAGGTCCGCGCCGGTCGGGAGGGCGGCGAGCAGGGGTGCCGGGACCGAGCCGATGTCCCCTGCGGCGTACCCGAGCGCCACCAGTGCGTCCTTGGCCGGAACCCGGTACTTCACACCGTTCTCCGCGACCAGGTACGTCGTTCCGGCGTGCGCCGCGCCGCTCGCGTGCAGGGCGCGGACCAGGGCGCCGTGCCCCGGCCGTACCACCGTGGCGTCCGTCCGGACGCAGGCCGGGCTCAGCGGCTGGGCGGTGCCCTCCGAGAGCACGACCGGGGCGAGCCCGGTCAGCGGGACCAGTACCGACCTGATCCGGGTGCCGCCACTGTCACCGTCCACCTGGGCGCAGAGCGCGGTGCCGCGCGGTGCGGACTGCGGGGCGGGCGGGTTGTCCGGCAGCTCTGCGGATCCGGCGGTACCGGCATCCTTGGCCCGGTGCGTGCGCAGTGCGTCCGCGCCGACGGCGCGCGCCTCGGGCGACCGCCCCTGGTAGGCGTCCTTCTGGGTGGCCGGGTCGCCCAGCACCAGGGCGGCCCCGAGCCCGGTCAGCGGCATCAGCCCGTCCTTCTGCAGCAGGTGGTAGGTGCTGCCGCCGCCGGGCACGCTGACGTCGAAGACCTGGCCGATCCGGCTGGGTTCGCCACCGAGGACCGGGCCCTCCTCCCCGCGTCCCGGAACCGCGGGCGGTTTCAGGGCGGGGCCGGGGGCCAGTGCGTCGAGGAAGGCCGCCGACACCGGCATCGGCCGCTCGGAGCCGTAACCGAGGGCGTTGCGGGCGTCGGAGGCACGGTCCAGTGGCAGCCTGCTGCCCTGCCACACCAGGTACTCCGTGTCGCCCGGTCCTCGTACCAGCACCCCGCGGTCCCCGCCGATGCTCCGGGAGTCCAGCGGCGCCCCGGCGACCACGGTGGTGGCCCCCGGCTCGTCCACGCCGGTGACCGCCACGACGCCGGACGTGCTGGGCAGCGCCCCGTCCGGACCGGTGACGCACATGTGCCAGGCGCCGCCGTCGAGCCGGCCGGGTCCGGGCACCGAATCCGGTGCGCCGGGTATCCCGGCCGGGGCCCCCACGGGGACATCCTGGAGCGAGGCGGTGGCCACGTCCGCGGTCGCCAGGTCGGAGCCGCCGATCAGCCGGGCCGAGGCGTAGTTGAGCACCGGGTGCAGCAGGCCGTCGGTGCCGGTCCAGAGGTAGCGGGCGCCGGTGTCGCGGTTGACCACCAGGTGCTCACCGTTACGCCAGCCGTCGTTCCCGCCCGGCCGCAGCAGCCCGAAGACGGTGGTGCCGGCACCGATCAGAACGGTCGCCAGGATGCCGAAGACCACTGCCCGGCTGGTGCGCCCGAGGGGGCTCTCCGGGGCGTCCGGGTCGGCCGTCAGCAGCCCCGAGCTGAGCCTGCCCATCATGAAACTGTGGGCCTGTACCTGGTCGCGCTTGGACTGCACTGCCTCTCCTCAACAACTCGTTCCCCATGTCCCGGCGTGCGGGTGTACTCAGCCGAACAGGCCGCGCAGCCATCCGAAGAGGCCTGCCACCCACACGCTGAGCGGCAGCAGCGCGACGGCGAAGAGGGTGTGGGCCAGTTCGGCCGCACGGCCCCAGTACGGCAGCACCCGGCGGCCGGGCACCGTCCAGGAGGCGGTCACGAATCCGGCCGCCGCGGCGAGCAGCACCGCGAAGACCACGACGCGCCCGTCCGCGTCGCTGTCCACCGCCCAGGCGCGGGCGAGCAGCAGCAGCCCCCAGATTCCGGGCACCGCCAGGGTCAGCCGCTGCCCGATGTGCACCAGTCCGCGGGAGTGCAGGAGCAGCAGGAGGCTCAGCACGAGTGTGGTCAGCACCTCGGGCAGGTCGGGGTGTTCGGCGAGGACGGCCAGGGCGGCGGCCTCGATGACGCCGGTGGCGGCGAAGAGCGCGGTGACCCAGCGCCCGGCCAGTTCGGTGCGCTCGGCGACCTCGTCGCCCGCGTACGGGTCGATTCCCTCCTGGAGCTGGCCGGCGGAGGAGGGCAGCGCCGGCATCCGCATCCCGGCCAGCTTGAACGCGAACGGTGCCACCGTGCCGGCGGCGAGCGCGACCACCGCCGCGACCAGCGCCACCGCGGCCGGTGCGTCCAGGCCGGTGTATCCCATCAGGGCCCCGGCGATCGCGGCGGCCACCGAGACAACGGCGGTGGCCAGCAGAGCCGGGGCGCCGACCGCGGTGGCGGCGAGCGCGATGACCGCGCCGCCCGCGCCTGCGGCGCCGGCCGCGAGCAGCCGGGCGCCGACGACCTGGGTGGCGTCGGGGCCGGTCACGTCGCCGCCGGGCAGCACCCAGCCGGCGAGTGCCAGGCAGGGGGCGACCAGCAGGCCGAGCGCGGTCGCGGAGAGGCGGTCGCCGACCGCGCGGCTGGCGGAGCCCGCGCCCGCCAGCAGCAGCATTCCGGCCACGGCCGCGCAGAGGGCGCGGGAGGCGCCGGAGCCGGTTGCCCCCGGCCAGAACACCATCAGGAGGGCGGCCGCCACGGTCGCCACTGCGGTGCCCACCAGCAGGCCACGGGCCGCGCCGGGGTGCCAGGTCCGCAGCCGCCGGGCGGCGGTGTCGGCTATCCCGTCGACCAGGTCGTCGAGCCGCGCCTCGGGCAGCGCCTCGGTGTGCGGGCGCAGATAGAGCACGTCGCCGTCGGAGAGCCCGGCGTGCGCCAGGGTGGTCTCCTCGTCGAGCGGGGCGTCACCGAGCCGCTGGAGCACCCAGCCGGCGTGGTCCAGCCCGGCCTCCTCGGCCTCCTCGCCGACGTATCGCAGCAGGGTGGGCAGCAGATCGGCGACCGGGACGTCGGCGGGCACGGCCAGATCAACGGTGACGCTCGGCGCGCGTACGGTCAGGCGGCACGATTCGGCCACCGCACTGTCGGTCATCAGCTGAACTCTCGGCTTCCATGGGGGCTTTGACAGCAGGAGGGCTCCCCCGAGGGGGATGTGCGAACAGTACGGAAGGTCCGCACGGCGGGGAACGCGTGCCGGGCAAGGAAATTACGTCGGCTCGCCCGGCGACGACCGCTCCCGCGTGGACAGTTCGCGTTCCGTGAATGCAGACTACTGCCTACGACCACCGGGTCGTATTGCGGACCGGACTCACTATCCGGTATGCAATTGGCCATCAAGGGAGTTGCTCCTCCCCCACTGTCCGCCCGAAACATTCACCCGGCGTTCACCGCCTCACGCGGGGCACGGGAGAATCAGCGCGGTGCGGTCTTTCCCACTACCGGGTGCACCGGTATTCGGTACGGGCCGGAAAGCCGTAAAACCGGAGGTTCTGTTCCTTGAGTGTGGTGCTGTTTCGTCGGCCGGCCCGTCGACGTGGACCGGAGATGCCCGAGGGGCAATTGACGCTCCAGGAGCCGCCGGTCCTCGCGGAGAGCCTGCCGGACACATCGGCGATATGGACTTATTTGCCGATGGCGCTGATGTCGGTGTCCATGATGCTGATGTTCCTGCGTCCCGGTGGTGGCAACGGCGTCTTCATGTATCTGGCGATGGGTGTCATGGCCCTCTCCGCCGGTGCCATGCTGCTGGGGCAGCTGATGCGGCGCTCCAGCGAGCGCAAGCAGCGTCTGAGGGGCGAGCGCCGGGACTACCTGCGCTACCTGGCACAGATGCGCAAGCGGGTCCGGACGACCATCGCGGAGCAGCAGCGGGCGCTCGCCTGGCGCCACCCGGAGCCCCGGTCGCTCCGCTCGCTGGCCCGCACCTCACGGCTGTGGGAGAGGCGTCCGGCCGACGAGGACTTCGGTGAGGTCCGTCTCGCGGTGGGTGAACAGCAGCTCGCGCTCACCCTCGACCCGGTCTCCACCCGCCCGGTGGAGGACCTGGAACCCCTCTGCGCGCACGCGCTGCGCCGCTTCATCCGCGCCTACTCCACCATCCCCGAGCAGCCCCTGGGCCTCTACCTGCGCTCCTCGGCCCGGATCCTGCTGCGCCCCGACGAGGAGCCCGAGGAGTCCGCCGGGCCGGCCACGGCGCCGCAGGCGGAGAGCGGCCGGGCCGCCGACCCCGCCGGCGACACGGTACGGGCCCTGGTGCGCGCCGTACTCGGGCAGCTCGCGGTGTTCCACGCGCCCGAGGAGCTGTGGATCGCCCTCTGCGTCAGCGACGAGCGGCGGGCCGACTGGGAATGGGTCAAGTGGCTGCCGCACGCGCTGGACCCGCACGAGGAGGACGGCGCCGGCCACGTCCGCCGGATCACCGCCGACCTCAACGAGCTGGACGACCTGCTCGGCGTCGAGTTCGCCGAGCGCCCCGACTTCGACGCTGATGCCCGCCCCGGCCGCGACGAGCCCTACACGGTCGTCGTCCTGGACGGCGTCACCGTCCCCGAGGGCCACCGCTGGGAGGGCCACGGCTACCGCAACGCGCTGGCCCTGGACATCTCCGGGGCGCTGCGCTGGCGGCCCGGCCGCAACACGCTGCGGCTGACCGTCGGGCCCGGCCAGGTGAACCTGGTGCGCACCGACCGCAGCCGCAAGGAGCGCTCGGTGCCGCTCGGCCGGCCGGACCGGCTCGGCCCGCTCGGAGCGGAGTCCCTGGCCCGGCTGATCTCCTCGCGCCGCATGAGCCTGGGCGCCGACATCGCTCAGCCGATGGACACCGACGTCGAGCTGACCACCCTGCTCGGCATCCCCGACCTGCACCGGCACGACCCGCACACCCTCTTCAAGAAGCACAGCGGCTCCGCGCGGCTGCGGGTGCCGATCGCGGTCGGCGTGGACGGCCGCCCGGTGGAGCTCGACATCAAGGAGTCCGCACAGGGCGGCATGGGCCCGCACGGCATGCTCATCGGGGCCACCGGTTCCGGCAAGAGCGAGCTGCTGCGCACCCTCGTGCTCGGGCTGGCCCTGACCAACTCCTCGGAGACCCTCAACTTCATCCTGGTCGACTTCAAGGGCGGCGCCACCTTCCTCGGCCTGGAGGAACTCCCGCACACCTCCGCCGTCATCACCAACCTCGCCAACGAGGTCGCCCTGGTGGAGCGCATGCAGGACGCGCTGCACGGTGAACTCATCCGCCGGCAGGAACTGCTGCGCTCCGCGGGCAACTACACCTCCGCCCTGGAGTACGAGCGGGCCCGCGCCGCCGGGACGGACCTCGCCCCGCTGCCGAGCCTGTTCGTAGTGGTCGACGAGTTCAGCGAACTGCTCTCCGCACACCGTGAGTTCATGGACTTGTTCGTGATGATCGGCCGTCTGGGCCGCTCCCTCGGGGTGCACCTGCTGCTCGCCTCGCAGCGCCTGGACGAGGGCCGCATGCACCAGCTGGAGAGCCATCTGTCGTACCGCATCGGCCTGCGGACCTTCTCCGCCATGGAGAGCCGCGGCGTGCTCGGCGTACCGGACGCCTACGAGCTGCCGGCCCAGCCCGGCAGCGGCTACCTGAAGTCCGGTGTGGAGGCGCTGACCCGGTTCCGCGCCGCCTACTCCTCCGGGACGTACCGGCGCCGCACCGGCGCGGTGGCGCAGGCCCGGGTGGCCAGCCAGGTGGCGCCGTGGACCAGCGGCTGGGTGGTGCCGCGCACCCTGGAAGCCGCCCCCGGGCCGGAGCCGGAGACCGAGGAGACCGGCGACGAGGAGGCCCTGCTCGACGTGGCCCTGGACCGGCTGCGCGGCTCCGGTCTCGCCGCCCACCAGGTGTGGCTGCCGCCGCTGCGGGAGCCTTCCCCGCTGGACGCCCTGCTGTCGGGCATCGCCCCCGATCCCGAGCGCGGTCTCAGCGCCGCCGGCTGGTCCGGCAACGGCAAACTGCGGGTGCCGGTCGGGCTCGTGGACAAGCCCTTCGACCAGCGCCGTGACCCGCTGGTCGTGGACCTCTCGGGAGCCGGCGGCCACGTGGCCGTCGCGGGCGGTTCGCAGAGCGGCAAGTCCACCCTCACCCGCACCCTGATCACGGCTCTCGCCCTCACCCACACACCCGCCGAGATCCAGTTCTACTGCCTGGACTTCGGCGGTGGCGGCCTCTCGCAGCTCGCAGCCCTCCCGCACGTCGGAGGGGTCGCGGCACGGCTCAACCCGGAGCGGGTGAACCGGGCCGTCGCCGAGGTGATGACGCTGCTCGCCCGCCGTGAGCAGTTCTTCGTGGACCACACCCTGGACTCCATGCAGTCCTACCGCCGCCGCAGGGCCGCCGGGGAGTTCCCCGACGAGCCCTTCGGAGACGTGTTCATGGTGGTCGACGGATGGTCCACGGTCCGCCAGGACTACGACGACCTGATCCCGAAGTTCAACGAACTCGCCGCCCGCGGGCTCAACTACGGCATCCACCTGATCATCACCACCACCCGCTGGGTGGAACTGTCCGCCCAGGTCCGTGACCAGGCCGCCACCCGTCTCGAACTGCGGATGGGTGACCCGATGGACTCCGAGATCGACACCCGCAAGGCCCGTTCGGTGCCGCGCAGCGGCGGCCGGGGCATCACCGCCGACAGCAAGATGCACTTCCTCGCCGGCCTGCCCCGGCTGGACGGCAGCGGCTCCCTCGACGACCTCGGCGAAGGTGTCGCGCACCTCGTCGCCGAAGTCTCCCGGCACTGGTCCGGCGCACCCGCCCCGGAGGTCAGGATGCTGCCGCACCGGCTCCCGCTCGCCGAACTCCCCGCGCCCGAGGCCACCGAGGGCGGCGGCATGCGCCTCCCGCTCGGCATCGACCAGGACTCCCTGGAACCGGTCTGGCACGACTTCAGCCGTACGCCGCACCTCATCGCGGTCGGCGACACCGAGAGCGGCAAGACCAACCTGCTGCGCCTCGTCACCAAGGGCATCGCCGCCCGCTACGCCCCGCACGAGGCGAAGATCATCGCGGTGGACTACCGGCGCACCCTGGTGGACGCGGTCCCGGAGGAGTACCGCATCGGGCACGTGATCTCACTGGACAACCTCAAGGAGACCATCGACGGCGCCGCCCGCGCGCTGAAGACCCGCGTCCCGGGCGCCGACATCGCCCCCGGCCGGATGCGCCGGTGCGACTGGTGGACCGGTCCGCGGCTCTTCATCCTGGTCGACGACTACGACATGGTCTCCGGGAACTCCTTCCAGAGCCCCTTCGAGCCGCTCTTCGAGAGTCTGACCCTCGGCTTCGAGATGGGCCTGCACGTGATCGTCGCCCGCAGCGCGATGGGTGCGGGGCGCGGCCTCAGCGACGCCCTGATCCGCCGCCTCGACGAGGCCAACAACCCGGCCGTCCTGCTCTCCTGCCCGCCCACGGAAGGCCGGCTCTTCGGCAACGCGAAGCCCCTCAACCTCCCGCCCGGCCGGGCCCTGCACATCGCCCGCCGCACGCCGCGACTGATGCAGACGGCGCTGGTCGAGGAGGGCCAGGGGAAGTAGGACCGGCAGCACGGCGAACGAGAACACCCTCCCGCAGAACACTGCGGGAGGGTCTCGTGCTTCCGGCTTCGGCCTACGTACGCGGGGCGTCGGCCCCGTGCCCGCGCCTCACTCCGTATCCGTGCCGCCCGCGCCCGCCGGGCGCCATCCGCGGGCGCGGCCCCGGGAGACGGCGAACCCCGCCCAGAGGACGGTGAGGACGGCGGCGGAGCCCAGCAGGACGAGGAGGGTCGCGCGGCTGGTGGCGCGGTCGGCAGCGGCGGTGTCGCGCACGGTCACGGGGTCCGTGGCGCGCCCGGCTCCGGTCGAGGAGGCGGCGGCGCCGAGGACCGTGGTGACAGCCGCGTAGGGGTCGAGCTGCGGGATGTCGGCGGGGTAGGCGGTGGCGGTCAGACGGTGGATGACGTCCTCGGGCGCCTCCCCCGGGTAGGCGGAGCGGACCACCGCGACGGCCCCGGCGGCGTAGGCGGTGGCCACGGAGGTGCCGCCGCCGAGGTAGTGGCCGTCGCCGCGCGGGCCGCCGGAGACGACCCCGGCGCCGGGGGCGACCATGTCGATGCCGTCGGTGGGCAGGGCGCCGTCCGGGCGGACACCGGCGGGCAGCATGTCGGCGACCGAGAGGACGCCGGGCTCACCGGCGGGCCAGTAGGTGCGGGACGGGATCTCGTCGGTGCCGCTGCGGGGCGGGTCGGGGGTGGCCGCAGCCACCACCACCGCGCCCGCGCGGCGGGCGTCGGCGACCGCACGGGTCAGCGCCGCGTCCCGGCGTGGCAGGGCGACCGCGACCGCGATCACGTCGGCCCGGGCTGCGGTCGCCTCGCGCAGCGCCTCGGTCACCAGGGCGGGGCTCGCCTGTCCGCGCTGGTCGGTGCCGCGCAGGGCCAGGATCTTCGCGTTCGGGGCGACTCCGGCCAGGTGCGTGTCGTCCCCGCCCGTCCCGGCGATCAGCCCGGCCAGGAAGGTGCCGTGTCCGACGCAGTCGTCACCGGCCGCACCCGCCGCCGAGACCCGGCCGTCGAGCCCCTCGGCGTCCTTGGCGACCCCCGTGTCGATCAGCGCGACGGTCATGCCCTCACCGGTGCTGTGTCCGTGCAGCCGGTTCAGGTCGAGGCGCTGGCGTGACCAGTCCTGCTTCTTCGCCTTCTCCCGGGAAGCCGGGGTGCAGTTCGCCTGATCGGCCTTCGGATCGAGCGCGGAGGGCATCGCGGGCAGTTCCTGGCCCTTCTCCCCGTCGGCAGCCGGTACGCGTGAAGGGGGCGCCGCCTGGGCCTGTACGGCCGTGGGCAGCAGCAGGGCGGCGGCGAGACCGGCACCGGACAGCAGGCGGGCGGCCCCGCGGGCGGGCGGCCTCATCGGGGAGCCACCTTCGGCGTCACGGCCGTGACGTCCTCGGGGCGCAGGATCCGCAGGTCGTCCAGGGTGGGCGCGGCCAGCGAACTGAGCCGTCCCGCCTGGCGGGTGACCATCGACTCGACGACCTGGCGGGCCAGGCGTGCGTTGCCGAAGGAGCGGTCCCGGGGCAGCGAGTCGAAGTACTCCTTGAGCAGCGGGCCCGTGCCGGGTCCGCACTCGTAGCCCATGTTCGCGGCCTGGGCGCGGACGATCGTGACCAGTTCCTCGGAGGAGTAGTCGGCGAACGCGATCCGGCGCGGGAAGCGGGAGGCCAGGCCCGGGTTGGACGCGAGGAAGCGCTCCATCTCGTCGGTGTAGCCGGCGACGATGACGACCACCTCGTCGCGGTGGTCCTCCATCAGCTTCAGCAGGGTGTCCACCGCTTCCTGGCCGAAGTCGGCGCCGCTGCCGCGCGGGGTGAGGGTGTACGCCTCGTCGATGAACAGCACACCGCCGCGGGCCCGTTCGAAGACCTCGCGGGTGAGCTGGGCGGTGTGCCCGATGTAGCGGCCGACCAGGTCGGCGCGGGCCGCCTCGACCAGCTGGCCCCGGTCGAGGATGCCGAGCTGGGTCAGGACCTCGCCGTAGAGACGGGCGACGGTCGTCTTGCCGGTGCCGGGCGGGCCGGTGAAGACCAGGTGGTTGCTGAGCGAGGGCACCGGCAGCCCTGCGGCTGCCCGGTGGCGGGCCGTGGTGATGAGGTTGACCAGGTCCGCGACCTCGCGCTTCACCTCGGCCAGGCCGATCATGTCGCCCAGGCGGGTCAGCGGGTCGTCGTCCGGTGCGGTGGACTCGCCCGCCTGCGCCGCGGCGGTGACGGAGACGTCCTCCGGCAGCAGCAGCCGCAGATCACTCTCGCCGACCTGCTGCTGCGTGGAGAGCCGGACCGCCTGCCGGTCCACCATCTCCTCGAACACCCCGCGTGCGGCACGGCCGTTGCCGAAGCCGGCGTCCCTGGGCATCGCCCCGAAGTGGACGACGAGCGCCTCCGCGGTGCCCTCGCCCAGCTCGTACTGGTGCTGGGCGCACATGCTCTCCATGATCGCGACGAGATCGGGCACCGAGTAGTTCTCGAACTCGACGGTCCGCGAGAAGCGGGAGGCCAGGCCCGGGTTGGAGCCCAGGAAGGAGTCCATCTCCCGGGAGTAGCCGGCCGCGACCACCACCACGTCGTCGCGGTGGTCCTCCATCAGCTTCAGCAGGGTGTCGACCGCCTCGCGGCCGAAGTCGGCGCCGCCGTTGCCGCTGTCCGAGGTGAGGGTGTACGCCTCGTCGATGAACAGGACACCGCCGAGTGCCCGCTGGAAGGTCTCGGTGGTCTTGATCGCGGTGCCGCCGACGATCTGCGCGACCAGGTCGGCCCGTGAGACCTCCACCAGGTGCCCGCTGCGCAGCGAACCCAGCTCGGCCAGGATCGCCCCGTAGAGGCGGGCGACGGTGGTCTTGCCGGTGCCGGGCGGGCCTGCGAAGACCAGGTGTCTGCTCATCGGCGGTGCGGGCATGCCTAGTTGTTCACGGCGCTGGGCGAGCTGGGTCAGGTTGACCAGGGTGCCCACCTGCTGCTTGACGTTCTCCAGGCCGATCAGCGCGTTGAGGGCGCCGAGCGGGCCGTCCGCGCGGTCCGGCGGGGGCGCGTCCGCGGCGCCCGAACCGGCCGGGTCGGTGTTCGTGGCGCTGCCGGTCCCCCAGGCGTCGCGCTTGCCGTTGCCGACGCTGTTCAGGCCGTCCACGGCGAGCCGTTCGCCGGGCGCGGTCTGCACCAGGCCGCCGCCCTCGTTCTCCCGGGCGAGGCAGTTGACGAGGGAGACCGGTGCGGTGGACTCCACCCGGAAGCCGTCCTGCGCGCCGCCGGTGGCCTCGCAGCCGCTGAGCGAGACGAGCGCGCCCTCACGGAGCAGGAAGCCGTGCCCCTGGGCGGCGTGCACCGCGGTGCGGTTGGCGGTCAGCTCGCCGCCCGCGGCGACCACCACACCCTCCTCGGCGGATATCTCGACGCGGAAGTCGCGGACGGTGACGTTGCCCCCGTCCTCCACGACCAGACCGCTGGTGGCGGTGTCGGAGACCTCGCCGCCGGCCAGGTAGAGGGTGCTGCCGGAGGCCACGCGCACGCCCGCGCCCTTGGGCCTGACGATCTCGCAGTCCTCGGCGCGGCCCCGGGCGTCCCGGGAGGCCGCGATGCCATCGCCTGCGGGCTCCACCAGCCGGGCCCGGCGCAGCAGCGGGTTGGCGCCGCCGAGCACCGCGACGGCGGGCGAGCCGCCGATCACCTCCAGGCGGTCCAGTTCCGGCGCCGAGTTCTCCTCCAGGAGCAGCCCGGCGCCCTCGCAGTCACGGACCGTCAGTCCGGTGAGTGCCGGGGAGGCGGCCCCGGCGACCCGTACGGCCGCGCCCTGCGCGCCGTCCACCCAGCAGTCCTCGAAGGTGCCGCGCGCCCGGTCGGTCACCAGCACGCCGTGGCCGCGGGTGCGCGAGACACGGCAGCGGCGCAGCACCGGGTCGGTGCCCCCCGCCAGCGTGATCCCGTTCCCGGAGGCGCCGGTGACACGGACGTCCTCCAGTGTCGTACGGCCCGCGCTGCTCAGGTGCACTCCGGTGCTGGTGTCGTGCACCACGGTGCGGACCACGGTGACGGCGCAGTTCTCCTCCAGGGCGATGGAGGGCTTGTCGGTCGAGGAGATGTCGCAGTCCTCGACGCTGCCCCGGGTCTCGCCGTTGGCGAGCAGGCCGTTGCCGCGGGCGCCGCGCACCGTGCAGTCACGGATGCGTGCGTTGCCCTGCTCGGCGAGGACCAGGCCGCTGGTGCCCAGGTGCTCGAACGTGCAGGACTCCACGGTGGTGGGCGCGGCCGAGGTGACCACGATGCCGGCGCCCTGCGGGTTGCTCACCCGGCAGTCGCGCAGCGCGAGGGAACCCGTGCCCCCGGCCAGCATCGCCGTCCACGCGGCGCCGACCACCTCGCAGCCGTCGAACGCGGCCTGACCGCGCCGCACGTCCACGGTCGGCAGCTCGGCGTCGCCGCCGCGCAGGGTCAGCTCGGAGAGCATCACGGCGTCGGCGCGCAGCGCGACCACGCTGCCCGTACGCGGCCGGATCTCCACGGTGCCCCGCCCCTCGGCGGCGGTGAGGGTGACCCGCGTGTGGATCACGAGGTTCTCCGCGTACGTTCCGGGCCGGACGCTGATGAGCGCACCGGTTCGGGCAGCGGCGAGTGCCTCGCCGATCGTCCGGTAGCGGTCCTTGCTGTCGGGGCCGACCGACAGTACCTGGCGCGACACGCACCAACCTCCTTGCTACGGCAACGTCTTCAGCGAACGCCCCCGCGGGGCGGGGGCCGGGTGTCGGGGAGCCGACGGTGCCATCATGCCTGGTCCCCCGAAGCGTGCGGGTTCTGGAGCACCGCTCCGGGCGTCGAGGGCCGCGGTCAGGTACTCCACTTCTGGGCGGGGTTGCCCGAGCATTTCAACAGTTGCAGCGCTGCCCGGTTCTCCGGGTTGGCACCCGCGATGTCGACGCACATGCCGACGACGGTGTTGACCAGGTCGTGCGCGCCGTTCAGGGCGAACTTCTGGGCGTTGTTGCCGTTGCACCGGGCGATCTGGATGACGGTGCCGTCGCTGAAGTTGGCGTTGGCCACGTCCAAGCACAGGCCCTGGATGCGGATGGTGCCGTCGGACGCGAACTGCCATTTCTGGGCGGCGGCGTTGTTGCAGTCCCACATGTGCAGCGCCTTGCCGTCGCTGAAGTCGTGGCCCGGTACGTCGATGCAACGGCCCGAGAGATGACTGCGGAAGGAGACGGGGGCGCTGAGGGTGACGGCCGGAGCGGCGGCCGTCTTGTTCTTGGCGCTCTCGGCCTTCTCGGTGGTCTGCTTCTTCGTCGCGGCCTGCTTGTCGGCCTCGGCCTTCTTCCCCGCCTCCGCGGCCGTGTCCGGAGCCGCAGCGGAGTCCGGCGCCAGCTGCACGGACTTCGCGGGCTTCTCGGACGTGACGGGGCCCTTCGTGGCATCGCGCGAGGCATCGGACTCGGTCGGCGTCACCGCGAACTCGCCCGGCGCCTCCTGACCGTTCCCGGTGAGCACGGTTCCAGAGGCCACCGCAGGCTGCTCGGGTTCCTTGTCGTCGTCCGTCGCGAGCACCAGGAACGGCACGGACACGAGCAGCGCTCCCGCGACCGCGGCCCCGGCCAGCACGGCCTTGCCCGGTCGTCCCACCGGCCCGGTCTGCCGGGGCTTGCCGATCGCGGTCGCCGTCATGGTCCGTACGAGCGCGGGCAGCCGGCTCTGAGCGGCGGCCACGGCACCGGGATCGGCCTCGGCCTCGGACCGGCTCCCCGAGGAGGCCCCGGTCCCGGTCTCCGGATCGGACCCGGCGGTCGCCGCCGCTCCGGCCTTCGCGGCCTCACCGGCTTCCGCAACCGACTTGGGCGTCTTCTCCCCCTCGGCGGGCTCCGGCGTCGCCTGCGCCGCACCGGACCCGGGCGTCTTCCCGGCCTCGCCGGCCGCCTTCGCTCCGGTCTTCGCTCCGGCTTCGGCCCCGGTCATCGCCCGGTCCGGTTCGGACGTGGACTCGGACTTGGGCTGGAGCTCGGACCCGGTATCGGAGCCGTTCCCGGGCTTGCTGGTGGATCCGGCCGCGGCGGTGACCTCGGCCTCGGCGAGGGGAGCCGCGGCCGTCTCCTCGCTCTCGGAACCGGATTCCACGCGAGCCCGCGGAGAGGCGGGTGGTTGCTGAGCCGAACGCGTCACGGGGTTCTCCCTGTGGTGTGGGGCCAGGGTTCAAAGGGGATGCCGGCCCGGTCCGCAGAGGGGTCCGCGGCCGGAACTCCGGTGCGGTCCGCCGCACCGGAGGGGTTTTCGGGCCCCTCCCGCGCGGTAGCCCTCTCGTCGTGATCCGCCCCGCGGACGGGGCCGGCCAGACTGTCCGCCGGGACGAGCAGAGGGGCCGCGGCCCCGGCGTTGACCATCAGCAGGGTGCCGGGAACGCTCAAGGAACGGGCCAGTTCCGCTGCCGACAGGGTGTCATGGTGAAGTGCCTCGGACATGAACGCGTGTACCGGTGAGGTGAACAACAGCACCACGGGCGCCCCGTCCCGTCCGGCGGCCATGAGCGGCCCGCCGTCCGGACCGCGCACCACGGTGATGTCCGCCGCCGCGAGCGCCGTCAGCGCCGCCTCCACCGAGCCGTACCCGGTGGCGGCCCGCTGCGCCGCCGCGTCCACCGGATCGGTGGGCTCCGGCCAGCCGAGCATCCGCGCCGAGGGACGGTACGCGGGGTTCGCGCGGTACTCCCCCACGCCCCCCTGCTCGTCCGACTGCCACTCGCCCAGCACCACCCACTCCGGCGGCGTACGTTCCTCGGACCACTCCGGGTCCACCACCCCGATCCAGTGCCCAGGGGCCTGGCGGGCAGCGGCCCTCACGGCCTCGGGTATCTCGGGGAGGTCGGCGGCGTCGTCCGTGGCGATCCCGGGTGACCGGCGGTCGGCTGCCGGGGCCGGGGCATCAGGAACGGCGGGCAGAGCGCCCTGCCCGTCCTCTTGCCGTTCTCCGGGCCGCATCTCCACCTGAACTCTTGGGTTCCGTACGAATCCTTGAGTGCCGAACGATATGAGCGCACGCCGACATTGATCAAACCGAGCCAACAGGATGCCACATCAGCCCCATCCGTGGGCGCCGTCCACCGGCCCGTATTGGGGCTCCCGCGCGCCCGTCAGCCGCCCGAACGAAGAACGTTCCAGGAGGAGTAGGGCACTGGAGGACAAAGCGCCGTGTCGTTTCCGCGCGAGGGAGCGGGCGCAGCTCCTCGTCTACCGGCACCTCAACCGCGAGCAGTGGCGCATGCTCGCCGAACGCGCCCCCGACCCGGCCACTGCCGACTCCCTCCACGAGGCGTTCGGGCCCACCGCCCGGGCCATCGACGGCCTGGAGAAGGCTTTGGCCGCCCTCGGGCTCCTGGAGGACGCGCTCGCCCTCGACCTCCACCGGCCTCAGGACTACTTCGGCCGTGTCTGGAACACGGCCCGGGTGCGGCGGGCTGCGATGGCAGCCGCGGTGGAGCCACGTGCCTCTACGAGAACACCGACGCACGCGCGCTCGTCCAGAACGCCGTCACCGACAGCCGCAGCCGCCACGACCGCCGAGCCCAGCAACAGCACGACCAGGTCGAGGCGACCTGGCGCGAACGCGCACTCAACGCCGGGGCCGAACTCAGCCGCACCCAGAGGGAATTCCTGACCCAGCGCCGGCGGATCGGCGAGCCGGGCCAGATCCGTGACTTCGACCAGATAACCCCAGGCGAGTCCGTCCAGGCCCTCACCACCGAGAACGCCGCTCTCAAGCACCGCGTCCAGCAGCTCACCCGCGAACACCGCACCCTGCAAGAATTGGGGCGCGCGCTCCAAACTCCGCTTCGCCGAGAAGCGCATCGCCGCCCTCGAAGCCGATCTCCTCAACGTGACGGCTGGGTCACCCAGTGTTCCCCAGGACGATCAAACTGACTGTCAGACCTGAGCGGAGACATCATGAGCGACGAGACGCCGCATGTTCTGCTGGACACCAGCTTCGGACAGGTCGAGATCGAGCTGAACGTCCAGAAGGCCCCGATCTCGGTGAAGAACTTCCTCGAATACGTCGATGCGGGGTTCTACAACAACACGATCTTCCACCGCGTCATCCCCGGCTTCATGGCCCAGGGCGGCGGCTTCACCGAGCAGATGGTCCAGAAGCCCACCCGCGACCCGATCACGAACGAGGCCGGCAACGACCTGCTCAACACCCGCGGCACCCTGGCCATGGCCCGCACCTCCGACCCGAACTCGGCTACCTCCCAGTTCTTCATCAGCGTGGCCGACAATGACTTTCTCAACCCCGGCCGGGACCGCGGCTATGCCGTCTTCGGCAAGGTCACCAAGGGCATGGAGGTCGTGGACCAGATCGTGAACAGCCCCACCACCGTCAAGAAGGGTATGCGGGACGTCCCTGCCGACCCGGTCTTCATCAAGTCCGCCAAGCGCATCGACTGATCCGCCCGCCATCCGACCGCACCTGCCCGATCCTGGACAGGGGCGGTTTCGCGTCGGTCGGGCTACGTCACCGACCCTGCACCCGACAGCAATGTCACCCGAACGGCCCACCATGACGTGTCGCCCACATGGATGGACAATAAGCTGAGTTGTGTCCTAACCGAGGCAATCCGTGAAAGGTGAACCAAATGCGCATTCGACGAATCCTTGCCGCCGTCATCGCCACGGCCGCCCTCGCCGGACTCGGCCTCACAGGCGCCGCCACCGCCACCGCCGCCAGCCTCACCCCGGGTGAGTGCGAACAGGGCGGCGGAACAGTCAATTGGGCGAACAACACCTGCAGGGGCGGTATGTACGACGGGCAGATGGTCGACTGAACCACCCCACCAGGCGCCCCGCAGCCACGCTCTGCGGGGCGCTCCCGCGCGAGCGTAGCCGGGAGAGCCGCAGGGACCGTGCCGACCCGTCGGGCACGCTGGGTCCGAGTCGGCCCGGAAGCACGTGACGGGTGGAAACTCCTCATCTCGGCTGCCAGCTCGCGGTTCGTCATGATGAGCGAAGGGACCGACTGGCACTCACCTTCGAGGACGCGCTCACCCATGACAAGCGCCTGTTCCAAGTCGCCCTCCCGCGCGCCCCGCCGGAACCCTTGAAGGCCAAAGCCTGGCGACCGCCCGAAGCCAACGCACTCCGCCACCGGTTCGCGGACATCCAGGTCACCCCGTCAAGGACTGGCCGCTCGACGCGGTCAAGGAGTGGCACAACGGCGCCATCCGCCGAGACGCGGTGGCCCTGCCTGGTGAGCCTCGTCGGCGAGTCTGCGGGTGGACTTCGTCGTCCATCGCAGCGGTGACATCGGATCCCCGCGCATATCCGGCTCGACCAGAGCCACCAGCGCGGGCCGCAGTCCGGGATCTACCTCGGTCACCCGCTTACGCCCGCCACCGGGACGGCGAACCCGGCCCAGCGGTTCCGCCCCCGCCTCCAACTCGTCCAGGCCTTTGCGGACGGTGGTCTCGCTGACCTCGGCGGCCTGAGCAACCGCCCGGATTCCGCCGTGTCCCAGGATCCTGGCCTCAGCCCCCATCAGCAGACGGCGCTGCCGTTCGTCCAGGTGTGGGAACAACACCTTGAACTTCACCGCAAGTTGGCCACGGGCATCGCCAGATATGCGCCTACCACACCAACGAGCACCGAACCGCGTGAAGCAACGTGTTGATTCTTTACGGGCCCTAAGCCTTGATGGGTGCGGTCGATCTGGCGGCCTGCTCGATCTTCGCGCAGTAGGCTGCACGGGCTTCCTCGTCGATCTGCATCTCGTGTTCGGCACGCACCCCGGTCCGGCCGTCGAGACCCTCGCGCAGAATATCGGCGTGCCCGGCATGCCGGATGGACTCGCCGAGGACATGGACCATGATGGCGAACAGATTCGTGTTGGGACAAGACTCCGGCCACCACGGCACGTGGCCGGGGGCGTCGAGGGCAAGTTCGTTGATCGTCGCGTCCGAGTGCTCCCACGTGCGCCGGTAGAACCCGATGATCTGATCGCGGGTCTCGTCCACGGCCACCCACTGGTCGCTGCTGTCGGAGTCCTGCCACCGGCACAGCGGTTCCGGGAAAGGGCGATCGAAGACCTCGCCGAAGTACCTGGCCTCGACGGTGGCCACGTGTTTGACCAGGCCGAGGAGGTTGGTCCCGGTCGCTGTCAAAGGCCGACGGGCGTCGTATTCGGACAAGCCGTCGAGTTTCCAGAGCAGCACCTCGCGGTCCCGCCGCAGTCTCTTGTGCAGGTTGTCTTTCGCGAACTCATCGATCATGCGGCATGAGCCTGCCATGGGGCTGCTCGTAGTCTCAAGATCCGGCGTCCACATCGTCACCGTGGACGTCACCGGCGAGCCGGACCTGAGGATCGACGTCACCGACGAGCGCGCCCGCGCCGCACGCGCCGCGGGGCTGGATCCCGTCGGCATCCTCGTCAGCTCCGCGGGGATCGTCGGGCCGTGCGTACCACTGATCGAGACGACCGCGGCGGACTGGCGCCGGGTGCTGGGCGCCGGCGTGTTCGGTGTCGTCGCACCCGTGCGCACGCTCGTCCCGGGCATGGTCGAGCGTGGGCACGGGGCCACGTCGTGAAACCTTGCGAGCATGGCGGGCAAGGACGGAATCCCGAGCCTGTCGGTCTACTCGGCGTCGAAGGCAGCCGTCATCGCGCTCACCAAGTCGGCGGGCAAGGAACTTGCGACGACGGGGGTGCTCGTGAACGCGATCGCGTCGGCCGTCATCGTGACGCCCATGAACGCGGCCACCGCGCCCGAGGCGCTCGCACACCTCACCGGCCTCATCCCGATGAAGCGCGTCGGACGGCCCGAGGAGGTGGCCGAGTTCGTCGCCTGGCTCGCTTCCGACGCGGTGAGCTTCTCGACGGGCGTCGTCTACGAGGTCAGCCGCGGCCGGGCGACCTACTGAGCGGACGCTTCCCCCGCCCGCGTGCGCTCCGGGCCCGGACGGTCGCGGCCGGGCCAGAGTTGGTGGCTGATCAGGACTCGGGGCAGAGCGTCTTGCGCAGCCCGATGTTGATGTGGCTTCCGTCGTCATCGGTCAGCGTGACGCCGTCGTAGGAGAACCGCTGCGCAGCACTGTGGTCGGGGTTCGTCGCGCCGCCGTCGAGGGACGAGCACTGGTTGCGGGCCGCGTTGATGGCCTTGTCCTCGTCATGGGTGAGGTTGCCGTTGACGTCGTGGATGGCCGCGAGGACGGCGTCGCGCTCGGCGCCGGTGGGCTCGGGCGGTATGCCGGCGTTCTTGGCGGCGCCGCTGTCGTCCGCGGCACTCGACGCCTCGGCCACGGTGCTCTTGGTGGTGTCGGCCTTACTCTCGCTGCCCTTGTCGCTGCTGCAGCCAACAACGGTGACGGCAAGTATGGCGACGACGGCCGCGGTGGTAGTGCGGATGTGCATGGTTCCCCCCTGGTATGACACGAGTAGGAACATGGTGCGGCAGGTGGGGCGCTGGGCCTGCGGCGGTGATGAAGTTGTGACGTGATGCGGACGCGCTTGAAGCGATCCGCTTCCCGCGGCGGTCGCTCCCTCCAGGACAGAGCGCCGTGCTGGTGCCCGCGATGCTGCAGCGACAGGTTCCCATGGGGATGAGGCGAGGCGGTTCGCTGTCATGAGACCCAGATGGAGCTTCGCGAAGCAACGTGAAGTGTTGACCCAGGGTTGCCCCTCCTGGTTGCTGTGGCGGCCAGCATTCTGCTTGAAGTCGGACATTCCGAGCTCCACCACCCGGCCGGCCGCTGCATTGCCGATCTGGGCGATCTTGTCTCTGGCGCCTGCGAGACTGACCTTGAGTCCTTCAGTCTCACCGAGCCATCCTTCGCATTCGACCTCGGCGATGCGGGCGAGGAGGTTGCCACGGATCTCGACGAGTCGGCCGCGCTGGGCGGGGTCGGGCCAGAGCATCGGGCAGCGGACGCAGGCGTGTTCGTGTGCAGGGGTGCCGAACGCGCGTCCGCATGCGCCGATGGAGATTTTGCGACGCTCGAAGTGACCGAGGAACTCCTGCCATTCTTCGTCGGTGGGGACGCGGTATTCCTCGCTGGCGCGTAGGGACCGGCGGCAGGCGAGGAAGGCCATGTGCGCCCGGATTGCCTCTTCGGGGTAGACGGCCTTGTAGCCGAGAGCCACGTTGATGTCCTGGTCGCCAGCGATCACCTGGGCGATGTGTGGCGGCAGCTCGTTGAGGATGGCATCGGTGATGAGCAGCCGGCAGAAGTCGTGCGGAATGGGGCGCCGGTGGTGTCGGTCAGGCCGGCGTCGATGAGGGCTTGGTGGAGCCATGGGCGGATCGGCGCCCGGGCCCAGTCGTAGACGCGCTCGCCGTGGGCGCCCCGCCCGCGTGAACGGCGCTTCCCCACCTGTCGGGGCAAGCCGGCGACCAGTTCGTCCACGGGATGGTCCATGCGTGAGGAGGTGACGACGGTGTCGGTGCGGCGGGTTGCCGGCACGTGGAACACCCCGCGCTGTTCAAGCCAGTAGCGCAAGCTCCTGACCTGCCCGTACGCCTCACCGGCGGTCAGCCACGCGAACGGCACCCGGGCTGCGAGCGCCCACCCGATCATCGCCTTGGCACAGTCGATCTCCGTGGCGAAGACGACCTCACCGGGGATTGCTGCGGCGCGGCAGCGCTCACCGTCGGTCCAGGACGCGGGCAGGTACAGCTCACGGTCGATCAGCGTGTGACCGATCTTGGTGGCACAGGCCAGAAATGTGCCGACCTGACTGTTGTCGACCCGGCCCGCCGTACCGGTGTACTGGCGCTGGACCCCGGCCGAGCGAACGCCCTTCTTCAAAAACCCTGTGTCGTCCACGATCAGAACGGCCTGCCGGTCGCCGAGGCGCCCAAAAACGAACTCCCGCACATCGTCCCGGACTTATTCCACATCCCAGTCGCACATATTGAGTAATCGCTGCAAGCGGTCATGCCCCGCCCGCTCCGCGACCGTCCACGCGTTCTTCCGCTCCAGTGACGTCACCAGCCCACGCATATAGGCCAACGCCGAATCACGGGGCTCAGAGCGCTGGAAACGATGCACCAACCGCTCATGCACCTCCTCCAGCCCCGCCACCCACCGCCACACGTGACCAGCTTCGAGGTCCCCACCCATGACAGGAGCAACGACCAGGCCGACAACCCGTCACATCAAACGCAACTGCAGTACTAGTTGGTTGTGGCCGCTCATCCGTGATGACTACGCCAGAGTGACGGCCTGGTCCACGCCCGGCAGCCGCCGCGCTACCGGCTGAGCTGCGAGGGCAATCGCGGGTAGCGCCGCGCATCCGGCGGCGGAAGGACGGTCAGAACCCCGTAGACGGCCACATTCCAGGCTTGGGGGCCAGAGTTTTCACGCTACTTGGCCAAGCTGTGCGGGGTAGCTGACCAAGACCTCAGTGCGACTTCCGCGCGGCCGTGGCCAGGGTGACGGGCGGAAGCAACGCTCCTCCGATCGCCGCCCGCGGGAGCCATATGCAAAAACATCCAGCGCTCCCACCGAAATTGACACAACACCAGGCCAGACCACCTACCACCCCGCCCGAAAGCACCCCGGTGACGGTCCTCGCTCGACCTTCAGCACCCCAACTCACACCGGGGCTCGATAGCGGCTGAGCAAGACTGTTACGCACCTCGCCAGGCCCTCATGCGAGCCGCCTCCAGCTGGCCCCGGACCGCTTCGGCCTCCGGGGCCCGCAGGCGCTCGAAGTGTGCCAGCGCCTCCTGCCAGCAGACCAGGGCGCGGGTGGTCTGGCCGAGCGCGTCCAGCGCCCTGCCCAGTACCGTCAAGACATTGCCGCGCGTCCAGTCTCCGCCGATGGCCCCGAGCGCGAGCGCCTCATTCGTGTGCTGCACGGCCTGCGCCGGACGGCCGGACGCGAGATGGGCTTCGGCGATACGGAAGTGGGTCGACCCCTCCCACAGCCGCTGCCGGTCCTCCCGGAAGATTGCCAGGGCGTCGGAGAGCTCGGCCAGCGCCTCGGAGTGCCGCCCCGACTGGCTGAGCGCGATGCCGAGCGCGTAGCGGGCGTTGGCACTCTGCAGCGTGTACCCCATCGTCTCGTAGATGTCGGCACCGCGTTCGGCAAGTTCGATGGCGCTCGCCGTACGGCCCAGGAGCAGATGCACCCGGGAGAGGTGGCACAGCGCCGCCGCCTCGCCAGGGCCGTCGCGGTCCGCGCGGAACAGCTCGATGGCCTCCAGCAGATGGGCCTCGGCGTCCGCCGGGCGATTCTGGTACGTGGCGATGACGCCGCGGGTCGCCGCGGCCCAGCACAGGACCAGGTCGTCGTCGGCTTCCGCGGCCATGAAGTGGGCGCTGCTCGCCTCCAGGTCCGCCTCGGCGAGCCGGCCCGTGGAGAGGTGGGCATTGCTCAGTGCTGCCAGGGCGCGCCGCTCCGCCCCGATGTCACCGCAGGCGGCGGCGGCGGCGCGCAGCGCCGTGGCGGTGTCCTCGTACTGCGTGGAGTTGGATCCCGACTCGGCGAGGTCCCGCGCCGTCCAGAGCAGATCGACGGCCCGGCCCAGAGAGTCCGCGCCGGTCGACTGTCTGGCGCAGGCCAGTAGGCAGTCGGCCTCGAAGTACAGCCAGTCCTGGGCCACGTCGCGGTTGTCGAAGGTCAGTCCCGGGTGGACGGTGGGCCGCAGATGGTCGACGAACCGGTCGCCGGGGCGGTCGATCGCGTACGCCCTCGCTGCGGTCGCCAGGTAGAAGTCCAGCAGTCGGGAGAGCGCCGCCCCCCGCTCCGCGGCGGGGTGTTCGTCGCGCTCGGCGCAGGCGCGCGCGTAGAGCCGGAGGAGGTCGCCGTAGCGGTATCTGCTCGGTGCGGCTGACTCCAGCAGGGACGCGTCCACCAGGGTCTCCAGGAGTTCCTCGGTCTCCTGGAGCGGAAGGTCCAGGAGTGCGGCGGCGGCCGTCAGCGCGAGATCAGGTCCGTCCGCCAGACCCAGCAGGCGGAAGGCGCGCGCCTGGGTGGGCTCCAGCTGGCCGTAGCCGAGCTCGAAGGTGGCCTTCACGGCAAGGTCGCCGGCCTGGAGTTCGTCGAGGCGACGGAGCTTGTCGGCGAGTTTCGCGGCCAGCGTGGAGACGGTCCAGGTGCGGCGGGCAGCCAGCCGGGATGCGGCGATACGGATCGCGAGCGGCAGGAACCCGCAGGCCGCGACCACATCCAGGGCGGCTTGCCGCTCGGCGGCGACCCGCTCGTTGCCGACGATTCTGGTGAAGAGCCGCGTAGCTTCCTCTGGAGACAGCACATCCAGGTCGAGCAGGTGTGCGCCGGCCAGACCGGTCATGCGGCCACGGCTGGTGACCAACGCCACGCACCCCGCCGTGGTGGGCAGCAGCAGGTGGCGGATCTGGGCCGCATCGCGGGCGTTGTCCAGCAGGACCAGGACACGCCGGCCGTCGAGTGTGGAGCGGTAGAGGGCCGCCCGCTCTTCAAGGGTGTCGGGGATGGCGGAGTCGGGCTGGCCCAGGGCCCGCAGGAAGGCCCCGAGGACCGTCTCGGGCTCGGCGGCCCGTGCCCCCGCGCCCTGGAGGTCGACGTACAGCTGGCCGTCGGGGAAGTGGGCGCGTGCCGCGTGGGCGACGTGCACGGCCAAGGTCGTCTTGCCCACACCGCCCATCCCGCTCACGGCGGCGACGCTCATCCCGCCGCGCCCTGCGCGCAGCAGAACCCCTTCCAGTTCCCTCACGAGTGACGCGCGTCCCGTGAAGTCGGGCACAGTCGCCGGGAGTTGGGACGGGCGAGTGAAGACGGGTGGGGGCGGTTCGCCCGTGGTCGTGGAGGGTGCGGCGAGTTCCGCGTCGTCCTGGAGGATCCGCTGCTGGAGCTCGCTGAGCTCAGGGCGCGGGTCGACGCCCAGCTCGTCGGCGAGCAGACGGCGGGTGTCGGCGTACACGGCGAGCGCCTCGGCCTGGCGGTCGCTGCGGTAGAGCGCGAGCATCAGCAGCTCGCGCAGCCGCTCGCGCAGCGGGTGCTCGGCGGTGAGCGCGGTCAGTTCGGACACGGCCTCCGCGTGGCAACCGCTCTGCAGGTCCATGTCCAGCCGGGTTTCGAAGAGCTGAAGGCGCCACTCCTCCAGGCGGCTCTGCTGGTGGCCCGCGTACGGCCCGGGAACCCACACGAGCGACTCCCCCGTCCACAGGTCCAGGGCGCTGTTGATGAGCACCCTGGATCGGGCGAGATCACCCCGGCCGCGGGCCTCTTCGGCTTCGTCGGCGAGTCGCGTCGCCTCGTGCAGATCGAGTGTGCCAGGCCGGATGGCCAAGGCGTAGCCGCCGGATTCGCTGACGAGGACGCCGGGACCGAGGACTTTGCGCAGCCGGGAGGCGTAGGTACGTACCGCGGCGAGGGCCTGGTAGGGCGGCTCGTCGCCCCAGATCGCGTCGATCAGCTCGGCTGCGGTCGCGGTGCGGCCGTCGCGCAGCAGCAGCGCGATCAGCAGGGCACGCTGCTGAGGCGATCCGGCCGGCAGGGCTTCCCCGTCGCGCCAGACTCCTACGGGCCCCAGCACGACGAAGCGTAGCGATGCCGCATCCGTGCCCGCACCGGGCTCGTGCTGCCTGTGCTCGGGGATGCGCGGATGATCGTGCACGGGTGTCCGACCGGCGCCCGTGACGGGTGCCGGTAGCGGCTTGGGCATCCGAGTTGCGGGGCTCCGTTCACCGTCGGCTCGCTGCGCGTCGGTGCGCTGTGCCACCGGCCACTGGGTGGGCTCCGCATGCCGCGCCACGCCTCTGATCAGTGCCTTCGCGTCGTCGAGCCGCCGATCGTCACCGGAGGTACGCGCCGCCTCGAACTCCGTGGTCGCGAGGCTCATGACAGCGGAGCGCGACAGCGGATGCTGTGGCCCCAGCGTCGCCGACGCCTTCTGCGCCGCGATGGCGAGCACATCGGCGGCCCGCTCCATCCGCCCGCGGTCCGCCGCGGCCTGCGCCGAATCGAACTCCGCCGAGGCCAGGGTGACCAGTGCCGACAGCGACTTCGGATGGTCGCCGCCCAGCAGGCGTACGAGACCCCGAGCGGTGTCGGCGAGGGCATCGAGCAGCCGGTCCGCATCGGCGCTCCGGCTGTCCTGACGGGTGGCATCGACCAGCACTGCCTCCGTCAACAGCCTTATGTCCAGGTGCTCTTCGAGCGGACCGTCGGGCGCTGTCCGCAAGCGGGCCTGTTCGGCGGCCGTGGCCGCGCCGGCACGATCGCCGAGACGCAGCTTGACCGCCGCGAGGTTGGCCAGCGTCCGGGCGGCATCCAGGTCCGTGCCAACCTCGGCACCGAAGACGACGCCAGCCGACAACAGCATGGCGGCAGCGGACATATGGCCGCGATCTGTCAGGGTCACCGCAAGTTCGTTGCGGACTGAGCTGGGCAGCGTCAGCGACTCGGGCGCCGGCAAGAGCCGCGGCACCAGGTTTTCCAGCAGCTCACGGCAGTGCTCGCGCAGGCCGAGCGTGTCGAGCAGCGTGGTGAGGTACGCAAGGTCTCTGCCGAGCGTCGCACGCGTGACCGGAAGCGGTCCGCTCCGCAGTACCCCGATGGCGGCAGGCACTCTCAGCCGGGCCGCGGCGTCTCCGCGCAGGGCGTGCTCGGCGCAGGTGATGGCCTGCTGCCAGGAATCGGTCACGCCCCGCCCCCGTCCGGGCCTCGGCTGCCACCCAGTTGGTGCTCGATGGCAGCCTTCGCTGCCATGAACTTCAGCTCGGCGATCTGAGACGCGTCGAGGACGCTCCGCTTCGACCACTCGTCGATCCGGTCGAACCACGACTCCGCGTCGGTGGCCGCCGCGGCGACCGACGATTCGTGCTTCTCCTTGGTGGCAGGGGGCCTGACCACATCGATGAGATGCGCGACATCGAACTGGTCGAAGCGGCTCATGGCTTCCGCGATCGTCGCGGCAAAGAGCACGTTCGCTGCCCGGCTCTCGGCTGCCCGGTCCGGTGCCTGCTCCAAGAGGATGCCCACAACCACCGGCTCATGGTCGTCGGGGATGCCCCGCACCACCGGTCCACCCGAGTATCCCGAGTAATCGCCCAGGAGTTGTTGGGTTGTCAGCTGAAGCGCCTGGATGACGGCACCTCCTTCGCAGAGGTACGCGGCCGTCCCCACGTCGACCCGGCCCCTGAGATGCACCTCGGCGGCGGCCGGCCGGTAAGGGCCGTGCCAGTCGTCCCCACTGTGTGCGACGCCGGCCCTGGGGATCGGGAGCCCCACCTCGTACGCGGCGGAGATCATGATCAGCGCCAGGTCGGCGTCCTTGTCGCGGCGGCAGACCTGCCCCGGGATCCTGGTGCCGTCGGGCAGGACGATGTCGACGTGCTCGTCGAGCGAGGTCAGGCCGCGCAGACAGTGCAGCGCGGTGAGCACATACCTGCGGGTCAGCAGGAAGCCGCCGCCGAGCCGCTGCTGGGCCTGGAAGAGCTCGACCCAGTAGCCCGCGCTGGTCACGGTGTCCCCGGGGCTCGCTCCACGGTGAGGGTGACCTCGAACGATGCCTCCGCGGAGGCCTTGGAGAGGATGACGCCGGCCTCGGCGGCGAGGGTCAGACCGAAGGTGACCTCCATGCTTGCCACCCGCCAGCCGTCCCGCTGCGGCACCTGGGCCAGTGACTGCTGAGCGATGGACGAGGCCTGGACAATGGCCTCTTCCAGCTCGGCGGACCGCTCGCCCAGCGCCGCGGTGGCCCGGGTCCTGCTGGCTATCTGGCGGCTTCCCGCGGCATCGAGCGCGACTGTCTCGACTCTAACCTCGACCATGAACCGGTATCCCCCGTCTCCCGCGAACCCTCGGCGGTGGTGTGTGATCCCCGCTACAGCTTAGCCAAGACCGGTTCGTGCGGGTGGGGTTGGGGCTGGGTGGTGAACCTCCACACGGCCGTGGCCAATATGGCGGACGGGAGCAACGCTCCTCCGATCGCCACCCGGAATGCGGGAGCTGTCCGGATTCGCTCAGGTGGCCAAGCAGCAAGAGGACTTTGGCCGTCTACGGGGTTCTGACCGCGCTTCCGTGATGGCTACGCCTTTGGATGCGTGCAGTTCAGCGGTTGGATGGCCGGATGGAGTGTATCGAGGTAGAGCTGTTCACCGACCCTGGTAACGACGCGGTAGTCCGTCTGCCCCAGCGTAATTTCCCGGGCGTGCTGGTCCAGGGAGATTCCCTTTCGATCATCCGCGCCGACGTCGCCGAATTCGTAGAAGCCTGCGACCACGGCGATGTCGGTGAAGCCCGGGAGGTGGCAGCCTTCCTCCTCTCCCACCTCGACGGGCTGCTGGCTCGCTACACGGCGGCCCTGAAGGCACACGACGTCCCCATCCCCTTCTATCAGGCCCCCTGATCGCCCGGATGCAGCACGTCGCACCTGGCGAGATGCGCTGAAGGCCGGAGAGATTGCAGGATCGTTCCGCCAGGGGATCACGCTGTCATGAAGATGGAGCCACTCGAAGACGCCCTCTTCCCGGGGCTGAACCTCGTCGTGCGGCAGGCCGTGGTCGCGGATGACGGCTTGCTGATCGATGCGAATGGCTGCGGGCCGCCAGGAGCATGTCCCCAGTGTCAGCAACCAGTCGCACGCGTTCACGGCTCGCGCGCCGGTGGCGGTGTCGGTCTGCTGGCGGTGCTCGACTCGGGGCAGGCCGCCTCGCAGCTCGAGATCGCCAGGCTGATGCGGGTGGCCCCGAGCCTTGTGGTCTCCCTCGCCGATCGCCTGGATGCCATGGGGCCATCGAGCGGCTCCGCGACCCGGCCGACCGACGCCGCCAGATTCTGAGCCTCACCGACAAGGGGCGCGACCTCCTTGCGGAATACACGGGCGAGGCACTCACCCTCGACGCGCACCTCGCCGCCGGCCTCACTCCGTCACAGCGGGCGGCGCTCGATGCGGCGCTCGGCCGCTTGGCGGCGTCCTACGGTCTGCCCGTACGCGGATAGCCCGCCGGCCGGCACCGATCACGTCGGGGAAGCGCCGGACGGCGTCACGGTTCAGCGGCGGCAGGCGTTCGGCATCGAGGGCACCGGCTCCCACGGCGCCACGCCGGCGAGCCCATTGGTAAGCGCAAGGAGCACCAGCGGGATCGCGGCGGCCGCGGTGAGCGCGGCCGGCAGCGGTACGCGTTCGCCGGGGGCGAGATGGTGCAGCAACTGGATATGGATCGCCAGATGCGGCACGGCGAACACCAGGTACACCGCGAGAGCTGTGCGGGCTGTGCTCCGCCGCACATGGACGGCGCCCACTCCCAGCGTCGCCACCGATGTGGTCAGGCTCATCGCGTCCGTAGTCCATCATCGGATGCGCGTTGTACGGCCTCCGCATGCCCACCCACGGGATGGCGAAGAACGACCGCGCCTTGGCGGCGGACCGCGGCCGGCTGTGGCGGGCGCGACCTGGCCGTCTTCGCCACGCGCAGCAGGTGCGCACGCTTTCCCGGCGCGGCGGGCAGTTCCTGATCCTCGCCGGATACATGCCGGGCGAAGCAGGCCTCGGCCCGCAGAAAAACGCCCGCCCAGGGCGGTACGGGGTAGTCGGTGGAGCGGGCGCGGTCGTGCAGGATGAGCGTGGCCGCGGCGGTGTCGTAGTCGCGAGGGCGTGCGGTGGCAAGTTGTTGCCCGGGCGGCAAGGCCGTCCTGGCCGACGGCAGCCGGATCGAGCCCGACGCCGTGATCGCCGCGACCGGGTATGTCCGCGCCCTGGAGGGGCTCGTCGGCCACCTCGACGTTCTGGACGCCCGCGGTAGGCCGGTGCTCCACGGCGCCCGCTGCCCGCAACGCACCCGGCCTGTACTTCACCGGCTTCACCAACCCGATCAGCGGGATGTTCTGCGAACTGGCCATCGAGGCCGCGAAGATCGCGAAGGCGGTGGCGTGCCGCGCGGAGAAAGCCCGCGCGGCACGCTGAGGCAAAGGTGCCTTCGGGGCGCTGGTGGATGCTAGTTCACGGTGAGGACGGCCGTGTTGTTCGTCGGGTCCGGGTCGTGGCGGAACTCGCCGAACGGGGGATGGATGCCGACCTCACCTGTCGCTCCGGGCACCACCGTGTCGATCCGGAGTTTGAAGGCGAAGGAGCGCTCCGTGTTCTCCAGCACCCAGTACGGCAGCGTGCAGTCATAGCGCGGGGCGCCCGTGCGGTTCGGGTAGTAGCCGCCGGAGAGGGTTCGCGGGCCGCAGCCCTCCGGCACGCCCGTGACTGTGGTGCCGGGCGGAACGATCAGCCGGACTGCGGCGACCGGATCCCCGGAGCCCAGGTTGCCCAGCCAGCCGGGCCCGTTGTTCCTGAAGGTGAGCGACGCGGTGACCGTCTCGCCCGCGGCGCCCGTGACCGCCGCGCCGGTCACCGAGAAGTCGGCGGTGTTGTCAGCGCCGATCTGCAGCGCCACATAGTCGTCGTAGCCCCCCAGGTCAGTCGCGCCGACCGGCTGTGCCCAGATGTCCACCCGCTCCTGGAGCGCGTGCCGGGTGAGCGCGACCCGCAGCGGCTCTGGAAGTTCGAAGGAGGCTCCCGGGGCCAGATCCTGGTCGAAGGTGCAGGTCGCGTACGACATCGGGGCGTACTCGTCCCCGCTCGACGTCGTATAGACGCAGGCGTCGTACCGGTTGAGGTACCGCACCCCGTACGAGGCCATCACTCTGATGGTGAAGCCGTGCGCGGTCTCGTTGCCGTGGTTGGTGAGCGAGAACGGGAGCGTCTGCCTGCTGCCCGGCCGGGCGTGCTCGATGTCGCCGCCGGCCGTGACCCCGAGGTCGGGTCCCGACGCGACCGTGACCGTGGTGTCGAAGCTGTCCCGGGGGGCGATGAGCGTACCGTCCGGGCCGCCGGTGGCCGTCGCCTCGAAGGTTATGCGGCCCCGCGCCCCGACGGCCGCCCCGTCGACCGCGCGGACCTTGAGGTGCACCTCACCGCCGGTGGTCCCGGTCACCGGCACCTCGGGCACGTCGCATACCGCGATCGCGCCGCTCGGCGTGCAGTTGTCCGGCCAGGTGATCTCGGCGACCCCGGCGATGCCGGAGGCGTCCACGGTGAGCCGGCCGTCGGTCACCGTGAAGTGGTCGTTGTCGTGGTTGAGCCTGACATCGAGCGTGCGGGTCAGCGGTGTCCCGCCGTCGATGCCGAGCGGCAGGGTCGGCTCGTACGGGGCGGTGATCCAGAGTTGGTCGGTCTCCGGCTCGGTCTCAGCGAACGCGGGAGCGGTGGTGAGCCCCAAGGTGACGAGTCCGGCGGCGAGCGTCGTACAGGCTCCGAGCCGCAGTGCGCGGCGGACGGAGTCAGCTCTCATGACATCTCCAGGTGAGAGGCGGTCGGGTCACGCGGCCGACGTGGTCGCCGGTCAGCGGCCCACGCCGGGCCACATCTCCTTGACGATCAAGAGGGGTTGGGGGTTGTACGACGATGCTGACCGGTGGACGCGCAGGACGGTCAGCCGGGTGACGGGCGACGGGCGACGGGCGACGGGTGACGGGTGACGGGTGACGGGTAGAACGGTGATCCAGGCGGTGGCGGCTTCCCGTGCGGCCCGACGGCCGGCGGGAAAGCGCCCCGGGAGCAGGGGCGGGAGGCAGCAGCGTCGGCGGGGTGATGCCAGCGAACCCAGGGCTCGACAGAGGCAGCGTCTGGGCGTCGAGGTCCAGTTCAAGCAGCCGGCTCGTCCACGCGCCGCGGCATACCAACGACCACTGAACCTGAACCGTGCGCAGCGCAGATGACACGACCTGATCACCCAACCAGCTGACTGACAAACCCGCAGACCAGACCCCCGCTCCAGTACAGCGCCCACAATCACTGCAGCTACTTGCACACTGGGATCCCCCGCCCGCAGACGCACCACAAACTGATCAGCGCAGGCCAGACCACCAACTACTGATCAAAAACCGCTCCTGGACCCGGTGACGGATGTCTTGAGTCCCCCTGGCCCGCGAGGCCTCCTCAAAGAGCGGCACTGTCACCGGCGAATTTCGCGGGGTGACGCGGACCCCGGGCCGATACCTCCGTTTCCCCTGGCCGTTTGATGCCTATGTCAAGAGCGGCACGGCCCGGGGTCTCCGTGACCACCGCGAAACCTGCGAGGCCCGCCCGAGCGTTGAGCGTCACGGCGCGAGCCCGCCCCAGGGTCGACCTCTTGTGCCACCCGCAAGTCCTTGAGCTCTGCAGAAAGATCGAGCCCCTGGGGTGTGCTGGTGTCGCGAACGGCTTCTGAGACGGCGGACCAATGAGTCCTGGGATCAGGGCGCCGCGGGGCGTTGAGGCGCCAAGATGCCTCAACGCCCGCCGTCCGCTTTCGTGCTCTACCTGCCGGGGAACGTCGGGGCCGACGGCAGCGTGGGCAGGGGCGACGGCCGATTCGGGTCGTTCGGGATGTAGCGGAAGTCGGGCGTGAGTGCGCCCATCAGGACGCCCGGGGTCGGGCCGGGCCGGCCCGGTTGGCCCTGGATCGCCTGGTACGGCGGCCTGGTCGACCTCGCGGGTGTCCGCTCCGGCGACACCGTCCTGATCTCCGCCGCCTCCAGCAGCGTCGGTCTCGCGGCCATCCAGATCGCCCACACGGCCGGCGCCCGCGCCATCGCCCGCAGCAGGGGCTTCAGAAGGATCACCAGGTCAGTGGCAAGAGCCCTTGCTGAAGGTCGCGTGGGAGAGGTAGAACGCGAGCACCCCCGGGTCGGGGGGCGGCAGGTCCTCGGCCCCCGGGAAGACTACGGGCGGCTGCTCGTCCAGGGTCAGCGTGATGCGGACGCAGTACTCCGTCTCGGTGTCCACGGTGCTGACCATGTAACCTCCGCCCTCCTCTTCACGCGTGTCGACACCGTGCCCTGGCCCGATGCCGCTCTCCCGGATCGCCTCCGCGATCAGAAAGCCGTGGTTGCCCTCCAGGCTTGTGTAGTGCCGTTTGCCGCCCAGATCTTGGACACCCTTGCGGACGGCGTCGCGGAGTTCGCCCTCACTCCACGTCGACTCGGCCCGCATACCGAACAGCACGCCGAGCGCGACAAGCAGCGTGAGGATGATGAGTGCGAGACCAACCGGGTTGCGGTGGTTGTAGACGTACCGGCTGGTTCCCAACTTGCTCCGGATGAAGACGGGTTCTTCGCTCAACGTGCTGCCTGCACACCGCCGACGTGCGCTGCCCAGGCATCTGCCCGGAGCGCGAGCTTCGGGGCATCGGGGCTCTGTGCGGGCACGCCCTCGAACGGTCCGTCAAGCTCGGCTTCGGCTCGGTTGATGCGGGCCGAGAACCTGCGGTGAGGTGCGGTCGTCATGGCGGCACTGTAGCGGCGAGGGTGATCACACCGGATATCCCGTCGGTATCCGAGACGACGGCTCGGATACCGCGATTACGCCACGCCAAGCACGCGTCGGCCGCGAACGCCCAGACTGGCCACGCAGAACGCTCGCCGGCCAACCAAGGCGCTCAGTGTGCGACACGAAGTCGCTTCCACCATGTTCAGCGAAGGGATTCGCCTGCCCGCGGCCGTTCCTTCACGCGACGTTGTTCGACACCTCGAAGTGTGAAGGAACGGTCCCCTGCTGTCCCGGGGAATGAAGCAAGTTCTGCGGGTCAAGTGAACGGCCGAAGTTGAACACCGAGGTCAGACAGGAGCGAGCCGATCGAGCGCGGCGGCAGCTTCATGCACGCGTGGGTGTTTGAGGGTGGTGAGTCCGCCGCGGGCCGCCAGGAGCGTTGCGCGGGCCTGCGGGTGGCCGATCGTTTCGAGCACATGGCCCAGATCCAGCCGGACCGGTTCGCTCCAGGCCGGCATCTGCACGGACTCGAAGTGAGCCAGGGCCTGCCGGAGCGGCGTCTCGGCCTCGGCGAAACGCCCCAGGGCCGCCAGGTCATTGCCGATCTGCTGCTGGACGGCTGCGTGGTAGAGCCCGATCAATTCGTCCGGCTGTCCCGGGATCCCGCCGCGGCAGATCCGTGCGCTGCGGCGGTGGATCTCCACTGCTTCGGTCGGCTGTCCGGACTGGCGCAGATGGCCGCCGAGGGCGTTGAGTACCGTCAGTTCGGCGAGGCGGGCCTGAGGGGAGTCCAGCGCGGCAAGGCGTCGAGCCGACTCGCGCAGCCGCGATGATACGTGTGAGCAGCTCGACCGCTTCCTCCCGCCGCAGCAGCCCGAGTTCGGTCCGGTGAACCGATTCCAGGCCGGCCAGAGCGTGCCGACTGGTGATGATGGTCAGGGCCGGGCCGGAGCCGGGCAGCAGGGGACGTACCTGGGACTCGTCGGCCGCGTTGTCCAGCAGCACCAGGATGCGCCGGTCACGGACCACGGACCTCCACAGGCCGGAACGTTCGTCCGTCCCGGCCGGGATCACGGCGTCGCTGATGCCCGTCGCACGCAACAGTGCGGCGAGTGCGTCGCGCGTGGCGATCGGTTCGGGATCCATCCCACGCAGGTCGAGGGCGAACTGACCGTCAGGGAAGTGCGGTGCGAGGCGGTGTGCGGCGTGTACCGCGAATGCTGTCTTTCCCGGTCCGGGCTGTCCCACGACCACTTCGGCCATCGGGCAGGCCGGATCGGCCTGCCCGGACAGGAGGGACGGCGGCGGCGTTGAGGTAGGCCAGGACCAGCTCTTCGAGCGTGACGTCGCGTACGTCCCGGGCAGGGTCGATCGCGTGCCCGTCGGTGCATACCAGCAGGGTGGACTGGCGGTCGGTGTGGCTGGCCCGGATGACGGCGGCCACGCCCGGGATCGCGCCTTCCGGGATACGCGGACCGACCAGGGTGCGGTGCTCGGCGAGCAGGCCGTCGACCCCGTCGGCGAGCTGAACGTGGGAGCTCTGCAGCAGGATCAGGTGGTCGCAGACCCGTTCCAGGTCGGCGAGGATATGGGAGGAGAGCAGCACGGTGGTGCCGCTGACGGCGACCGCGCCCATCAGGGCCTGCATGAACTCGTGGCGGGCGAGGGGGTCCAGGGCGGCGACCGGCTCGTCGAGCAGGAGCAGACGGGGGCGCTTGGCCAGGGCCAGGGCGACCTGGGCGCGCTGGCCGGCGGACAGCTCCCCGGCCGGCCGGTCGGTGGGGATCTTCAGCTGGGCGAGCCGATCGCGGGCGAGGGCCGCGTCCCAGCGGCGGTTGAGCTTGCCGCCCATGGTGATCAGGTCAGTGGCGGTGAAGTACGGGTAGAGCGGGGTGTCCTGGGCCCAGGCTGTTCATGAGCTCTCTTCGGATGTCGGGCGGTCGAGCGTGGCGCGCACAGTGGTGTCAATCAGGGCGGCGGTGTCTTCGCGGGCCAGGCCCGCGGCCTGGGCCTTGTGCAGCCAGATCTCCAAGTCCGCGCGCAGATCGGCGTGGTGGGCCAGGGACGGGCCGGCCAGGGTGCGCACCAGGAAGGTGCCCACCCCTGGGCGACCTTCGGCCAGACCCTCCATCTCCAGTTCCCGGTACGCCTTCAGCACCGTGTTCGGGTTGATGGCCAGCGCCTGCGCCACCTGCCGCACCTTGGGCGGCTGGTCGCCGGGCTCCGCCAGGCCGACCCGCAGGGCCTGGTTGACTTGCAGGACCAGCTGCATGTAAGTGGCCACCCGCGAGCGGCCGTCGAGCACGAACTCGATCATCAATGCCTTCTCTGCTGTCTTACGACAGTAGGACAGGGTGCTGCCCGGGCGACGGTGTACCGGGTACTCGAACGCGCCCACGGCACCCGTTGAAACTCAGCGCGGACCACGCCCACCAGGCATCGCACCGCCGTTTGCGGCTGGTGACACGGTTCTTACCGGTACCCCATGATCCCCGCGGGTTCAGGGAAACTGAAGGTCCTTCAACGCGAACCCGCGGGTGTGCCCCCCTGATTCTGGGCGATGGGCCCGCGGACTCGTACTCAACTCGCTGGACTGATGAGGCTGTTTGCACCGCCCTGTGCTCGGAGAAGATCCAGACCTCCTCACCGAATTCCCCGCCCGGAGCATCGGCGACAGGTGCTCCGGCTCACGGATTAATGGCGTGGTGCCGGTGCGGTGAAGTCGATGTCTCCGCTTCGGCCGATCAGGGCGGCGAAGGCGTCGAGGACGCGTTGCAGGCCGAAGGAGTAGGCGTGGGCGGGGTCGTAGGCACTGCTGTGGGCGGCGCCTGCTGCTGCGCCGACGCGGACGGCAGTGGGGTAGGCGTTCTCGTCGAGGACCCGGGCGAGGAGCGGGGCGTTCAGCTCCCACCATTGTTGGTCGTTCAGGGCGCTGTCGTGCTGTGCGGCGCGGGCGTCAGCGACGGCGCGGGCGCATGCCTGCACGAAGGTGAGTAGGTGGGTCAGGCAGTCATCCATCTCGACGTCGCTGAGGCCGAGGCCGTCGAACCCAGACAGTTCGTGCTCGTACTTTGCCATCTGCCCCGGCCCCAGCGGAGGCCTGACGGTGGAGACGGCCGCGGCCCATGGGTGGCATTCGAAGAGGGCCTTGTTCTCCTCGGCGATAGCGGTGACGCGTTGGCGCCAGGGCTGTCCGGTGGTGCCGGTGCGGGGCATGCGGGCGTAGGCGGCGTCGAGCATGAGGTCGAGGAGCTCGGCCTTGCCGGGGACGTAGGTGTACAGCGTCATCGGCACCACGCCGAGTTCCTTGGCCACTCGGCGCATGGTCACCGCGTCCAGGCCTTCAGCGTCGGCGATGGCGGTGGCGGCCTCGACCACCGCGTCGATGCTCAGCCCCCGTCGCGGTCCTCGGCGACGGTCAGAGGAGGAGCCGCGCCACAGCAGTTGCAGGGTGCGGGCCGGGTCGCCCGAGCTGGTTCGTTCCGTTGGCACGGGGTCATCCTCTCGTAATCTAACTCTGTACGGTGTACATTATACTGCGTATAGAGAATGTGCTCAGTGCGATCTCGAAGGAGTTTTCATGAAGATCACCTCTAGTGCCGTGTCGCTCAACGTCGACGATGTCCCCGCATCCAGCGCCTTCCTCGTCGAGCACTTCGGGTTCCGCGAGGAGATGGCCGCCGACGGCTTCGCGTCCCTGACGCGCGACGACGTCGGCATGAACGTCATCTTTTTGCGGCGGGGGCTGGATTCCCTCCCGGCAGACCAGCGCGACGAGCACACCGCAGGTCTGATCCTCGCCTTCGTCGTCGAGGACCTCGAAGGCGAGCTGGCGCGCCTGCGCTCTGAGGGCGTCGCGATCACCATGCCGCTGACTGACGAGGAGTGGGGGGAGCGCGCCTTTCAGGTCCGCGATCCCAATGGCGTCATCGTCCAACTGGTCGACTGGAACGCACCCACCAGCCGCTGAGACAACCTGCGGCGCCACCCCAAAGCGATGACGCCCAGTCAGGGTCACAGGGGCGCCCGCCTCGGCTGCATCGACATTCCACACCCCACCCGCGACCAGGAACGCCAGGACGGCCGCTGCTGTCCTGCCCAACGAGCCGCCAGCACCGCTGGGTATGGGATAAGCCAGCAGGATCGGTGACACGGTTCTTACCGGTACCCCATCACGGCGGCGCCCGGGGTCTCAGTGCACTTCGTTGACCAGCCGGTTCAATGACCGGAAGCGGCTGGTTTCACGCCCACTCCACCACCCAGCTCCGCAAGGGCGGCGAACTGATCGGCGGTGAGCCTGCAGGTGCGGCGGCTCGTGGCGCGCGCGTTCCGGGGCAGACGGTACGCCACGTGGAGGGCCCAGGGTCTGCCTGAGCCCGATCAGGGGCCGCGGCCGGACCCAGTCGATCGCAGCGACGACCGTCGACTCGACATAGAGCAGGAAACCGCGAAGGTCGCTCATGTGAGATTGCACCGGTTTGCCCTGAGCGTGCTACAGGTGACGTTGCCAGGTCTCGTCGACCAGGCCGCTGCCGTAGTCGGTGTGCGGCTCACGGGCGACGAGTTCGAATCCGAGCTTTTCGTAGATGTGCCGGGCCGGGCCGAGCTTGTCGATGGTCCACAGTGTCATCGCCTCGTAGCCGGCGTCCGTGGCGAAGCGCAGGGCCTCGTTGACCAGGCGGCTGCCCAGGCTCAGGCCGCGGGCTGCCGGATCGACGATCAGCAGCCGCAGCTTGGCGGTGCGCTCGTCGGTGCGGACACAGAACACTGAGCCTGCCCGCATTCCGTCAACCTCGGCGATCCAGGCCGCCTGCGGCCCGCCGTCCTGCCCGTCGTGGTAGTCGGCAACGACCCGGGCGACGAACGCCTCGAAGTCGGTGCCGAAGCCGAGCTCCGCGGCGTAGAGCTCGCCGTGCTTCATGGCGACCCAGCCCAGGTCGCCGGGCCGGGTCAGCGGCCGGATGACCACCTTGCGCTCTGACGTCATGATCTCACCTTCACTGAAACGACTGTTTCAGTAGACTAGGTCGGTGACCCGATCCGAGGCAAACCCCTCCCCCCGCCGGCAGGAGCTTCTGGAAGCCGCCTATGCCTATGCGCTGCGCAGCGGCCTGGGTGAGCTGTCCCTGCGCCCGCTCGCCGAGGAGATCCACTCCAGTCCCCGTGTACTGCTCTACCTGTTCGGCAGCAAGGACGGGCTGATCCGCGCTCTGCTGGCACGGGCGAGGGCGGATGAGCTGGAGGCCGTCCGGCAGGTCGGCAGCCTGCCGCAGGAGCAGGCCGGGATGGGGTCGGTAGCCCGTGCGCTGTGGCGGTGGCTCTCCGATGACGCCCACCGCGCCCTGCTGAGGCTGTGGGTGGAGAGCTACAGCCGTTCGCTGATCGACCCTGACGGGCCGTGGGCCGACTTCGCTCGCAGCACGGTCGAGGACTGGCTGACGCTGCTCGCCCGCAGCCAGCCCCCCGCCGACCGCAACACCGAGGCCGCGCTCGCGCAGCGCACCCTGGTCCTCGCCGTCCTGCGCGGTGCGCTGCTGGACCTGCTCGCCACCGATGACACCGCGCGCACCACCGCGGCGCTTGACCTCCAGATCGACCTGCTGGAATGACGCGGTACGACACGACGGGCCGGTGGGCCGACGGGCCGGTGGGCCCTGCGGCACAGCGGATCTCCGTCCTCGCCCGAACAGCCGCGCGCCATGAAGCGGCCGGGCCGCCGGACAGGCGGGCGAGCCGGGGTGAAGAAGGGGAGCACGCTCGGCAGCTACCGAACGGAGGCCGGTAGTTCTCGGCGAAAAGCCACCGCCAAGACGTGGGACAACCCCTGATTCGGGCTGATCTCGGCGAACCTGCGGTGAGCCAGTGGCCTCGCGTGACGGGCGCTGAAGGGTGCCCCGCCCCCTCTGGCGTGAGTTCGGGTGCGGTCTCTGGTGTCGGCGTACGGACTCTTCTGGCTCTGGCAAGATTTTCGTAGCCGAAGATCATCCCGGTGACATGGTCGGCCGACCCGCGTAGCGGCGGCGGAGGTGGGCGATCAGGACGACGCGGTGACGGAGAAGTGGGACGCTGGCGCGGCCGGCCATCAGGCGTTTCTGCAGCTTGACATCGGTGATGCGGCCTTCGTTGACCGCGGAGTTGTAAGGGATGGCAATGCCCTGGGCGACGGCATGCCGGTCTTCTCGCAGGGCTCCGGCGAGGCCGGCAAGAGGGGCCAGTCCGCTGTCTGCGAGGTCGTTCAGCCACCTTGGCAACGATGTGGCGTCACGGTTGTCGAGTACGGCGGCGAACCGGAGGACCAGGTCGTGGGTGTGCCTGAGCTCAGGGCACTGGTTGTTTGTGAGCACTTCTTTGGGCTCCACCGAACGGAACAGAAGTGGCTCCAGGCGTACGAAGTTGATCTGGCTCCACTCGCGGAGCGATGCGCGGATCTTGGACGTTGGATAGGGTCCGGGCGGGAGGTGCAGGGATGAGTTTTCGGTTGGCGGCGTATGCCGTGTGCATCGAGGACGGACGGGTGCTGCTCGCCCGTCACGTGCCACCAGCGGGCGAAAGTAACTGGACTCTTCCGGGCGGCCGGGTAGAGCACGGCGAAGATCCGTTCGATGCGGTGATCCGGGAGGTCGCCGAGGAGACAGGCTGCACTGCGGTGGTGGATCGCCTGATCGGAGTGGACTCACGAGTGATCCCTGGGGCCGAAGCTCGTGCGGGAGTCGAACACCAGAATGTCGGCGTCTTCTACCGGGTCCGTATCACTGGTGGCCAGCTCCGGCCTGAGCCGGACGGCGAAATCGCCGAGTCAGTCTGGACCAAGATCTCCGACGTCGCCGGCCTGCGCCGGTCATCGCTGGTCGACATCGGCCTCTCCCTGGCCCAGGCCCTTCCGGCAACTGGTCACGTCGATCCTGTCCCGGTCGACGGCCTGATCCAGCACTAGGCACCGTTTCTCGGATCATGTTCGGAGCCAGATGGCGAGGGCTGCGAGGGTGACGGTGCCGAGGTAGATGTAGGCGCGTTTCTCATAGCGGGTGGCGACCGCGCGGAAGCCTTTGAGCCGATTGATGGCGCGTTCGACGGTGTTGCGTTTCTTGTAGTGGCCGCTGTCGAACCCGGTGGGCCGGCCGCCTCGAGAACCTCGGTTTTGCCGGTGTCTCTGCTGGTCGAGACGTTCGGGGATGGTGTGCCGGATTCCGCGTCGACGCAGGTATCGGCGGTTCCTCCGGGACGTGTAGGCCTTGCCTGCCAGGACGCGGTCGGGCTTGGTGCGGGGTCGGCCGACTCCGGTGCGGGGCACGGAGACCAGCACCAACACGCGCTCGAGTTGGGGGCCGTCACCGTAATGTCCGGGTGTCAGGACGAACGCGAGGGGGCGGCATCGTCCTTCGGCGGCGAGGTGGATCCTGGTGGTGAAACCTCCTCGGGAACGTCCCAGACATTCGCCGATCTGACCACCTCCTCCAGCCGGACGGCCAGTTTCCGAAGCACCGGATCGACCTGGTTCGTCCCTCGGGCGGCCCCCCTTTGAGGAACGGCGGCCGGGGGCGCTTCCCTCGCTCCGGCGGCGTGCTGGTGGGCCCGCACCACTGTCGAGTCCACCGACACGTCCCCGTCGATCCCGCCCGCGGCATCCTCGGCTGCCTGGATGCGAGACAGCAGCATCTTCCAGGTTCCATCAGCTGACCAGCGACGATGCCGTTTATAGACCGTTTCCCACGGCCCGAACCGCTCCGGCAGATCCCGCCACTGCACACCCGTCCGCACCCTGTAGAGAACCCCGTTGATCACCCGACGGTGATCACTCCACCGTCCGCCACGCCCACCACCAGGAGGCAAGAACGACTCCAGCCGATCCCACTCCGCATTCGTCAGATCCCCACGGCCCATGAAACCAGCCTGCCCCCAACACCCCACCCACATCCGGAGATCCGAGAAACAGTGCCTAGTCCGCTCGCTTGATTGTAGAATTTTCCAATCAATTGAAATCTATTGGATGGAGGACGTCGAGCGATGAGCAGACACGGTTCCGATGCGCCGTCCCAGCGATGGCATGGTGTGCACAAGGCGCTCGCTGATCCCCTGCGGATCCGGCTGCTGGAGGCGTTGTGGGAGATGCCTCGGTCCGCACGGGAACTCGCCGATCACGCCGACATCCCGGTTGATCGCCTCTACTACCATCTGGGTCAGCTTGAACGGGCCGGGTTGATCGAGATCGCCGAATACCGGCCGCTGGCCCGTGGCAAGGTCGAGCGGGTCTATGCCCCTGCGGTCACCGAACCTCCCGGGGATACCGCGAGCCCGGAAGAGATGGTTGGGTTTCTCGGCTCGATGCTGGACGCCACTCGGGCCGATATCAGTGCCGCTTGGCGGTCCAAGCAGGCGGGCGGCCTCCGGGAGGTCGATGTGCACCGCGGTGCGCTGCGGCTGACCGATGAGGCGCTCGCCGAGCTGCGCGGCCACATCGAACGACTCGCCACCCGGTTCGGGGACCGCGATGCCCCAGGGGTCTGGACGCGGGTGGTCATCGCGCTCGTCGACCTGCAAGACCGCCCACCCTCAAATGCCGCTCCGCCCACACCTGAGAGGTCGTCATGAATGACAACGAGGAGCACACGGCCAACGCAGTGATCCGAGCCTCGGACGCCGAACGTGACCGGATCGAGGTGCAGTTGAAACACCACTACGCAGTCGGCCGACTGACACTGTCCGAGCTCGAAGAACGCGTGGCCGCGGCCTACCAAGCACGCACCCGCGAGCAACTCGATGCCCTCGTGAAAGATCTGCCGGGCGAAGCGGAATCACCTGTGTCGCACACTCATGTGATCGACTCGCGCCTGCTGATCATCCTGTTATGCGTCGCACCCCCTGCGGCGCTCGTCTACTGGCTCATGTCCCAACACACAGCACACCGAAGGCGTCCACGAGCACAGGACCTGGCTCCGACACCTGACCCGAAAGACGAGACTGCGGACTAGTATTCCAGCCCGACTTCGGTGTGTGCCCTGGTCAACAGCTTGGGTGCGGGGTTGTAGAGGGGTGGTATCGAGTGCGGGGCGGGTTCGCCCGGCCTGTCCCGCGAAGGAGTGACCGCGCCGTGTGGAGCGACAGCGGTGGGACAGTCATTGCATGTGCTTGGTGACGCACCTGCCTCCGTGTGGGGAAAAGGGCTGGAAGAACTCTTCTTGCGGATCGGGCACCGCTATCCCCGCGTCGAGCCCAGACGCCGGATGCGGGACTACGTGCGGGGTCCGCTCGGACCCGTGGGGCGCAATAACCCCTGGCAGCTGGCCGAATTCGCCGGGCACTCCACCGCTGACGGGCTGCAGCACGTCCTGACGAAGAGCCGCTGGGAGGCCGACGAGATACGCGACGACCCTCAGGGTTGCGTCGCTGAACACCTCGGCGTCGACGACGGCATCCTGATCATCGATGACACCGGCTTCGTCAAGGAGGGCATCACCTCAGCCGGGGTGCAACGGCAGTACTCCGACACCGCCGGCCGCACCGAGAACTGCCAGATCGGTGTCTTCGCCGCCTACGCCACCACCGCGGTCACGCGCTGGTCGACCGCGAGCTCTACCTGCTCAAGGCCTGGACCGAGTATCCCGAACGCTGCCGCGCCGCCCGCATCCCCCAGCACCGCCGATTCGCGACCAAGAACGAACTGGCCCGCACCATGGTCCTGCGGGCCCTTGCCTCGCCACTGCCCGTCGCCTGGGTCTCGGCGGATGCCGCTTACGGGCAGGACTCTCGATTCCGACGTTTCCTTGAAGATGCCGGCCTGTCCTCCGTCGTGGCCGTGCCGAAGTCCCAGCAGGTCCACGGCCCCCGCATCGAGTACCTCATCGGCCAGGCCCCGGAGGAGGCATGGCAGCGGCTCTCCTGCGGTGACGGCGCCAAAGGACTGCGGCTTTACGACTGGGCTGCCGCCCGCCTGCCGGCGGTCCGGGAGTTCGACGGCGACGAGCCGACCCGGCAACGCTGGATGCTCGCCCGCCGCAGTACCACCAAGCCCGACGAGCTCGCCCACTTCCTCGCATCCGCCCCCTTGGACGCCACCGTCGCCGATCTCGTGCGGATCGCCGGATGCCGCTGGAAGATCGAGGAGTGCTTCCAGAGCGCGAAGAACGAATGCGGCCTGGACCAGTACGAAGTCCGCCGCTACGTCGGCTGGTACCAGCACATCACCCTCGCCATGCTCGCCCACGCGTTCTTGGCCGTCACAGCCGCCCAGGAACGGCAAAAGGGGGAGCTGATCACGACACGCCCGACCTCGTGGACCTCACCCCGGCCGAGATCCGCCGTCTACTGGCAACTACCCACCCGCGTCCTACTCAACAGGACAACTACACAATGAAGTGGTCGAGATGGCGCCGCCGACACCAGGCCCGGGCCCGCCGCTGTCACTACACACGGCGCGGTCACTCCTTTACGGGACAGGCCGGGCGAACCCGCCCCGCACTCGATACCACCCCTCTACAATCCCCGCACCCAAGCCGTTGACCAGGGCATACACCAAAGTCCGGCTGGAGTATTAGCCAGAGAAGGTTGCTGTTAGTCGACAACCCATCCACCTGAGGTTGCGTTGCCCTTCACCGCAACGGCTTGATCCCATAGCCAGGTTGGAAGGGGCTCATTGACGGTGGTCATCCGCCACTGCTGTAATCCACTCGCCCACAAAGAGAGCGCTCTATATCACGGAACACAGGGAGGCTGGATCAGATGAAGCTGGGCAGAATCTCGGCGGTTGCGACGCTCGCGGTTGCGACGCTGATCGGCAGTGCGGCGTCTCCCGCCATGGCCGCGGGCTGGACGCGGACGGCGGATTATCAGCGGTGGACAGGGTTCAACGCGCTGGAGCGCGGGCAGGGCGTGGCGACGGACGGGACGTACTTCTACTACGCCGGGCCCGGCGGAATGGTGAAGGCCACCGTCGCAGGCGACTCGGAGGTCGCGTCATCCGCGGCCCCGATCCCCTCGGCGCTGCGCGGGACGTTCGGCAGCGATCACATCGGGGACCTGGAGTACTACGGCGGCTACGTGATCGCGCCGATCGAGGACGGTGACGGCGGCTACCAGCATCCACTGCTGGCGCTGTACAGCGCGGGGGACCTCGGCTACACGGGTCGCTATGTGCAACTGTCCCTTGCGCAGATGCCGGGCGGGGTGCCGTGGGTCGCGGTGGACGCCGCGTCAGGACTGGTGTACACCTCGCCCTGGGATCAGGATGCCGCGCAGGGTACGAACAAACTGGTCGCCTACAGCCTGAACGATCTGCTGAACCTGCCGGCCGGCTCGACGCTTCCTGTGGTGAGGACCGTGACGCTCTCGCAGCCCCTGAGCAGGATCCAGGGCGCCGCGATGTGGCAGGGCAAGCTCTACGCCTCCGTGGACGACACGGCCAAGTCGGTCTACTCGATCGACGCCGACTCCGGGCAGGTTGCCTACGAATTCCATCAGGACGTCGAGTCCGGAGACGAGGTTCAGGGCATCGCCGCCTGGGACTTCGGTCCATCGGGCGGGCAGTTGCACATCGTCAACGTGGGGTCGGGCTGGAAGTCGATCTTCCTCTACCTGCAGCACTACACCCGGACCGACTGACCCCGCGGAGCATCAGGAACCGGCGTGCTGCCATCCGGTGTGGGCAGCACGCCACTGTGCTGCTGATGACGGATCGCTGTCCGGAATGGCAGCACAGGGGAGGGCTGATCAGGCCCGCCGCGCAGGGTTCGGCGTCGGGCGCTGACCGGCGTCTGCCTCACGGTGACGAATGGTGAGTTCGCTGGTACTCCGCGGGTCGAGCGGCTGCGGGAAGTCCACCACCCTGCGGATCGCGACGGGTCCGGAGCATGCCGACAGCGGTGGCCTCAGGATTGGCGGGCGCGGGGTGAGCGGCCTCGCAGGTGGCCACGGACCTGCTGCGCCGCCCGGCCGTCCCGTATGCGGGGGCGCCTGACGGCCTTCCCCGGGCAGAGGTGTCAGCGCTTCCGGGATCCGCGCCGAGCCAACTCGTCGAGATCCATGTGGACAACGCCTCGGCGACCGGCACATGAGACTGCGCCGCGGCCGCCAGCCGCTCCTTCACCTCTCCGGGGTGTCGCGGCCGCCGGCCAGGGCCTTCACAGCAACGGGAATGAAAAGTCAGTCCTGAGTTGAGGACAGCAGCCAGGGCCTTCCACCCAGCAGTATCCCTCCCTGCGTGAGCGAGCGATCCGTGAGATCCAGGCCTCGGGGCGTCCGGTCGCTCATGTGGCCCGAGACGTTGGGATCCACAAGGAGGCCCCTGCGGAACTGGGTTCGTCAGGCCGAGGCCGACCAGGGCAGCCGGCCCGATCTGCTGACCACCAACGAGCGAACCGAGCTCACCCAGGTTCGCAAGGAAATAGCCGAGTTCCGGCAGGCGAACGAGATCCTGAAAGCCGCTTCGGTGTTCTTCGCGAAGGAGCTCGACCAGCCCCGCACGGGGCTGACGCGGTGATCAACCACCTCCGCGACGACTTCGGGGGTCGAGCCCGTATGCCGGGAACTGGACCTGTCGGTCTCGGCATTCAACGCCCGCCGCAGGCGGCCCACGTCCGCCCGGCACCCGCGCGATGAACGGCTCATTGGACAGATACGCCGTATCCATGCGGTCTCGGGCGGGACCTACGGAGCCCGGCGGATCCACCGCCAGCTGCGGCGCGAGGGCATTACCGCGGCCCGATGCACCATTGAGCGACTGATGCGCGAGGACGGCCTGGAAGGTGTGATCCGCGAACAGCGACGCCGCACCACCCTTCCCGAGCCGTCCGCTCCCAGGCCGCCGGACCTGGTCAAGGGGCACTTCACCGCCCACCGTCCCAACCAGCTGTGGGTCGCTGACCTCACCTTTATCTGCACCTGGTCGGGCTGGGTCTACGTCGCCTTCGTCCTGGACGTGTACTCACGAATGATCGTCGGGTGGCAGCTCGCCACCCACATGCGCACCGATCTCCCCCTGGGCGCCCTGGAGATGGTGCTCTGGCGGCGTGGAATCAAGAGGGCTCGGGCCTGATCCATCACAGCGACCGCGGCTCGCACTACGTGTCCATCCGCTACGGCGAGCGGTTGCCGGAGGCCGGTGCGACCGCGTCCGTCGGCTCCGTCGGCTCCGTCGCGGACAGCTACGACTATGCCGTGGCCGAGGCCCTCAACGGCTCCTTCAAGGCCGAGCTGATCGAGCACCAAGGAGCCTGGCGAGACGCTGACCAGGTAGAACGCGTCGTCATCCAGTGGGCCGGCTGGTACAACACCAAGCGCCCGCAGTCAGCCCTCGACTACTTCCCGCCCGAGGAATTCGAGGGCCAGCACTACCGATCCCAGGCGACCACGAACGCCGCCTGAAACCACACAAACCAGCCGCTACGAAACTCGGAACAGCTCAGTTCACCAGAAGGTACTTCTTTGGAGGATGAGGCCACAGACCGGCTGCTCGCCTGCGAGCGGAGCGGCGCTTCCGGTGTGCCACCCGGGGCCGGCCTCTGAGACTCACCTGGCCGGGGTCAGCAGGACTGGTGGGCGACCCAGATGCCGGAGCTGCCGACTGCGTCGGCGATGACGGTGGCGCTCTCGCGGAGGCCGGCCCGGGCCTGTGGCGTCAGGGGGGTGCATCGGTGAATGCGCGGTCTTCGCTGCGGATTCGTCGTTGGAACAGCAGCGAGGCCGGCTCCTGCCGCGCACATTCGCGGCGGTCGAAGGAGCGAACCAGGGGAACGGCGATCTGCAGGAGGGGGACACCCTCCAGGACCTTGACGGCGTCGTCCGGATCCATCTGCTCGTCTTCACTGCCCTCGATGAACCACAGGACATCGACCAATGCCTCGGCCAGACCGTGGGACAGAGACGAGTACACGGGCATCAGGGCAGGCTCCCAGCAGGTCACGGCAGCCGAGTTCGGCCATCCCACCACACACCACTGACATCACACTCAGTCAGCCCTCCACGGAAAGTGAGCCAGAACCCGAGAAATGACGTCGCCACAGAAGGATGGTGTTTCGTGAGTCGCTCTGTTGAGGACGCCGATAGGGCCCAGTGAGGGGCACGCCCCTCACTCCGGTGAGACACGTCTCGGATACTTTTAGTCATGAAATGATCCCTAGGGATCGGCGTCGAGTCGTGATGCGGAACCTCCATCACTCGATCCAGTGACATATAGTTATGGAGTGCGCACACGGCGTTACGATTGCGGTGCCCGTGCGACACGCAAGAGGTGTCGTGGTGTCAGGCAGAGCCGATCATCTGGTCGTCAATCGTCATGACTCACCCCCAAGGAGTGTTCGTGAAGCTCTCCCCCCGTCCTGTTCGAGCCGTCTTGGCGGCAGCGTCAGGTGCCGCGCTGGCCATGATGGCGTTCCCGGGTCCGGCTCACGCCGAGCTTGAGCGCGGTCCGGAAGTGCGTCAGGCGGGTGCGAGTTCCCTCGCCCCGTGCGGCTTCTTCCGGTACAGCGTCCGCGAGTCCCAGTTCGCCGCATACAACCACTGCGGCACGACGACAGTGCGGGTGCACGTCGACGTCAGAGGGGGCGGTAGCACGAATGACTACCACCTCTGCGTCAGCCCCGGCCGCACGCAGCTACCGGGCGCAGGTCCGAACTATCTCAACGCGTACTACATCGGCGGCGCCGGCTGCCGGAGCGGAGATCGCACCGGGCACACACCCCACTGAGCCTTGCTCCAACTTCGGTGGCGAACGATCCGGATCCATTGTCGGTTGACACTTGCGGCAGCCGCTGGGTCTGGCAGGCTGTGGCGCGCGGGGAGCTGTCGCGTCTCGCCGCAGGAGGGGCCCCAGGTGGCGAGGATCGAACGTGAGCCGGCGGAGGTGCGGATACCCCAGGCCGCCCTGGACGCCTTCGCCGCAGCACTGAGCGTGCGCACGGCGGCAATGCGGACCTGGCCCGACGGCATCGAGTGGATGTACCCAGTGGGGACGTGGGAGCAGCCGCACCTGGAGGTGGCCCTCATGCCCGGCGGCGAAGAGGTGTGGCTGCGGATGTCCACTGACCGTTCCAGCGTCGCCGTGTGGACCATCCAGCAGTGGTGGGACTTCGCCGGGCAGCTGCCCGGCGTGACGCCGCCGTAGGGCTGAGCCGCGGCGGGCCGAGCCCTACGCGATTGATCCGACTGATACCGAAGGGGACTTCCTCCCTCAGCCGGAACAGCGGCTCCAGGACGCCTTGGTACACCGGGTCGGTATGGGGCGGGCAGTGCTTGGTCAGCAGACAGCCGACGGCTTCGTCCTTGGTGCGGGGGTGGGCCGCGTCCTCGTCTGCGGCAATCCCCAGCACGTACTCGATCGCACCGTCCACGCCGTGGCGCACCCGGGTCTGGTCGAAGCAGCCGAGCTGTCACTGGCGAGGCACCCGGCTTGTTACCTGGTTACCTTGCGACCAGTGTTCGAGCTGAGACTACGGAGTCGAGAGGAGGGGATTGTCGCTCAGGCTTGTTGTCCGGGAGGGCTGTTGTGCGTCTCTGCGGCGGTAGGCGCCCGCGGCACGCGCCATTGCCGACCAGCCGAGGCCGAACGACACGGCGGTCACCAACAACGTCACCGTTGTAGGGGCTGGGCGGCCGTCGGTGTGGACACTCCACAAGGTGGTCGCCGACCAGGCAACCGTCGCCACGGCAAGTCCGCTGCAAGCCCCGCCGAATCGGATTTGCCAGCGGTGGCCGCCGGGCGACAGCAGGGGCACCCGTCAGGAGGTCCCGCAGCCGTTCCCGGTCAAGTTCCAGATAGGCGATGGCTTCGTACAACCGGTCGGCGATCCACCGCACGGCCGCGCGGTCATCCGGCAGCAGCCCGACCTCGGGGAAGGATGCCTCCATGTTCGACGTGGAGATGTCCACGGTCCGTTACAGTTCGCGCCGGTCGGTGAGCTGCTGGGTGAGTTCGGCCGGACCGAACACCGCCATCAGCAGGTGGTGCCTCCTAAGGTGAGTTCCCGGGCTCGTCGCGCCAGATCGTCGGGCAGGTCCGGTGGTGCTGGTGCTGTGACCGGAAAGGTCCACCAACCGGGAGGGGTATGGACCCGGACAAGCGGTTCGAGGGATCGGGCAGCCCGTGCACCGGGCGGTGAGAGGATCGCGCCGTGACTATCAACCTGCATGACGTCGACGGCGCGCACTCGCTGACGCTGAATGCCGGTGGCCTGGCCGCCGATGCCGCAGTAGCTGCCACCGGGCACGAGCCGAACGGGTACTTCTGGGAAGGTCTCGTGCGGTTCGCCTGGCCGGACATTGCCGAGTGCCTCGACTTCGACAGCGAAGCTGGCATGTTCTGCGCAGTCGGGAGTCCGAGCGCCCTCGCGCGACTCAAGACGGTCGTTGAATCCGTCATCGCGAGCCCTGAGGCAGTCCGCGACATCATTGCCCGTGCGGAGGCGTCGGGCTTCGAGTTCGACGACTAGGGGCTGTCCGATGGGTCGTGCAACGGCGTTCATGGATGCGGAGTCGTCCCCGGCAGCCTCAGGGCGGTTACATGCTCAGGTGGTGAACTGGGCACAGATGTACGACTGCTACGGGGACGTCGATCGCGTCCCCGAGCTCCTGGCCCGGGCCGAGCGCGAGGACGACGCAGAGGCGTGGAATGAACTGGGTTACCGGCTGGTCCTCGAGTGCGACTTGGTGTTCCCAGCCAGTTTCGCCGCACTGCCGCGCCTGGTGTGTCCAGCGTCGCGGAACGCGCAGGCGCGCGGGCTGGCTGGGACAATCGTCCGGTGCGCGGCAGGGGGCCACGGCTGCGACGACCTGCTGGCGGGCTGTGCCGAAGCGATCGCGGAGTTCCGTGAGCTGCTGGATCGGCACCTGCGGTCGCGGCCGGACGACTACCTCGCGACCTTCCGCGACTTGATCGCGGTCGAAGGGCACTACCACTGGAGTGCGGTCCTGGGGGACTTCTCGGACGACTTTTACCAGGTCGCCTGCCCTCACTGTGCTGTGGAGGTGACGATCGCCATCGGCGGTTACGGACGCTATTCAGCGATCCGGGACTGGAACCTGGGCGACGTGGACCGACGCGACCTGAGGCCGGCGTCCCCCGAGGGGCTCTCCGGCATCGGTCGTTGGATGCACGAGACCGCCGTCCGTGATGGGGAAGTTGTGCTCGCCGACGGAATCACCTATCTCTTCGGCCAGGCGGAATGCCCACGCTGTGCCAGCGTCTTCGACATCGCGGATGAGTACGCGTCTTCCAATCGCCCTCTCATGTGAGGTTCTGGCACAGTTCCCCGGTGGGGCTGACAGTTCGTACGTGGTGCCCAGTCCTGCGCTACTCGCTCAGCCCCACGACGCCCCAGTCCCGCCGGGTGGCCTCGGTCAAGACGCGCCCCCAGTCCTCCAGCAGGTCGGTGAACTCGTCGAAGTGCCCGACCCGCGCACCGGATACGGCTGCGTGCTCGTTGAACGCCCCGCGCAACTCGCCGAGTCGGGGCCGTACCTGTTCCCAGGTCGCGGCCAGCTCCCGCACGCTGTCAGGCGACCGCGCAAGCAGCACGCCGTAGAAGAGTGCGGGGTCGTCGGTGAAGAATCCCGGGTCCGTGTGCGAGACCTCACCGTCCGGTCCGTTCCAGATCAGCCCGGACAGCAAGGTGTCCAGCCCGGTCCTGACCTCCGGGTCGGCATGGTCGCGGATCCGTTCCCAGCGGTGCCCTGCCCAGAAGTGCGCCTTGAACGAGCCGCAGGTGTCGCGGAACTCGTAGATGTCGAAGTACGCGCCGTCGGGTCCGCCCGGCCGCCCCCATTCGCCTTCCACGGCGGGCTCGTCCCAGTCCCACAGTCCTGTCTCATCGGCATACCAGGTGTTCCGCAGCCGTTCCAGCCGCTCCCGGGGGTGCACCTCGCCCAGCCATGACCAGTCGGCGATCAGCACGGTTATGTCCAGTCCCATGGCGGCGAGCGTACTGACAGCCGTCGGCTTCCGCGGTGCTGGCGGCACCCAGTCGTTCTGCCGGAACGCGCCGCATAACGCCCCGTCACGCGAACCGGGGCCTGTCCCTCACACTCTCGTCAGTGGAACCAGACCAGGATGGGGACGCGGATCTCCTTGGCGTCACGCATGACCATGTACTCAATGATGACCGGCTCGCCCGGGACTTCGAGGGAGTAGCGGACGTCGAAGTCGTCCATCGCGTCGCCGGGCGGCCGTCTGCCCAGATCGACCGCGCCACCGACCTCGATCGCCAGGGCCCGAAGAAAGTTGACGGTCTTCCTGCGGAGATCGACCGGCATGTCGAGCACGGTCCGCGCCGGGATCTCCTCGGTCCAGACGGTCCAGCTCACTGAACTCCGTCCACGAGCAGATCGTCGACGGAGACGAGAGCGCGGCCGGCTGTGGCATTGGCCCGGCTCCGGTCGGCAGCGGGGGCGCGGTGGAGCATCGCGGTCTTCCACCACCGATGCATCACGGCCGGTACGGCGCTCTCTTCTGCGGCCAGGACCTCGGTGTAGAAGCGGGCGCGCTCGGAACCGGTCAACGCGTCACCAATCGCATTGATGGTGCGCGGGATACCGGTGATCCTGGGGACCGCGGGGTGCTCTGGCTGAGCCGTCACAGATCTCTCCTTCGCTCTGCTTCTCAGAGTGTCCTACGCAAATCCCCGATCGGAAAGCCGGCCTCGGGACTGGTGCGCTCACATGTTGAGGTGTCACGTATCCTCCGGCGGTCTTCGGCTTGGTCACCCTGAGTTGTCGGTGGTGTCTGCTGATCGCTCTGCGCCGTCGTGACCGGGTGCGTAGGGCGGGAGAGTCCAGCGCATCGTTGTCCGGCCTGTGGGGTCAGGCTGAAGAGTCACGGGATAGACCTGTCCTAAGCGGCGTTCGCCGCGATGTCTCATCGAGCGGTCGCCGCTGTCCCAGTTGGTCCCCAAAACTGGGCAGCCAGCGACCTCGATGTCCGAGGTGCGGCCACCCGTGCCTGCCCGCACGGCTGACGGTCCGGCAAGCAGGAGGGAGCGGGCACCCCGGTCGTCAGGATACGCGGACCCGCGTCCGCGGTCCGTGGCGAACACCTTTGCCACCGGCGCGCGCGGCAGCGGATTCACCTGCGAGAGCCCAAGATGGCCTGCAGCCGCAGCAGGCCATCCGTGACCAATGGAGTTCGGACAACGTGATGAGACCCAGACGCCTGCGTCGGTATGTGTGCATAGGAACTCTCCTCGCTGTCGGCCCCCTGACCGGATGCTCCTCGTCGGACGGGTCGACCGAGCCGACGCGGACAGAATCGTCGTCCGGCCGGCCCCCGCACAAGAGCGGCAGCCCGAAGGCGTCGTCCCCGGCGTTCACCACCCCGGCCGAGTGCGGCGGGCTCCAGCTCGAGGGCGACGCGACCTTCGCCGGTTCGGCCCTGTCGAAGTGTCTGGTGGCCGCGTTGAAGGCGCACGGATCGGGTACGGAGTCCGTGCAGTCGGGGCACGAGTCGGGGACCTCGCAGTTCGTCTTCGGGGACGAGCCCGCGCTGTCCGGCTCAAGGACGGGACCGGAGGGGGAGAACGCGTACGTCTTCAAGGACGACGAGTGGATCAAGACCCCGGGGCTCGGCATGTGGGTCAAGGGGGACGAGAACAGCACCGACCCGCAGGAGCGGGTGGTGGCCGCCGCAGGGAAGCTCTATCGCGCGCTCGCCGATCCGGCGGTGACGGCCCAGATGATCGCGTCGGCGCCGGAGTGGAGCGGGAACGGCCCGTGATCTCCCTGGACAACAGGGAGGAGGTCGAGGCGTGGCGGATCGTGAACAGGAAGGTAGGAACGGAGCAGAGAACCAGCTTTGCTGTCAAAAGTTTTGACGGCGTGTGATCTGGGCCGTGGGAGTGCGGGTGAGTGGTGACACGCCGCTCGCCAGGTTATCCCGTGACGGGCCGAGGGGCGCGACAAAACCCGTTGCTGGCGGGCGATGCGGCGTGGGATACGTGGCGGCAGTTCCATTGCCGTTGATCCTGGGGAGCCCTCGTGACCACAACCGTCCACGCCGTCGATCCGCACGACGAGGCAGCGCTGCGCGGCTGGTACGCGTGCTTCCGGGAGGGGGCCGTGGCCGGGCGCACCGATCCCCTTGTCGACTCCCTCGGCAGCCTGGCTCCCCGGCTGCGCGACCGGAGCGAGGCCGCGCCGCGCAGGGTCCGGGCGGTCGCCGCCTACGAGGGCGGGGCCGTCGTAGGGGCCCTGCTGCTGGAGTTCCCGCTGGCGGAGAACCGGCACGTCGCCGAGGTCGAGATCGACGTCCCGCCAGGCCATCGACGCCGCGGCGTCGGCGCCCTGCTGTTCAAGCACGCCGTGGACGCGGCGCGGGCCGAGGGCCGCACCACTCTGCTCGGCGAGGTCCCGGTCCCCGACGGAGCCGGCCCCGACAGCGCGCCGGGGTTGCGCTTCGCCGAGCGGCACGGCTTCAGCGTCGAGCACGGCGAGGACCACTACGTGCTGCCGCTGCCGACGGATGGCACCGCGCCGATCCGGGACGGCTACTCCTTGACCGGCTGGGTCGGCCCCTGCCCGCAGGAGCACCTGGACGCCTACGCCGCCCAGCGGACCGCGATGGGCCGCGACGTGCCGACCGGCACTCTCGACGTGGAGCCCCCGGTGTGGGACGCGGCCCGGGTCCGTGCGGCGGAGGGCCGACACGTGAAGCAGGGATTCACCCCCGTCGTGACCATGGCCAGGGGGCCAGGTGACGAGTACGCGGGCTACACGCTGATCCTTGTGATGGCCGACCAGGACGGGCAGGTGCTGCAGGACGACACCCTGGTGCTGCGCGCGCACCGGGGCCACGGCCTCGGCGCGGCACTCAAGGCCGCCAACCTGGCCCGGCTGGTGGAGGCGTTCCCCGGCAGCGCCCGCGTCCACACCTGGGTCGCCGACACCAACACCGCCATGCTGGCCGTCAACCGCCGCTTCGGCTTCCGCCGCGTCGACTCCGAGGTCGGCGTCCAGCGCCGCCTCGACTGATGCCCTCCGCGTCACCGCCGCACCCGCCATCCACCGACAGCTCCCCACGCACTGCCAGCCCCTCGACGGCACCTCGGCGATCCCGGCACAGCGCAAGGCCCGCCGCGAGTACGAGAACCGCGTCGACGCTCTCGGGGTTACCGGCTGACCAAGGTCAACCACTGTCAGAAGTTTTGACAGCAGCACCGGTTCTCTGTTCCGTTCCTACCGGACCCCTGACAACCACGATCGGATGGCCGAGCACACCGTCGCCAGGATGACCAGGCAGCGCCGAAATAACGACCCCACCATGCGCAACCTCTGCGACACCGGCGAAACCCGCTGATAGCCGTATGCGCAGGGCGATTCGATCGCTCAAGATCGCCCTACTATTCCTTCCGGAATTACCTCGGCTGACCCTCAATTCCGGGTTGCGCGGCGAGGGAGAGGCCGAGGCGGGCGAGGTGCCCGGTCCGGGTGCGGTCAAGCGGGTGGCCGTTCCACCAGGCGTCGAGACGGAGCAGGTTCAGCGTGACCGCGGAGAAGGCGTGTTCGAGGTGTGTCTTGGGCAGGCCGCGGTAGCGGGCGCGTCTCATGCCGGTGACCGCGACCGCCTGGTGGATGGTGCCTTCGATGCCGGCGCGGGTGCCGTACTTGGTGCGCCACTGCTCGCTGCTCTGTTCGGCGCGGGCCTGATCGAGGGCTTCTTGCTGTTCGCGAGGCTGGAGGGAGAGCGAGCGGCCTCCGGTCCTGGAGCGGGTGCACTGGTCACGGACGGGGCAGGCATGGCAGGTCTGCTTGTCGAACTTGACGACGATGGCCGGCGTCCCGCGCCGGCTGGCGGGGCTCCACCAGGTGCTGGTGCTCCCGCGCGGGCAGACGGCCTGGCGCTTGTCCCAGTCGATGGTGAAGGCCGTCCGATCGAATCCGGCACCGGCGCGGGCCTGGGGCGAGCTGTTCAGCAGCACCGGGGTAACCAGGACGACGCCGAAGTTGCGTTTCACCGCGACGATGAGTTCGGCCGACGGGTAGCCGGAGTCGAGGAAGTGTTCGGCCGACAGCAGGTCACGGGCGGCGAGCACCTGGTGGATCGGTTCGGGCATCTCCGCGGCGGTGACCGTGGCATCGGTGGTGGCGATGTTGGTGATGATCCGGGGCGCGGGTTCGCCGTCGTACGGGTCAGGTACCGGATCGTCGCAGGTCTCGCTGATGTGGACCTTGTACCCGGTCCACCAGGGGCCTTGCTTGAGGCCGTAGCGTGCGCCGGTGTCATAGGGAGAGGCGAGGCGGAGCCTCCCGGGCGGGAGATCCTCGCTCTCCCGCCGCTTCACCTCCGTCCCCGCCTCGGTGACGGTGCGGTGGTAGTTCTGCATCCACACCGTGCGCAGAACCCGTAACGCCGGCAGATCGCGCAGCCACACCGGCGCGGCCGGCGAGCGGACCGCCTCCAGGAGTGCGAATCCGTCCCGGCCGTAGACCAGGGCCATCTCCGCGCGCTTGGTCTTCGAGGCGGGCGGGTGCCACGAGTCGGTTCGCGGCCCGTACCGTTCGGCCCACTCCCGAACCGGCACCGCATCGGCCGGCCAGTCCGGGGCGGCACAGGCCAGAGCCTCCAGCGCGGCCCGCAGCGTCTCCCCGGCGAGTTCCAGCCGGTTCAAGGTCCCGGACTGCGGCCAAGACCCGGGTGGAGTCGGTGCGCTGCTTGCCACCGGCCTTCACCAGGCCCCGGTCCCTCAGCGAGGACAGCAGGAGTTCGAGTGCCTTCTCCTCCAGGTTGTGCTCCACCGGACGGGCGCGGAACTCCGACAGGACCGAGGCGTCGAACCCGGGATCGTCCAGCTCCAGGCCCAGCGCGTACTTGAAGTCCATGCCGTAGCGGACGCGATGCGGCGCCGCGCGGTCGGTGAGATTCTCTACGAACTGCAGCACCGTCACCAGGGCGAGCTGGCCCGGCGACCAGCCCGACCGCCCCCGTTCTGCGAACGCCTCGGCGAACTCGGTGTCCGGGAACAGCTCACCCAGCTCATCGCGGACCCGCATCGCCAGCGGATACGGCCCACGGGCTGCGACCGTGCGAGCCACCTGCGCGGTCAGCTCCGGCACCTGCGGACAAGGCCGCGACTGCATCGACATCCAGCGCCCCACCCGCAACCGGAACGGCAAAACGGTCGTCACCCTGGCCAACGAGCCGTCACACCGGACGGCACGGAATCAACCAGCAGGATCGTCACCAGCCGCAAACAGCGGTGATCAGTCTTCGGACCTGGCAGGTCGGGGCAGCTCCGGCGTATTGGTCGCCTCGGCGAGTGCAAGGCCACCGCCCTTCAGCTCGGGCGCGTAGTTGTAGATCGTGTTCCTGGAGACGCCCAGGAGCTTCGCGATCGAGGTAACGGTGTTCTCCGGGCGGGCGAGCAGGTCGCGGGCGTGACGTACCTGCTCCTCGGTCATCGCCGGCGGGCGGCCGAGGCGGGCACTGCGGGCGCGGGCGGCGTCCAGGCCCTCGTTCGTGTCCTGGACGATGAGTTCTCGGATGAACTCCCACCAGAGCCGCGAAGACGTGAAAGACCAGGCGCTCGCCGGGCGTGGTGGTGTCGAGCGACTCATGCAGTGAGGTGAAGCCGATACCGCGCTTGCGCAGGCCGGACGCGATGGCGATGAGGTCCTGGACGGAACGTCCGAGCCGGTCCAGCGACGGGACGACGAGAGTGTCGCCCTCGCGGAGGTAGTCAAGAGCCTTCCCCAGCTCCTCGCGTTCGGCGTTCTTGCCGGACTTCTTGTCGGCAAAGATGCGGATGCACCCGGACTGACCAGCCGGATTCTCCCTGGTCGCATTCCGGTCGTCCGTCCCGTTCGGGGTACGAGGACCTGGAACGGTGGCCGTGGTGAGGTTCAGGCGGGCGCCCATGTCGAGGTTCACCTCGCCGTACGGGCGCACGTGGGACCAGAAGAGCAAGGTCAGGCCGCGCCGGCCGGCGGGATGAGCAGGACCGCCCACTCTGGCTCGTCCAGGACGTCCTGGAGCATCAGGGTCTTCACGTGGACCAGGGCCGATCACAGGATGCGCAGGCACAGGACGAACATCTCCTGCTCGTCGCGCCGGTTGGAGGCAATCTCCCCGCCCCTGCCGTAGGCGATCACGGTCGATTCACGCAGCCCCTCGGCCAGCGCGATGAGCTCCTTGCGGCCGTCGGGGCGCACACCCATCAGGACCAGGACGCAGGAGTGGGCCCTGCCGAGGAGGACCCTGGGGTGGACGCCGTCGGCCCACACGTAGACGTCGTCGGAATCCGACAGGTCGCGGGCCTGGAAGACAGTGTGGTCGTCGGTCCACTGCTTCGACAGCCGGGTCACCGTCGCCGGTAAGATCCTGGATCTCCAGGAGGCCGGCGCGACGGAGGAGGATCTGCATCCGATCGTCGCGGAGGCCATCACCGAGTCGTATTTCACGAAATGGGGCACCCACGCCGATGGCCCGCGCGCGGATTTCACGCACGTCCAGTCCATAGATTTCCAGCTCTGACACGGCCGAATCCCGGGCCCGCTATAGACCATGTTGTTGAGCCGAAGCACGATAGCTGTCACTGAGGCAGGAGGTCTGTCACCAGGACTTCCGGGCAGGGCGGGGCCGGAAGCTGTGCCAGAACCCGTGACCTGTGACGTTCTGTGACAACCGGGACGGTAGGACCAGCGTGACTCACGTGGTCACCTGGGACTCATCGGCTTCTTGCTTGTGCAACCCATTTCGATACCCAGGCGTCCGACTCCTTGACGGACGACTGCCGATCACCGGGGAGGGCACGTGGCGAAGAAGGACCGGACAACGGACGCGGCGAGGGAGAAGGACCGCGAGAAGTGGATGGCTCGTTTCCAGGTACGGCTGGCCATGCAGCCGGGCGTGGACCGGGCAGTGGTGCTCCAGGCGGTCAAGGAAGTCACGACACACTGCGCGGATACGGGAGAGCACCCGCGGACTGCTTTCGGCGACCCGGACGCCTATGCCGTGCAGGCTGCCGCGCGGCTGGTACCGGCGGACCGGGCGGCGCGCGCGAGGCGGCACGGCGCCGCAGTGGACGCGCTCGGCTCCGTGCTGGAAGGGGCCCGGGACGTCGCCGGTCTGTGACCGGTTGAAGCGACGCCCGCCACGGCCCGACACACGGGTTCTGACACAGCTGCCATCCGTCGGGGCTGTTGGGCGTCTGTGCTTGCGCGCTGCTGGTGACAGACGGCGTGCCTTCCCGGTGACGACCATCGTGCTTCGCCTGGTAGAAGCCGCAGGTCAGTTGACGCCGCAGGTGACACCTACCGTGCTTCGGCCCAGTCACACATGTTCGTGAGCCGAAGCGCGATAGTTGACACAAAGGCACGCTTGTTGTCACTGAGACGGCGACTTCGAGCGAGGCGTCGGCCTGTGCTGCGGCAAGAGCCCGGACTGTGTAGCCAGTGACGTTGCATGAATCGCGTGGCGGTGTGGCGCTTGGCGGGACAGCCCGCGTTGTCCAGCGGGTGCGAGACCGGCCGCGGAGGCTGAAGGGGTCGCTGACCGAGCGGTACCCAGTCGTACAGAGGAGCGGAGGACCTGACGGGCCGGTAGGCCCACAGATCATCGTGGCCGCAGCCCTGGGTCCTGACGCTATCGTTTTCTGCCGGCCACGGACTGAGCAGTCCGGCCGAAGGGCTGGCGACACCGGACTGCGGCAACTGGGGGCAATGGGCATGGGGGACAGAGGGACAGCGGAAGTGCGCCGGGAGCATGCGTGGGCCGAGCGGCTGACGGAAGGAGTGACCGTCGCCGTGGCATTGGGCCTCTCGTTCTGCCTGCTGGTCGGCCCGGCAGTGGTCTTCGGTACGACTGCCTGGCATCTGGTCACCGACGCCGGCACCACCGCGTTCAGTCGGTTCTTGGTGCCGGTGATCTTCCTCGCCCTCGTGGCGCTGCCGCTCATCCTGGCCCGCGTGGTGTTCCGCTCGGGCCGGCGCAAGGGTGAGAAGCGACTGACGGCGGCGGTCCCGGCGGTGCTGGCGCTGCTCGGCGGGTCCGTCGTGCCCTTCGCGGCTCTGTGTCTGATGTTCGTGTACGCGGGCTGACCTCCGGCTGCGGCGGTCCGTCCGAAGGTCACAAGGACGGGCGCGTTGTCACCAGAGAGCGCAGCGCTCCACCTCGGTGAAGGGATGACAACTGCCATGCTTCCGGAGGAGTGGTGCCAAGTGCCTTGCTTCGCCCGTGACAACTGCGGTGCCTCATTCATGGAAGATCGCAGGTCGGCGCAACCGGCAGTGTCAGCTACCGTGCCTCGGCACAGTTCCATTGGCAGGCGCGTGGTGCGCCGCCGCGCCAAGGGCACGGACGCCGTCGCGGCGGCCCTCAAGGACGCCCGGTTCGACATGCGCCAGGACTCGCGGCACGAACACCTGGCCGACCACGACCGCGGCCGCGCGGAGCTCGCGGAGTGGGAGCGCATCGAGCAGCTGCTCGCCGACACGGCTCCTGGCGTTCGCGGCCCGCCTCGCCACCACCGAGCCCGAAGCCGCCGACGCGGGCCGCGTTCCTCACCGCGCCCACCCCGAGGAACCACTGACCCTGGCCGCAACCGTCCGGAACCAGCGTCACGCTCACACTCCGCCGGCGTGAGACTGGTGTCACGCTCCCCTCGAAAGGCGTCAGTAGCAGGGCCAGTTGTGCTCCCACCAGGTCCCGAGGGCTCAGGATGCGCCCGACCGTCGGACGACCGGTCGGCCGAGAGCGTCGTCCGGAAAGCCGGAGGTCGTCCGGCCGCTGTTACAAGGGCGTGCCAGGGGGCAGTACCGGCTTGGGCCCTGAGGGGATCTGTGCCGGATCGGTGATCGCGGGTTCGATCCAGGACGGCCAGTCGTCTCCGGTGATGAGTGCCTCTCCGAGCGCCGTGCGTGCCGGTGCGTGCAGTCCCCCGCCGTGCAGCGTCTCAAGCGCTGTGCGGGCGAGGGCGTCGACCGCGACCGTCGTCACCGTCCCGGAACCGTCTTTCGTGACGTGCCGCAGCAGCGCGCCGACCACGTCACCGACCGTCGGCGCCGTGGTGTCGTGCAGACCTTGCTGGGTGAGACGGTTCAGGCGCGCGGGTTCGAGGAGTATCCGCGTGGGCACGGCCACGGCGGCCGCGACCGCGGCGAACGCGTCGAACGGCGGACCGGTCGCCCCCGTGAACGCGTCACTGCCGCGCGTCGTGCGGATCGGGGGCGGCAGCAGCACCTGCGCGGCGCCCGGGTGGGGAACGACGACCGACGGCGCCGCGAGGGCCGCGACCGCTTCGAGAGCCGCCCACTGGTCGGTGCCGGGAGGTGTCACGGCAGGCGGATTGTCGTCGCCGGAGCGGCCGTACTCGTAGCTGACACCGCCCACCAGCCTGCCCACTGTCTCCGCGTGGTAGCGGTGCAGGAGGTGCAGCATCGCGAACCGGCTCTCGCGCTCGCCCACCGGGCGCTCGGGGGGCAGGCAGCCGGGCCCGAAGGCGTCGAGGGCCGCCTCACGCACCTGGAGGATGCGGTCGAGGTCGGCCAGGGGCGACGAGCCCTCGGTCCACGGCACCGCGTGCGGCGCACAGCTCTGAGGCGCGTGGCCGTCCTCGTCGGTCAGATAGCGCCGGCCTGCGGTCCGCTCGGCCGCGATCAACTCCCGGCGCTCCTCGTCGTTGAGCCGGCTGTAGGCGTAGCGCACCGTGAACACGTCCCAGGGCCCCAGGCCGGCGGGATACGCGTTGTCAAGGCTGATGGTGCCGTCCTCGGCGATGTCGAGGCGGGGAAAGGGGTAGTCCATGACAGAGGGCTGCTCGTGCAGGTGCGAAGCGTAGTTGTGCATGAACCCCAGCGCGTGGCCGATCTCGTGCGCCGCCAGCAGCCGCATCCGGGCCAGCACCATCCGCTGGATCGACGCCAGCCGTTCGCGTTCGTCCGGGCGGCCATGGGGCGAGAGCAATGCCTCACCCAGGGCGGTCAGTTGCTGGACGCGCTGCGACCCGAGCCGGACGTTGCCTTTGACGATCTCGCCGGTGCGCGGGTCGCACAGCGCGGCGCCCATCGACCAGCCCCGGCCCGCGCGGTGCACCCACCAGACGGCGTTCGTGCCGATCGCTCCCGGGTCGGTGTCGCGGGACCGGGTCTCGACGCGGTACGCGTCGCGCCAGCCCGCCGCGGCGAAGCCGTCGGCCCACCAGCCGCCGCCTTCGAGGATCGCCGACAGGTACGGCTCCGGGATGTCGGGGTCGACGGAGAAGACGATCGGGTCGGCCGCCGTCGTCTTCTCCCCTGCCGTGGCCGCCCCCTCCGCCCCGGCGACGGGCGTCAGCGCGAACCGGGGGTGCACCGCGTGTACCGGAGAGCGGGCGGGGTCGCGGTCGGTGTCGAGGCGTACCTTGCCGTAGCCGCCGGAGCGGGGGTCGAAGTCGAGTTGAGGCGCTGCCGGATCCGGCAGTGGCATCAGCGACAGGCGCTGCCGCAGTGTCACCGCCCGCGGGTCGGGCGCGATCCGGTCCACCTCGTCACCGGCAAGGCCCGTGAAGGTCAGCAGCGCGTCGACCTCGATCCCGCGCGGGTGGACCGCGCAGCCCGCGGGGTCGACCCGGGACCGGCGCGGATCGACCGTCGGCTCGCCGGCTCCCGCGAAGCGAGCCCAGTACGCCACCCCCACCAGGTCCGTGCGGGCGAGGTCGGTGAGGTCGATCCGGGTCAGTTCGCCCGGACCGTCCTCGGCGGAGAACACGCCCAGGGACGAACGGGCGAAGGAGGCCGAGCCGTCGGCGCGGCCGTCGGCAGAGCCGTGGTGATCGTTGTGCTCCAGGACCCAGACATCGGCGCCGACCCGTTCGAAATCCCAGCGCCGGACGGAACCCGGCTGGCCGCGGTCGAGGTTGATCCGGCTGGACCCCAGTCCGGCGGTGAGCATCGTGAGGGCAAGGACCGAGCACCCGCCCGCTGGAAGCGTGAGCCAGGCCCGGCCGTCGACGATGTCGAGGCCCAGGGCGGCGCCGCTCACGCGAGCACCGCCACGATCCTGTCGAGCATCGTGTCGACGATGGGGCGTGGCGTCGCGAAGTTGAAGCGCACGAAGCCCGCGTTGCCGTCACCGGCGAGGTTGCCGTCGGTGACCGTGACGCCCGCACGGTCCCGCAGGACGGCGGCGGCCTCGGCGCCGAGCCCGGCGGCCCGCAGGTCGAGCCAGGTGAAGTAGGTGCCCTCCGGCGCGGTGACACGTGCCTGCGGCAGCTCCTCGCCGAGACGGGAGACGATGTGGTGCCTGGTTGTGTCGAGGTAGTCCACGACGGACTCCAGCCAGCGTCCGCCCGCCGAGTACGCCGCCGTGCTGGCGATCATGCCGAAGGTGCTGGCGCCGACCTCCGCATGCAGGCCGAACTCGTGCCAGCTCTCGGCGTCGGCGGGATTGCTGAACACGACCTGGGCGGCCTTGAGTCCGGCCAGATTCCATCCCTTGGCCGCCGAGACGGCCGACACCGTGTGGGCTGCCGCCACCTCGCTCACCGACGCGTACGGCACATGACTGTGGCCCGGGTAGATGATCGGAGCGTGGATGGCGTCGCTGAACACGCGGGCGCCGTGGCGCTCCACGACCTCGGCGACGGCGAGGTGTTCCTGCGCGGTGCAGACCGTGCCGGTGGGGTTGTGGGGATCGCAGACCACCACGAGCCCGGCGCCGTCGGCCAGCGCCTTGTCGAGATCGTCGGGGTCGAGGATCCATCGGCCGTCGACCGGACGCAGCGGCACCTCGATGACACGGCGCCCGAGCTCGGGCGGAAGGGTGAGGAACGGTGTGTAGGAGGGAGTCGGCACCACCACCGCGCTGCCGGGCGCGGTGAAGTGCTTGATGGTCAGCTGGAACGCCGTCAGGACGTCGGCGACCGGACGTACCTGGTCGGCGGGGACGTCCCAGCCGAAACATCGTTGCAGCCAGGTCGCGCACGAGGACGACAGGGAGGAGCTCACCGCCGGTGGCAGGTAGCCGAAGTTGAGGGAGTCCACCGCCTCGTGCAGGGCCTGGACGATCGGGGGTGCGCAGCCGAAGTCCATCTCGGCCACCCATGCGGGCAGGGCCTCGGGGTGGGTGGACCACTTCAGTCCGCCCATGCCGTGCAGGTGGTCGGGGGTCAGGGTGTCCAGGGAGGCTATGTCGATCATCGGTGCTTGTCGCTCGCCTTCTCGGTTGTGGGCGGGTCCGCAACAGCGTTGGCGCGGGCGTCGATCTCGTTGAGGTAGTTGTAGATGGTGAACCGGCTGACGTTGAGCGCCGAGGCGGTCATCTCGATGGCGTCGCGCAGCATGAAGAAGCCCTTGGACTGGAGCGTCTCGACGAAGCGGAGCTTGTGCTCCTTCTTCATCCGGTCGACCTCGATGCCGGCATCCGACAGGGCGGCGCGGACCAGGTGGGCGGCCAGTTCGTCGACGTCGTGGGGGAAGGACTCGGCGCTCGGCGGTCCGTCGGTCCGAGTGCTCCGCACCGGCACCCGGACGCTGGGTTCCTCGACGGGACTGGAGATCATCGCGTCGGCGATCCGGCGCACCTCGAGCCAGGCGGAGATGTCGGTGTTGATGCACAGCGCCGCCACCGGGTGGCCCGACACATCGCGGATGATCATGGTTGACGACTGCATCCGGCGGCCGTCCGGCAGGCGCGTCTCGTAACCGAGCTGATGGTCGAGGTCGCCGTCGGCGACCCGCTCGAGCAGCAGGTCCGTGGCGGGATCCCCGAGCCTGCGGCCGGTGACGTCGCCCTGCACGGCAACGATGGAGTCGGGCAGCTTGCTGAGGTCGTGCAGCACGACCTCGCTGGAGGCGGGGAGAGCTCGTCCGAGGGGCTCGACGAGCCCGGCGAAGACGGCAATCAGACGCTCGCCGTCCACCGTTGCCCGCGGGGGCACGGTACGGCGCCGGCGGTGCTGCTGCTGCTGCTGCGGAAGTGATGGGTCCTCAGTCATCGGAATGCTTTCGTGGTGTGAGGGCGGGGGCTCGCCAGGACCGGTGGGTCCAGCCAGGCGATCGAACGTCAGACTGGCACACCGGCGCACCGCTGAAGCGGCGTAGTCGCATCCCTCGCGCCGACGGCTCGAAGCACATCGGTCACGGCCTTGCGGCGAGCCTCACATTATTCAATGGGATGTTGAATTGAAAGAGATGCGGGGCTATTTAACACCATTGAAATCAACATTCAGTTGAGTTACAGCGGCGTAAACCTTCCAGGGCGGGACCTTGACCCCAAGAATCGTGGAGCTTACGTTCTCGATGTCAACGAGCCGTTGAGGCTTGTTCCTTCAACGCCCTGTTGCGTATCGGCGCCGCTGCGGTCGCCGTCCAACTCCTGCTCGAGTCCGAGCCTTTCGAGAGGAACTCCGCGGTGAACCTCATCCCTCGTCCAGCGTCCGGCCGCCGCCCGGCGGCCTCCTGGCACCACCGCCCCGTCCGCGCACTCGTCACCGGCGCCGCCACCGTGAGCATGGTGGCCCTGCTCGCCGCCTGCGACGGTGGCGGCGGCTCCACCGCCGCCGGCAGCAACGGAGAGCTCAAGGTCGCGATCGACGCCGACCCGGTCTGCCTGGACCCCGTCCAGGCCACCCTCATCGCCTCCAACGTCATCGGGCGCCAGCTCGTGGACTCGCTCATCGACCAGGACCCCGAATCGGGCGAGTTCAAGCCGTGGCTCGCCAAGAGCTGGGAGGTCAATGACGACGCGACGAGCTTCACCTTCCGCCTGCGTGACGGCGCGACGTTCTCGGACGGCACCAAGCTCGACGCGGCCGCCGTCAAGGCGTCCCTTCAAGGAGTCGTCGACCTGGGCGCGAAGTCCGTGTACGGCAGCTCCTACCTGGGCGGCCTCAAGGACATCAAGACGCCCGACGCTGCCACGGTGGTGGTCGACTTCGATGCGTCCAATGCACAGTTCCTGATGGCCGCCTCCACGCCGACGCTCGGCATCCTCTCGGCCAAGGCGCTCGCAACGTCGGCCAAGGACCGCTGCGTCGGCACCGGCCTCGTCGGCTCCGGACCTTTCACGCTGGCCTCCTACCGGGCGAACCAGTCGGTGAAGATCGAGCGCCGCGACGACTACGCCTGGCCCTCCGGGCTCGCCGAGCACACCGGGGCCGCCAAGCTCGCCAGTGTCACCTACCAGGTCTCGACCGAGCCGAGTGTCCGCGCGGGCACCCTGCGCTCGCACCAGGTCGACATGGCCACCACGATCCAGTCCCAGGACGAGGCAGCGTTCGACGGCAACGGCTTCCATCTGATGACACGTGTCAATCCTGGCATCGTCGTCGGCATCTCGCCGAACCTCAGCGGATCCTCGCCGATCCTCGACGACGCCCAGGTCCGCAAGGCCCTGCAGATGTCCATCGACCGTGAGGACATCGCCAAGACCGTTCTCACACCGTCCTACGGTGTCGCGTCCAGCCCGCTCGGTGAGACGACCCCCGGCTGGAAGGACGATTCGTCCGTGCTGGCCTACGACCCCGATCAGGCGGGGAAGATCCTCGACGGCGCCGGCTGGACCAAGGGCTCCGACGGAATCCGGACCAAGGGCGGCAAGAAGCTGCGCCTGACGGTCGCGTACTTCTACCAGACCAACGTCGTCGAGTACCTCCAGCAGCAGCTGCGCAAGGTCGGCATCGACCTGGTGCTCAAGGAGATGAACGCCGCGCAGTACGCCTCGGAGTACCTCACCGGCAAGTACGACTTCATCTCCACCTCGGTGTCGCGCCCCGACCCCGACATCCTGCGCGCGATGTTCGCCGCCGACGCCACGAACTTCACCTTCACCGACAAGAACGACCCGGTGCAGAAGCAGCTCGCACCGCTCTTCGACAAGATCCGCTCGACCACCGACACCGCGGCACGCGCAGAAGCCGCCGGCGCGGCACAGAAGATCCTCCTCGACAACGGCTGGATCTTCCCGCTCAGTCAGCTCACGCAGGTTGTAGCCGTCTCCGACGACGTGACGGGTGTCCGCTACGACGCGGCCTCGCGCTTCGTCCTCTACGACGCCGCCTTCAAGGGCTGACCGGTCTCGTCCTCACAGCAAGAGGAATCCGATGTTGATCCGATATCTCGGCAGGCGCGTGCTCCATGCGTTGCTGGTCATGTGGGCCGCGTTCACGGTCTCGTTCTTCATCCTGTACATCGTGCCCGGTGACCCGATCGCCGCGATGCTCGGCCCGGAGGCGCTCGCTTCCTCCACTCCGGAGCAACTGGACGCTCTCCGGGCCGAGTACGGCACCGACAAGCCGGTCCTCGCCCAGTACGGGCTCCAGCTGCTGCACCTGGTCCAGGGCGACCTGGGCCACTCCTTCAACAACGGTCAGCCGATCTCGCACATGCTGTCCGCAGCCTTCCCCTCCACCCTGACACTCGCCTCCAGTGCCCTGGCCCTCGCCCTGATCGGCGGGGTCGGGCTGGCGGTCGCGGCCAACTTCACCCGGTCGGACCGGTTGCGCGGACTCCTGCTGATGCTGCCGCCGATCGCGGTGTCGATGCCGACGTTCTGGGTCGGGCTGATGCTCCTGCAGTTCGTCTCGTTCCGCATGGGCCTGCTCCCCGCGGTCGGCGGTGAGGGGGTCGAGGGCCTTGTCCTGCCGGCGGTGACCCTCGCCATCCCGATCGGCGCCGTGATAGCCCAGGTCCTCTCCAGAAGCCTGCAGACCACGCTGGCCGAGCCCTACGTCGAGGTACTGCGGGCCAAAGGCGCCGGACGGCTGCGCATCCACTTCGGCCACGCGCTGCGCAACGCCGCGATCCCGGCGCTCACCGCGACCGGCGTCCTCGTCGGAGGTCTCTTCGGCGGCTCGGTGCTCGTGGAGACGGTCTTCGCCCGCAACGGGCTCGGCCTCACGGCGGCGACCGCCGTCTCCAACAAGGACATCCCGGTGGTGCAGGGCGTCGTGCTCGTGACGGCGCTGGTGTTCGTCCTCTCCAGCCTCGTGGTGGACCTGCTCTACCCACTCATCGATCCGCGGATCCGACTGACGACGGCGGCCTCATGACCACCCACACCTCCGCTCCCGACCCGGCCGTGGTCGTCCCCCTGACCGACGGCCAGTCACCACCGCAGGACCGGCGTGCCCCGAAGCGGCGCCTGCGTGCCGCCGTGCGGCAGGCAGGGCTCGTCCTCTCCGGCCTGGTGCTCGGCCTCGTCCTCCTCTGGGCGGTCTTCCCCGGCTGGTTCACCGACGCCGACCCCCTGGTCGGCAACGGCGCCGACCGGTTCCTCGCCCCCTCCGCCGAGCACCTCTTCGGCACCGACCAGTTCGGCCGCGACATCTATGCCCGGATGGTCGACGGAGCCTGGCTCTCGGTGAGCGGTGTCGTCGTCGCCGTCGCACTCGCACTCGTGGCCGGGACGCTGCTGGGCCTCCTCGCCGGCTTTGTCGGCGGCTGGGTCGACGATGTCGTGATGCGGGTGTGCGACATCATGCTCGCGATCCCGGCAATCCTGCTGTCGATGGCGGTCATCACCGCTCTCGGCGGGGGAACGGTCAAGGTCGCGATCGCGGTCGGCATCGCCGGCGTGGCCTCGGTCGCCCGGACCATGCGCAGCGAGGTGCTGCGCATCCGCAACGCAGGCTACGTCGACGCCGCCCGCGCCAGCGGGGTGCGCTGGTGGGGGATCCTCGGCCGGCACGTCCTGCCGAACTCGCTCGGCCCCGTCATCGCGCTCACCACCGTCGAGTTCGGCACCGCCCTGCTGGCGATCGCGGCCCTCAGCTTCCTCGGCTACGGCGCACAGCCGCCCGCGCCCGAATGGGGATCGATGATCGCCGAGGGACGCGACTACCTGGCCACCGCATGGTGGCTCACGACGATCCCCGGACTCCTGGTGGTGGTGATCGTGCTGTCCGTCAACCGGGTCGCCCGTGAGGCCGGCTCGTCGAGGAGGAACCGATGAGCAAGGTCACGACCGCGGCCGAGGACCGGGCGACGGGGCCGGCCGGCCCCCTGCTCGCCGTCCGCGACCTGGCGGTCTCCTACCGCAACGGTGCGATCAGTGCCGTACGCGATGTCAGCTTCGACGTCGGTGCCGGCGAGGTGGTCGCCATCGTCGGGGAATCCGGCTCGGGCAAGTCGACGACGGCGCTGTCCGTGATGGGGCTGCTCCCCGGCGGGGCCCGCATCGACCGGGGCAGCATCGAGTTCGACGGCCGCCGCATCGACCGGCTGCCCGAGACCGCGATGCGGTCGCTGCGCGGCGGACTGATCGGGCTCGTCCCACAGGACCCGACGGTCTCGCTCGACCCGACCCAACGGGTGGGCAAGCAGATCGCCGAGGCGCTCGTCATCCACGGTCGGCGGACCCGTCGCACGGCCTGGGAGCGCGCGGTGGAGATCCTCGGCGAAGCCGGGGTCGACGACCCCGCCCGGCGCGCCCGGCAGTATCCGCACGAGTTCTCGGGCGGCATGCGCCAACGTGTCCTGATCGGCATCGCGTGGGCGTGCCGGCCCCGCCTCATCATCGCCGACGAGCCGACCAGCGCCCTCGACGTCACCGTACAGAAGCAGGTTCTCGACCGCCTCGACGAGCTGATCGCCGACGCGGGGACGGCGGTCGTCCTCGTCACGCACGACCTCGGGGTGGCGGCAGAACGGGCCCAGCGGGTGGTGGTGATGTCCCAAGGACGGGTCGTCGAGAGCGGCCCCGGCGCACAGGTGCTGGAAAACCCCCGGGAGGAGTACACCCGCCGGCTCCTGAACTCGCTGCCCGCACGGCGTGCCCACCGGGCAGCCGCACGGCAGCGCCCCGCGGCGGAGGCCGGCGGGACGCCCCTGGTCGTCGCACGCGGGCTGGTGAAGGAGTTCCAGACCCGCGACGACGCCGGTCGCAGCCGGCTCTTCACCGCTGTCGGTGGCGTCGACCTGGAGATCAACCGTGGCGAGACCCTCTCCGTCGTCGGTGAGTCGGGCTCCGGGAAGACGACGACCGCGCGCATGGTCATGTGCCTGGAGAAGCCGACCGGCGGCACCGTCGAGTTCGACGGCGTCGACACCGGCAGCCTCAAGCCTGCCGAACTGCGCCAGCTGCGGCGCCGGTTCCAGATCGTGCACCAGAACCCCTACGCGTCACTGAGCCCGCGCCTGTCGCTCGCGCAGATCGTCGAGGAGCCGATGAAGGCCTTCGGGATCGGGGACCGCCAGGAGCGCCGGACCCGTTCGAGCGAACTCCTCGAACGTGTCGGGCTCCCGGCGTCGTACGGGAGCCGGCGCGCCGCGGAGCTGTCCGGCGGCCAGCGCCAGCGCGTCGCCATCGCGCGCGCCCTCGCGCTGCGGCCCGACCTCGTCGTCTGCGACGAGCCGGTCTCCGCACTCGACGTCACCGTCCAGGCCCAGGTGCTCGACCTGCTGGCCGAGTTGCAGGACTCCCTCGGGCTGTCCTACCTGTTCATCAGCCACGACCTCACCGTCGTACGCGCGATCTCGGACCGGGTCGCGGTGATGCGCAAGGGGCACGTCGTCGAGGTCGGCACGGTCGAGGACGTCTTCGAGCGGCCACAGCACGACTACACCCGGACTCTGCTCGACGCGGTACCGGGCGGTGCCGCATGACCGCGGGCCGCGCGTCGGCGGCCGCCCAGGACGCCGTCGGCCTCCTCCAGCGGATGATCCGCGCAGCCTGCGTCAACGACGGCACCGAGGGCTCGGGCCAGGAGATCCGCAACGTCGAGATCCTGCTCGACTATCTGGGCGGCGAGCGCGCCCTGAAAGCGCTCGGAGCCGATGTCCACCTCGTCGAACCGGCACCCGGCCGGGGCAACCTGCTGCTGCGTCTGCCCGGCACCGACCCGTCGGCGCCCTCTCTGGCCCTGCTCGGGCACCTGGACGTGGTGCCGGCCGACTCCGCCGCCTGGACCCGCGACCCGTTCGGCGGCGAACTCATCGACGGTGTCGTCTGGGGACGCGGTGCGGTCGACATGCTCAGCCTCACCGCGTCGATGGCCGTCGCGTTCCGCATCGTCGCGGAGTCCGGCGAGCGGCCTGCGGGAGACCTGTTGTTCCTGGCCACGGCCGACGAGGAGGCCGGCAGCCGGTACGGGATGGGCTGGCTGATGCGGCACCGCCCCGAACTCGTCCTCGCCGACCTCGCGATCACCGAGTCCGGCGGCGGTCTCGTTGTCGGCGGACCGGACGCCCGCCGGGTGACCGTCACCATCGGTCAGAAGGGCGCCGCGGGCCGGCGCCTTCGCCTCCGGGGCGAGTCCGGGCACGGCTCCATGCCGTACGGCGTGCGCAGCGGCGCCGTGCTCGCGGCCGACGCCGTCAGCCGGCTGGCCGCGCACGAGGTGCCGCCGGCCGTTCCCACGGACGACTGGTGGCCCGACCTGCTCGGGGCGCTCGGGCTGGCCCCTGACCTGGTGGCGCGGCTCAGCGATCCCGGCACGCTGGACGCCGCCCTGCCCGAGACGGGTGCCTACGCCCGGGTGCTGCACGCCCTCACCCACCTGACCATCTCGCCCAATGTCGTCATCTCGGGGTCGAAGTCGAACGTCATCCCTGGCGACGGAGCGATCGACGTCGACGTCCGTCTCCTGCCCGGCCAGACGGGCGCCGACGCGGACGCGGAGATCGGCCTCGCGCTGGCGGGCCTGCCCGGCGTCACCGTCGAGCCGGGACCGGAGGCTCCCGCTCTCGTCGCGGCGACCGACGACCCGCTCTACCGGGCCATCGCCGCCGCGAGCGCCGAGGCCTACCCGGGAGCCCGGCCGCTGCCGTTGCTGACCCCCGGGGGCAATGACGCCCGGCACTACTTGGCACGCGGGCTGCCCTGTTACGGCTTCGGCCTCTTCAGCAGCGAGCTCGACTACGCCGAGTTCCGCCGCCGCTTCCACGGCGACGACGAGCGCGTCGACGCGGCATCGGTCGTGCTGTGCGCGGCCACCTACGTTCGCATCGTGCGCCTGCTCGGCGCCGTATGACCAGCACGACCGACCTCCACGCCCCCTCCCCCGACCGAAGGAGTCCCATGTCCACCTCCCACGCCCACGCCCCCGACTTCACGCAGCTGGCCACCCACGCCGGCGCCATGTGGCGCCGCTTCGGAGCGTTCAACGCGGCTGTGCTCGACGGTGACACCGCCATCGACAAGCTGACCAAGGAACTGATCGCCATCGGCGTCGCGCTGACGACCCAGTGCGACGCCTGCCTGGAGGCGCACAGCGCCGCGGCCGTCGCGGCCGGTGCCACGCCCGAGCAGCTCGCGGAGACCGTGCACGTCGCCGCCGCCCTGCGAGCCGGAGGGGCGATGGTCCACGGGATGCGCCACGTGATGCCCGCCGCCACGGCGCAGGACCGCTGATGGCCGCCACCGACAGCGAGTCCGCGCTCGAACCCTGGCAGTGGCCCGAAGCGGTGTGGCGCCCGATCGTCGAACAGGTCCGGGCCGGGCGGCCGCTGGCGCGGGGCGGCTGGCCGGACGGAGCCCGCGTGGCCGTGGCGATCTCCTTCGACAGCGACCACGAGACCCCGTACCTGCGGGACAATGCCCAGACGCCCGGCACGCTGGCGGCCGGCGAGTACGGCGCCCGCGTCGCCGTTCCCCGCCTGCTGCGCCTGCTGGCCGAGTACGAGGTCCCCGCGACGTTCTTCATGCCGGCGGTGTCGGCGCTGCTGCACCCGGACGAGGTCGATGCGTACATGGCGGCGGGCCACGAGCTGGGCGTCCACGGCTGGATCCACGAACGCAACACGCTGCTGTCCCACGACAACGAGCTGGAACTGACCGCACGCAGCCTCGACACGCTCGAACGGCTGTCGGGCCGACGGCCGGTGGGAATCCGGACGCCGTCCTGGGACTTCTCGCCGAGCACCCTCCACGTGCTCCGCGAGCTCGGATTCCGCTATGACTCCTCCCTCATGGCTGACGACGGACCGTACGAGCTGCTGGCCGACGGAAGCCCGACGGGCCTGGTCGAGATCCCCGTCGAATGGATCCGCGACGACGCCCCGTACTTCGCAATGGCCCGCTACGCGGGCCTGCGCCCGTACACGCCACCGGCCGGCGTGCTGGACATCTGGAAGCGCGAGTTCGACGGCGCTGTCGAAGAGGGCGGGCTGTTCCAACTGACCATGCATCCCTCGGTCATCGGCCACCGTTCGCGCTTCTCGATCCTGCGGGAGCTCCTCGCACACATCCGCGGCACCAGCGGGGTCTGGTGGGCGACCCACGAACAGGTCGCGGCGATCGCCGCCGCCGACCTCGGCACGACGAAAGGCGACATCCGATGAGTCAGGAATCCCGGCACGCCGTTGTCACGGGCGCCGGCAACGGCCTCGGAGCGGCCATCGCCCGGCGGCTCGGCGCCGCCGGCTGGGACGTGACGGGCATCGACGTACGGGCGACCGCCGTCGAAGAGGTCCTCGGCACCATCGCCGAGGAGCACGGCGTCCGCACCCACACCCTCGTCGGCGACCTGGCCGATCCGGCCTTCGCCACGGGCCTCGTCGACGAGGCCTGGGCGCTCGCCCCCGTGGACGGCCTCGTCAACGCCGCAGGCATCTACCCGGCCATCCCCTTCCTCGCCCTCGACGTCGAGCGGTGGAACCACGTCCAGGCGGTCAATGTCGTCGCGCCCCTGCTTGCGACGCAGCAGCTCGCCCGGCACGCCATCGCGGCCGGGCGCACGCCCGCCGTCGTCAACATCACCTCGGGGGCCGCGAAGCGGGCACGTCCCGGCACGGCGCACTACTCGACGTCCAAGGCGGCGCTGACGATGGTCACGATGGCCTGCGCGATCGAACTGGGTCACGCGGGGATCCGCGTGAACGCCGTGGCACCGGGGTTCTTCTCCGTCGACAGCGAGGTCAACCCGATCAGCACGGAGTACGCCACCATCATGGCCTCGGCCGACATCCTCCCGGGCGGCGCCCGGCCCGGGGACGTGGCCAACGCGGTGCTCTACCTGCTCGGGGAGGAGGCCCGGTGGATCACCGGTGCCACGCTCCCGGTCGACGGCGGCACCTCTGTCGGCTCGGCGAGCCTGCCCCAGCACTTCCCGGACACGAGCCCGTGGCAGGTCCAGTCCACCGACGCCCTTGAGGAGATCTGAATGACCGACCGCAGCTACACGATCGTCGGCGCCGGAGCGATCGGGGGCACCGTCGCCCACGCCATGGCGCGCGAGGGCATCAAGGTCACCCTCGTCGACGCCGACGCCGTCCATATCGAGGCGATCCGCGCCGACGGCCTGCGCATCCGCGCGGTCGACGGCACCGACGACGCCGTGCGGATGCCGGCGTACACGACGACTGACTACCCAGCCGACGCCGACCCGATCGACATCGCTGTGATCGCCACCAAGTCGCAGCACACGCGCGACGCTGCCGAGTGGATCGCGCCGCGCCTGGCGGGCGACGGCCGCGTCGTGTCTCTCCAGAACGGCGTCAACGAGCCGGTCATCGCCGAGGTGGTCGGTGCCGACCGGGTCATCAGCGCGTTCGTCAACATCTTCAGCGACTACCTTGAGCCGGGTGTGGTGTCGTTCGGCGGCTCCGGCGCGCTCGCCGTCGGCATGCCCGACGGATCGGCCCCGGACCGGCATGCCCTGGACGTCGCGGCGGACTTCCGCGCCTACGGCCCCGTCACCGCGTCGTCGAACGTTACCGGCTACCGGTTCGCGAAGCGTGGCTTCGGTGGCATCCTCGGCCTGACCTCGGTCGTTGACCTCCCGATGGCCGAGGTCGTGGACACCAACCGCGACCTTGCCGCCGCCGTCGCGCGGGAGAGCACGGAAGTCGCGGTGCGGGCCGGCATCGTCCTGGAGAGCTTCGACGCCTATGAGCCCTACGCGTTCCGGGCCGAAGCATCCGAGGCCGTCCGGGAGGCGGCGCTGGACCGGCTCGTGCACTACCTCGCCGGGCAGCCGAAGGACCGCAGCGGTGGCTTTCGCGACATCGCGGTGCGACAGCGCCCACTCGAACACGGCCTCGTCGACGACGGCTATGCCGGCCTGGCGACTGCGCACGGCGTCGACACACGCATGAGCCGCGGCGTCGGGGCGATGCTGGGCGAAATCTCCGCCGGCAAGCGCTCGTTCTCCGCGAAGAACCTGCAGGAGCTACGCGAACTCCTCGCCCGGCCCGATCTTTAACGGCCGACGTCGAAGGGTGCGCGGGAACACACACGTCCAGCGCGAAGGCCGTGAGGACGAGTGTGCTGCGTGGGGGTGCCCGGAGAGAACCACTGGCGGAACTGCACGCTTCGAACCTTGTGGTGTCGCACTCGCAGAAGAAGCCGGGGTTTCTCCGACCACAGCAAAAGGGCGCCCGGACAGGTATTCCACCTTCCAGGCGCCCTTCGTGGCACGCATCCGGGCCACGGAGCAAAATTCGAGGCAACACCCGCTGTCCCCCACCCCTGCCCCACCTCCGCCCAGCTGTTTCGGTGCCTTTCCGGGCCAAGGACAGCCCGTGCGTCCTGTGCCGTGCCGTCCGGACGGTGATGTGTGCGCCGACCGCTGCTGCGGGTTCACGGAATCCGTGCGTGGCATGCGCGGACTGCCGGCACTCCAGTCGCCGACTCGCGCGCTCACTCGCCAACTGAAGCGCTCCGTCACAGCCGGACGCCCACGAAGTGGAGCGGGTCGTCCGAGGCTGGGATCCCGACCCCTACGCCCGCGCCGCAGAGGACGCACCGGCCCCCCTGCCGCAGGCACTGTTCGACGCCGTCCTGGAAGCCTGCCTCACTCCGCTCGCCGCGTACCTGTTCCACCCGGAACCCGAAGAGGGCTGGGAGGCCGTGTCGGCGTTCTCGAACCTGGCCGACGGTCGCATGCGCTATAGTTGATCTTGGAAGTTCTCCGCAACTCACGGCGACTGACGTTGCGTTGGTGGTCCAAGGAAAGACACCCCGCTTCCTGCGGGGAAATGCAGGTGCAAGGCCTGCCCAGCGCTCACTCACGAGGCCCTTCCCACCCTGTGGGGGAAGGGCCTCGTCACGTTCCCCACGCACCCTGGAGAAATTCCGCGGCCTTCACTCACGAAGGCCCATACGACAGCGCCCGCTGCTGCCTCGGCAGCGCGCTCTGTGCGCGGTCACAACGACACCAAAGCCAGACCCCCCGCATAGCCATCGATCCACAGGTCTTGACAGGACTGGCCGCGGGCGCCGCCCCTAATTGGTTGTGTGGGTGGGGTAGACCTCAACGTCGGTGTAGGCGCCCTTGATCTCCCCCGCGCCCGCGGGCCACTTCAGGCTCACGGTGTGGGTCTCGTTCGGGGGCGT